>CAZBJH010000027.1:0-23332 GCA_964492185.1 uncultured Bacteroidales bacterium | reverse complement strand
GTTGTATAAGAAAATTTACTTTTAATAGGAAGAGCTGAAAGTCGAAAGTCGAAAGCTGAAAGGAAAAGAGCTCGAAGCTCGAAGCTCGAAGGGAAAAGCCGAACGTAGAACAAAGTTGTATAAGAAAATTTACTTTTAATAGGAAGAGCTGAAAGTCGAAAGTCGAAAGTCGAAAGCTGAAAGCAGGAAGAGGAAAAGCTGAAAGTCTAAAGCTAAAAGGGAAAGAGTTCGAAACCGGAAGCCGGAAGGGAAAAAGTCGAAAGCTGAAAGGGAAAGAGCTCGAAGTTAGAAGCTCGAAGAGGAAAAGCTGAACGTAAAATAAAGTTATATGAATAGAAAGAGCTGGTAGGTGGAAGCAAAAATCATGCACGCGCTGCAAACACTAAATATATTAATAGTCAGCACAATACAGCAACTAATTGTTTGTCAGGTGCAAGTGTTTTAACTCATATTAATAAAATCATTTGCACTTATTAAGGATAATATTTCACAAGAATATATTTTATTTAAGTTATTAGTAATTAATTTGTTATTTCGTTTAATCAAAGTTGGTGGTAGTTGTTCACCTGTTGTTTATTTTTAATGGTGTTCACGAGCTCTCCCGCTTGGGCGGGATCGGTTGTTATCTCGCGAATTAATAATTTAATAAGGTGCTCGGTGAACCCTCACCAATAATTAGGTTATTAAAATATTCATGTCCTTTTATTCCCCCCTTTATTCATTTTAATTGTGTTCATGAGCTCGCTTCGCTCGGTTGTCTTTGTACCTTTTTAAATTTATCCCCTTAATGGTGAGGGTTTTGTTAGTCTGTAGCACATGATCAATCGCGTTGGCTGTAGCTCGCGGTATCCTTATACAGCTTCGCTTTGCCGCCTTGTATCTGATGCGCTACAGACTTTTTCAGCAGACACTAATTATGTTTTAAGAACAGGTCTGATAAAAAAACCACTTTTGGCCGTTCATTCCTCATCTTCAAATATTATCTTTGTGGCTTAAAATTTTAACAGGTTTTGAAAATATGAGTCTCGAAAGATTATTAGCTGTTTCGGTAAGAGATGCGGTTTTGCAATTATATGGCAGTTCAATTAATGAGGAAAGCATTCAGATCCAAAAGACAAGGAAGGATTTCAATGGAGATATTACGGTAGTGGTATTTCCCTTTCAGAAGATATCAAAAAAGGGACCCGAACAAACAGCTAATGATATCGGCCTCTACCTTGAGGGGACTGTAAACGAAGTAGAAGGTTTTTCCGTGATAAAAGGATTCCTTAATTTAAATATCAGCACTTCCTTTTATATCCAACAATTGAATGAGGCTGCCAGGACAGGATACTCCAAAAAGGCATCTGTGGCAAGGGATATACAGACGTACATGGTGGAATATTCTTCGCCAAATACAAATAAACCTCTTCATCTCGGACATGTAAGGAACAACCTGCTGGGTTTTGCTGTCTCCAATCTTTTGGAAGCTAACGGGAAAAAGGTGGTGAAAACAAATATTGTGAATGACCGCGGAATACACATCTGTAAATCCATGCTGGCCTGGAAGAAATGGGGTAATGGCGAGACACCGGAATCTTCTGGAAAAAAGGGTGATCACCTGGTTGGTGATTATTATGTGAAGTTTGACCAGGAGTATAAAAAACAGATAGCTGAAATGCATGGTAAAGGGATGTCCAGGGAAGAAGCTGAACAAAAGGCCCCGGTCATAGAAGAAGCCAGGGAACTGTTGCGTAAATGGGAAGCCGGTGACCCCGAAACGGTTGATCTGTGGAAAACCATGAACGAATGGGTTTATGATGGCTTTAATATTACATATGAGCGGCTTGGTGTAAATTTTGATAAGATCTATTACGAGTCTGATACTTATATTGTTGGTCGTGATATCGTTATGGAGGGCCTTGAAAAGGGTGTTTTTTACCGGCATGATGACAGTTCGGTATGGGTAAGCCTGAAGGATGAAGGACTGGATGAAAAAATACTGTTGCGGAGTGATGGTACTTCGGTATACATGACCCAGGATATAGGTACGGCGCAGCTTAGGCAGAACGATTACCAGCCGGATAAAATGATATATGTGGTGGGCAACGAGCAGGAACACCATTTCAGGGTTCTGTCTATCGTTCTGGATAAACTCGGTTTTTCATGGGCAAAAGATCTATATCATTTGTCGTACGGTATGGTGGAACTACCGGAAGGCAAGATGAAATCGCGTGAAGGAACAGTGGTTGATGCCGATGACCTGATAGATGAAATGATCGAAACGGCCAGGGAAATGTCTAAGGAACTGGGTAAGCTGGAAGGGATGACCTGTGAGGAGAAGGAAAATATTTTCAGGATCATTGGGCTTGGTGCATTAAAGTACTTTATTTTAAAAGTCGATCCTTCAAAGAATATGACCTTTGATCCGCGTGAATCCATTGATTTTAATGGAAATACAGGGCCCTTCATTCAGTATACTTATGCCCGTATTTGTTCGGTATTCAGAAAAGCCGGTGAATTGGGGATAAAAATGCCCGGGATGGTTGAACCCACTGTAAAAATGAACGAAAAAGAAAAGACCCTGTTAAAATTGATATACGATTACCCCTTTGTGGTGAGGGAAGCCGGAAATAGCTATAACCCTGCATTGGTTGCCAATTATATTTTTGAACTTGTGAAGGAGTATAACCAGTTTTATCATGATTATACGATATTAAAAGAGGAAGATAAGGCAGTAAGGGATTGCAGGCTGATGCTGTCAAAACAAACAGCGGAAATTGTTCGGACAGCAATGGGATTACTAGGGATTGAAGTTCCTGAGAGAATGTAATTGTGAAGTATGATAAAAATTTTGACACGATATGTTTGAAAATTTAAGTGATCGCCTGGAAAGGTCTTTTAAACTGTTAAAAGGCCAGGGAATAATTACCGAGATCAATGTGGCGGAAACACTCAAGGAGGTCCGCCGGGCACTGCTTGATGCCGATGTAAATTATAAGATAGCAAAGAGTTTTACCGATACGGTAAAGGAAAAAGCATTGGGATCAAAAATCCTTACAGCAGTGAAGCCCGGCCAGATGATGGTGAAGATCGTTCATGATGAGCTGGCTGAATTGATGGGGAAGGAAAATGTGGATGTCAATATTAAAGGTAATCCTGCTGTTATTTTGATCTCCGGCCTACAGGGGTCGGGTAAAACAACCTTTTGCGGTAAGCTGGCTAATCATTTGAAAAACAAACGGGGTAAAAGCCCGATGCTTATAGCCGGTGACATATACCGTCCCGCTGCAATTGAACAGTTGAAGGTGCTGGGTGAACAGATCAATGTACCCGTTTTTCTGGAAGAAGATCATAAGGATCCTGTGAAAATTGCCAAACAGGGGATCAAAGAAGCCCGCCGCTCGGGACATGACCTGGTGATTATTGATACGGCAGGCCGTTTGGCTATTGATGAGCAGATGATGAACGAGATCGCAGCGATCAAAAAAGGCGTCGATCCTCATGAAACATTATTTGTTGTGGATTCAATGACTGGACAGGATGCTGTAAACACGGCAAAAGAGTTTAATAGACGCCTGGATTTTGACGGTGTTGTACTTACAAAGCTTGACGGGGATACCCGGGGCGGTGCAGCACTTTCTATCCGCTCTGTGGTCGATAAACCCATAAAGTTTATCAGTGCGGGAGAAAAGCCTGAATCTATTGAATTGTTCCATCCTTCGCGTATGGCTGACAGGATTCTTGGCATGGGAGATATTGTTTCGCTTGTGGAAAAAGCACAAGAGCAGTTCGATGTGGATGAGGCAAGGAAAATGCAAAAGAAGATTGCCAAAAACCAGTTCAATCTGAATGATTTTGTAAAGCAGATCCAGCAGATCAAAAAAATGGGAAATATTAAAGATCTGGCCGGTATGATTCCCGGAGTCGGTAAAGCAATTAAAAATATGGATATTGATGATGATGCTTTTAAGGGTATTGAGGCTATTATTTATTCTATGACTCCCGAAGAAAGGAATGATCCTTCATTGCTTAACGGGTCGCGAAGAAAGCGGATTGCTGCCGGTAGCGGGACAGATGTGCAGGATGTTAACCGACTGGTGAAACAGTTTGATGAAACGCGTAAGATGATGAAGATGATGTCGGGGGGTAAGAATATGCAGAGGATGATGAGTAGTATGAAGGGGAGGATGTAGAGTATGTGTTGGGCACGCGTTGCAAAGGTACGCCAGCGATATGGAATGGTATATATTAGGAACGCGTTGCAAACGCGCGCCGGCTGTGGCGACAAGTTATTTTGATAAATATTAAACAATAAATACCTGTAATAAATGCAACTTATTGACGGAAAAAAAGTAGCTGCTGATATTAAGACCGAGATAGCAAAACAAGTCGGGAAGATCGTGTCCAAAGGGGATAAGGCTCCACACCTGGCTGCCGTGCTGGTGGGCCATGACGGGGCAAGTGAGACATATGTGGATCTTAAAGTTAAGGACTGTAAAGCGGTCGGATTCAGGTCGAGCCTTATCAGGCATGATGAAAATGTAAAAGAAGAAGAATTGCTTGCCACGGTTCATGATCTTAACAATGATCCTGAGATCGATGGTTTTATTGTTCAGTTGCCATTACCCGCGCATATTTCCGAGCAAAAAGTGATTGAGGCTATTGACCCGAAAAAAGACGTGGATGGTTTTCATCCTATGAATCTTGGCAGGGTCGTGATTGGGCTTCCTGCTTTTGTTTCTGCCACTCCGGCAGGTATAATGGAACTTATTGAGCGGTATGATATTGAAACATCCGGTAAGTATTGTGTGGTTATAGGCCGCAGTAATATTGTAGGGCGTCCCGTGAGTATTCTGTTATCAAGAAAGGCTGTTCCCGGAAACGCAACGGTAACCGTATGTCATAGCCGGACTAAAAATATTAAGGATATTACACGACAGGCTGATATTCTTATTTCTGCTCTCGGTAGCCCCGGGTTTGTTACAGCTGATATGGTTAAAGATGGAGTTGTTGTCATTGATGTCGGTACAACCCGGGTTAAATCTGATAAGACTAAATCGGGTTGGAAGCTGAAAGGTGATATTAATTTTGATGAAGTGTCTCCAAAAGCAAGCCTGATTACTCCGGTGCCCGGAGGTGTAGGCCCTATGACAAGGGTGGCACTGCTTAAAAATACCCTGCTTGCTGCTGAAGGTAAAATTTATGGTTAAGCAATTTTTTTATTTCCGGCACTTGGTTTATATCGGAAATTCTATAATTTTAATAAATTGCCCTGCTGATGGATTTTTTAAATAATCTGTTCCAAAGCAAGTTAATCCGATTTAGTTGCCTATGGCTCTTTAATAAAGATAAGTGTAACTTAATCGTAAACAGATTAATAAATGATATTTTTGAACTAATCAGGTAATATAATGCGTACCCGGATATTTAATAATGCCATTTTGCTACTGGTGATTATCCAATTGATATTTTCATGTCACAAGCCTGAAAAACAAACCGGACAATCACCAAAGTGGACAAGCACAGATCCTTCAACCATTCCTTTCCGTGTGCGCCAGCAAAAATATTTGCGCAGTAATTTGCTGATAAACGGTTCTTTTGAAAGCGGCCGCAAGTATACAATTGATACGATTGATTTTAGCTTTACAATTGACGGATGGCAAAAATCGGGTGACCATGTAGATTGGGTGGATATAACAAAAGACAGCTTATATAAAAAGAATGAGGTTTTCCAGGGTAACCATGCTATAAAGATCCATCGGGAAAAGGCAAATGAAACTGACATTGAGGGTGAAGGGGTTATATCTGAGTTTATCAAGGTTATTCCGGGTAACTACCTGCTTAATTTCCATGTAAGGCTCGAAAATATTGAGTCACCGACACTTCGTCTGGGAACCAAATTGTATGATGCAATTGATATCCGGCTAAAGTATTTTGATAAAAACAGGATTGCCATTTCAGGAGATCAGTATATCCCTGTTATAGATAAAAAAATCAATTCATCGATTAAATGGCTTTCATTTGCTAATTTGTGGGCTGTGGATAAAATGGAATGGACCAGGGTTGTTGGAAAATCTCACGATTTTACAATAAGCAGCGGTGATATTCCTGATGAAGCCCGTTATGTTAAGGTTTTTCTCGGATTGAAAGGTACAGGTACTATGTGGATCGATCAGGCAGAACTTTACTATACATCTGTTAACTTTTCTCCCCTTGAGCAACTGGAATCCATGCTTGACACTTCTTTTTCGAAGTATGACATGCTGATCCCCACGCCAAAACACCTTAAAAAGCTGGAATCAATCCGGTTTTTTTCGGATACGTCAGAACTTTCGGGGCTTCCTGTAATTCTTGTCCCTGAATATACTGATAATATAACTCGTTTGGCTGCAGAAATTATTCGTAACAAAATTCTGGACAATTATCACGGTATTCATAATTCTCCCGCGAAAGATCCGGTTTATGAAATACGAACCAGGATAAGTCAGGAAGAACTTGCAAAAAGCAAACTTGTATTCAGCATAGGAAAGAATCATCTTTCTGCAAAATTTGCTGCTATTTTACCTTATGATAAGATCGCGGATTTAGAACAGGCATATTTTATAAGTACACAAACTGATCTGCCAAATGTCGTATTTCTATCAGGGAATGATCCCGGGGATAATCTTAATGCAGCATACACGGCAATTCAGCTGTTCGATAATATGGAGTTTATCTTTCATAATGCCCGTATTATTGATTATCCTGATTTTTTTAGCAGGAATGTCATTGTCCGTGTTCCCTGCCCTCAATCTGATAATACGCTATGGGGGGATTTAATAAAGAATCTTGCAAAGGTTAAGCTGAATGGTTTTTATCTGAATATGAAAAGTAGTCCTGTAAATAAAAAATCAATAAATGAATTAGGAAAAGCAGGAGACCTTATTAATAAATATTCAGGCGTTGGTTGTAATGCGATTATTACATGGCCGGGCTTTTTTGCAATGACTCAATCACCAGATAATTCATCATTCAGTCTTACCGATATTTCTGATCATATCAAGCCTGCGGACATTCCACGGATCTTTTCTGCAGGAATAGATAATATCGCCTTTTCTTCATTTCTGTTTTTTAATCCGTATTTTGTGAATTACAGTAGCATTCGGGAGGTATTACCGGCAACAACGTCAGATAGTTTTTATCAGATTGCTGAAGCTGCAAAAAACTATGATGGTAATAATAAAGGCATTGAACTGCTACCCGTCTGGTTTAATAATAAGGTGATTGATCTTGGCGGCGGGAAAGGAGAACTGTATTTTAACGAATTGACTGATAAATATGATAATCTTTCCCTGTTGTGGACCGGCAATGATGTTTTTACAAGCAATCTGAGCATACTTGATGTTAAGCGTTTTGAAGGAATCAGTAATACATCCCCGGTTCTTTTAGATAATACATTAATGATTAGTAATGTAAATCAAAATGTATTAATGGAACGTAATTTATACCCGGGCAAGATCCGTAGTGGAAGTCTTTTTTCACCATACAGAAATAATTATTTTGCAGAAGCAATCGGAATGTTGAAAGGAAGAAAAGTAATTTTGAATTATCAATCTGATAATGAATTTGATGTAATACGAATGATCACTGCTGCCGATTATTATTGGAATACTAAGGATTATGATCCGTGGTTTGCATTGGTAAAGGTATTGATCGGTCGTTATGGCATCAATGTGGCAAAAGAACTGCTTTTGTTTGACCGGCATTATAAGAATATTCAGGCTATGGGAATTGAATTTCAACACGACAGAAATATCCAGAGGTTACAAAGAAGATCTGTAAATGAATTTAAACTTATAAATGAAAATATAGATTATATATCCGGAATTTTGGGTAAGGACCATAAACTTGTACTGGATATGATCAGGCATAGAGGTAAACTGACAGTAAATATGGATCAAATGGTAAACTAGTAT
Source organism: uncultured Bacteroidales bacterium (assembly GCA_964492185.1). Taxonomy (GTDB): domain Bacteria; phylum Bacteroidota; class Bacteroidia; order Bacteroidales; family UBA10428; genus JAFGSZ01. The sequence goes on along the minus strand of CAZBJH010000027.1, from coordinate 15,395 downwards.
TTCATGTTGTAAATACTGATCCAAACTATCAATGCAGGAATAATTATTAACATTATTTATGAATAACAGGTTGATTTATAAAAGAATATTTAATAAACGACGACTTGTTAAAAATAATGATGTTGATTAAAGTAAAGATTTTATTATATTCGTTATCATTTTACTGGAAATAAAGACAATATTATTTCGAAATGAATGAAGATAGCTTCAATGGTTTTGATGAAGAAGAATTTTCTTATACAATTGACCGGTACCGGGAGATGTTGAAGAGGAACAAGCCAGGTTTTTTTGATGTATTTGAATTTGAAAATATCATTGAGTATTTCCTTGATCATAAAAATTTTGATAGTGCAAAATCTGCTGCACAACTTGGTTTGCAGCAGCATCCCTCAGCTACCAGCATTCAGTTAAAGTATGCCAATATTTTAATTGAGAACGGAAAACCTTCCGAAGGCCTTTCAATTATACGAAGAATTGAAATGCTGGAAAACTCAAACTTCGAGCTTTTTTTATTTAAGGGTTTGGCATATAATATGTTAGACCGGCAGGATTTGGCAACCCCGGCATTTGAAAAAGCAATTCAACTGGCATCAGATAACCGTAATGAAGTTGTCTATACAATAGCTCAATCATACTTGCAATTGAATAACCTGTCCAAAGCGATCAAATATCTGAAACTTGCTTATGAGCTGGAGCCTGACAATATTCTGTATCTGTATGAACTTGCTTTATGCTATGAACGGGGCGGTGAATTTCATAAAAGTATAAGCTGTTGCCTGAAGTACATTGACAATGACCCTTTTTCAGAAAATATCTGGTTTAATCTTGGAATGTTGTATTCATCCGTGAATTCAAACAAGAAAGCACTGGAGGCATATGATTTTGCTATTGCCATTAATCCCAAATATATTTCTGCTTATTTTAATAAAGCAAGTATATTCATAAATACCGAAGAATACCATAAAGCTGTAGATGTATACAAGGAAATGATAAAACTGGAGGAGGATAATGCCTATGTTTATTTATATCTCGCCGAATGTTATGAAAAATTAAATGATTATAAAAAGGCCGTAAGATACTATAAAATAGCCTTGCGTTATGATAATCAGTTGTCAGATGCCTGGTTTGGAATTGGACTGGTACATTATAATCAGCGTAAATATATCGATAGTGAGTATTTTCTGAAAAAAGCGCTCAAGATTGATCCGGAAAATCCGGAATACTGGTTCCTGATCGGGGAGGTTTATGATCAACTTGATCTTTTGGATAAGGCTTCCGGTGCATTCAAACGGACCGTTGAACTTGATCCGAATGATTATGAAGCCTGGATGGCATATGCAAAGCTTAAATTTGATAATAGTGATGTTAATTCGGCCATCGGCATACTTAACAGGGCTTATAAGTTTAACCAGGATGTATCTTCCCTGAATTACAGGCTTGCTGCATATTATCTGACTGCAAACCGGGGTTCGGAAGCAAGAAGATATTTTGAAAGGGCGTTATCTCTTAATTTCCCCGAACATCAGGAAGTAATAGCAAGTTTTCCGAAAATCAAAAAAAGCAGATCGTTTAATAAGCTGATCCATAAATATAAGAAACATAAAAAGTAGAATGGTATGAATATTCAGCTGCCCCACATGCCCCAACGTACAGATAAACGTCGTGAGCAGGGATTAACCATGGTAATGGATAAGGGATTAAGTTTACGACAAGTAGAAGGGTTCATTGAATCAAGTGGTGAATTCACTGATCTGGTGAAGCTTGGGTTCGGGACTTCTGCTATCACCAATAAATTGGCTGAAAAGATCAAGCTATATCATGAAGCAGATATTAAGGTTTATCCTGGTGGAACACTTTTCGAAGTCTTTGCAATCAGGGATAAGGTGGAAGAATTCTTGAAATTTGTCGGTAAATATAAAATGGATATGATTGAAGTTTCTGATGGCTCGATGCATATCGGGCATGAAGATAAGCTTGGATATATTCAAGAGATGGCAAGGTATGCCACAGTAATTTCAGAGGTAGGCTCAAAGCAACGTGGTATTGTGATACCTGACCGTACCTGGGTACAAATGATGGAATCTGAGCTGGAAGCCGGATCATGGAAGGTTATTGCCGAAGCCAGGGAAAGCGGCACAATAGGTATTTATAACAGTGACGGTTCGGCCAATCTACAACTGATAAATACTATTAGTGAGCATGTCCATCCTGATAATGTACTTTGGGAAGCTCCAACAGGAAAACAGCAGGTTTTTTTCATTAAGTTACAGGGCTGTAATGTTAATCTTGGCAATATTGCTCCCGATGGTGTGATTCCTCTTGAATGCCTGCGGCTGGGGTTACGTGGGGATACCTTTTTTCAGTTTCTTCCTGATGAATATAAAAAATATCAGCAATCGCCGGATGATTATGATTAAAAGCAGTATTCATGACTTTTATGAATAATCCCCCAACCGGCATAGCTTTAAAAAATCCTGAAATAATAATATGTTATTTAATTAGTGTCTGTCAATAAAGTAGGCAAATTGTTTAACTGGTAATAATATATTGGTTTTCTTTTGCTTTGTTTATTAAAAATAAATCTGCAGCAAGAGAAAAATAATGGTATATTTGGGCCTGAATTTTAAAAATTTCCGCATGCACCGAATGAAATATTTCACAGGATTGTTCTTCAAAGGAATGGGAATGGGAGCAGCTAATGTTATTCCAGGAGTTTCAGGAGGAACTATCGCGTTGATCACCGGTATTTTTGAAGAGTTGATCAATTCGATAAAATCTTTTGATATGCAGGCAATACGATTATTTTTCACTGGTCGTTTTAAACAATTTGCACGACATATAAATCTTACTTTCCTGGTTTGGGTTTTTCTTGGAGTTATTGTGAGTATTTTTTCAATTGCAAAACTTCTTGAGTTTTTATTTTTACAATATCCGGTTTATATATGGGCATATTTTTTCGGACTTATTCTGGCTTCAGTATACTTTGTGGGTAAGACAATTGAACGGTTTAATCCCATGGTTATAATTATGTTGATTGCAGGAACCGCCATTGCAGCAGGTTTGTCTGTTTTGAATCCGGCCACGGAAAATGATGGTTTTATTTACCTTATAGTTAGTGGTGTTGTCGCTGTATGCAGTATGATACTGCCCGGTCTGTCAGGATCGTTTGTATTGATCCTGATGGGTAATTATGAGCTCGTGGTAATTGATGGAGTAGGTGGTGCACGTATGGATATTCTTTTCCCGGTATTTATCGGGATAGTTGTCGGGCTGATTGCCTTTTCCCATTTTTTATCATACCTGTACAAGAATTTCAGAGATCAAACAGTAGCAGTCTTAACAGGATTTATACTGGGTTCACTTAGTGTGTTGTGGCCATGGAAAGAGCCTAGATATCAGCATGATGTGCACGGAAATATTCTTTTTAAGCCGGATGGTGAACCCATTATACAAAAATGGGAGCGTTTTGTTCCGCGGGAAATAAACCGTGAAGTGATTTTGGTGCTTTTGGTTATTACAGGGGGGATTATTACGATCTGGTTGATTGAGAAATTTGCCGCGATAAAAACAAAATAAACAATTTTTTTTTAATGAAGAGGAAATTTGGTTTAATTGGTTATCCGCTCGGACATTCATTCTCAAAAGGATATTTTAATGAAAAATTCAGAAAAGAACAAATCCGGGAATGCGAATATAATAACTATCCGATTGAAAAGATTGATGCGATTCTGACGGTGATCGAGGAAAATCCCGGACTGATAGGATTGAATGTGACCATACCTTTTAAGGAAAGTGTTTTACAATACATGGATACCCTGGATGATATCGCGAAAGGAGTGGGTGCTGTAAATACGATTAAAATCGAAAGAAACGATAGCCGGGTTTTGTTACATGGCTATAATACGGATGCATATGGATTTTATCATTCAATAAAGCCACATCTTAAACAATACCATAAGAGTGCATTGATACTGGGTACGGGAGGAGCGTCAAAAGCTGTTTCTTATGCTTTTGATCAGTTGAATATCGATCATTGCTTTGTTTCCAGGACACCGAAAAAATCCAGTCATTTGTCCTATATTGATCTATGTGAAAAGGTAATCAGTAATTTCAGTATTATTGTGAATGCTTCACCACTGGGAATGTATCCTTACAAGGAAAAGAAACCCGATATTCCTTATGAGCACATAACTTCAAAACATGTTCTTTATGACCTGATTTACAATCCTGAAAAAACCTCTTTTTTACGGGAGGGAGAAAAAGGAGGTGCTGTAATTATCAATGGGTTGGAGATGTTGCATTTGCAGGCTGAGAGATCATGGCAGATATGGAATAATGAGATTGTTTGAGATGAGATCAGGGATAAGGAGAGAGCGATTTCGGACCGATGAGAAGTAAAAAAAAGATATACTGAAAAATCAAGCCTATAAATCAGTCGTCCATGGAGGGCGGGTTTCCACCCTTGTCAGATATATTGTTTTTTATTAAATCAGCTGTACGTCCTAATAGGTCTTATAAGCCATTTCGGTTAGCTTGGAACTCATTTTTATACCGGAAGCGGATGCATTTGCATGCTTCAGTTCGAACTTTAGCTTGTCACCAATTATTAAAAAATTAATGGCTGCACCATCATTTATGGCACCGTTTTTTTCAGTTACGAGCAGAGTGCTTTCACCGTTAAGTTGTGATTTGATATTATCTAAATCCTTTGTTTTTGAAAAAGGAACAAATAAAATATGGCAATTTGATATTTCCGAAGGTGAGCTGTAACTTTTTACAGCAATAGACTGGCTTCCGACTTTTTTACCATTTGTATAGATACTCAGTTCTTTTTCAATTTGTGAGTTGCCGTATATTCCGATCACAAAATCACCAGACTTGTAATTGGCAGGCCATTCGATCAACCTGGAAAAATTATAAATAAACATAGCCTGCGCCCTGGGGATTCCGGTTTGTGCAAGTGATGTGAATGTAATAATGAAAAAAATGATAAATAGTCCACAAATCCTTTTCATTTCCCAATAGTTTATGTTTCTGTTGACTTTTACGGCGAAATTCGAGAATTGTTATAAAATGTTTCAGGAATTCTGTTAATTGTTATTATAAGTTGATAAACATTAGTTTTTGGCATCATAAGAAATTTCTTTCGGGTATTTGGAATAATACAGAACACAAAAGTATTTGAAAATTTAAAATTTTGGCAGCAACGCGGATATCGGACATTATGAACAGACACTAAATAAAAATTTCTTCCGGATAATCTATATGATAAAGAAAAAGTCCGTGGGCAGGAGCAGAAGAACCGGCTTTGTTCCGATCTTTGCTATTAATGATCTCCCGGATAAATTCTGCCGGATATTTTTGCCTGCCAATCTGTATTAAAGTACCGACAATTGCCCTTACCATATTACGTAAAAACCTGTCAGCACAGATCGTATAGGTTAATATACCGTCTTTGGTTGTCCATTCCGATTTATGAATTGTACATATATTGGTTTTGACGCTGGTATGCAGTTTACTGAAACTGGAGAAATCCGAATGTTCTTTTATAATATTGGCTGCCTGATTCATTAAGCTGATATCAAGATCTCCTTTAAAATGCCAGGCATAGCGGGTTACAAAGGGATCTTTATTATTTGTAATGTAATATTTATATGTTCTTGATAATGCATGATAGCGGGCATGGGCATAATTACATACCGGAATTAATTTCCGTACAGCGATATCCGGGGGCAGCAACCCGTTGATCCTGTAAAGAAGTTTTGTATTATATTCAAGACCGGGTTCATGGTGATCGAAATGGGCTGTGAAATGCCGGGCATGAACTCCCGTATCAGTTCTCCCTGCCCCGACAGTCACTATTTTTTCACTGAGCACGGTTGATAATGAATTATTGACAATTTGCTGAACGGACTGTGCATTGGGTTGTATCTGCCAGCCATGATAATTTGTACCGTCAAACAGAATTTGAATAAAATACCTGTACATAATGTTTATAACAGTAATACGTGTTCGTGTTGAAACAAAACATTATCTTGTCCCGATTCTGTCAAAAATACGATTTAATTACCAGATTATGTTTTTAACATTTTTTAAGAAAATATAAAGCATATATTATCAGTTATTTACGTTAATGATTATTGAACTGTTTATTGTGTTGGAATAAAAATTATTACATTCGCATCGTTTTTTCAAAGGATTTTTAAATTTTTCTTTTATGGATGGATCAAATATCAATATTAAAGAATTGAATGAACGTATACAAAAAGAGAGTTCATTTGTTGATTTGATAAACATTGAGATGGGTAAGATCATAGTCGGGCAAAAGGAACTTGTTGAGAGCCTGATGATCGGGTTGCTTTCCGACGGTCATATTTTGCTTGAAGGTGTACCCGGACTTGCAAAAACACTTGCCGTCACAACACTTGCCAGTACAGTTAATGCTGCATTCAGCAGAATTCAGTTTACACCTGATCTGCTTCCTGCCGATCTTATCGGCACTATGATCTACAGCCAGAAGAAAGAGGAGTTCATGGTAAAGAAAGGACCGATTTTCGCGAATTTCGTACTGGCTGATGAGATTAACAGGTCTCCGGCAAAGGTTCAGAGTGCACTGCTTGAATCTATGCAGGAAAAGCAGGTTACGATCGGAAGTTCATCCTTTCAATTGCCACAGCCATTCGTGGTGCTTGCTACCCAGAATCCAATCGAACAGGAAGGTACCTATCCGTTGCCTGAAGCACAGGTTGACCGGTTTATGCTGAAAGTTGTTATTACTTATCCTTCAAAAGAGGAGGAAAAGATGATCATGAGTGAAAACCTGGGCAAGGAATTTCCGGCAGCATCTGCCATTCTGAAACCTGATGATATTATGAGGGCACGGGACATTGTAAAGGAAGTATACATGGATGAAAAGATTGAACAATACATTATTGATATCGTCTTTGCAACAAGGTTCCCGGCTGAATATCATCTTGAGAAATATGAAAATATGATCAGTTACGGTGGATCACCAAGAGCCAGTATAAACCTGGCAAAGGCTGCAAAAGCTTATGCTTTTATTAAACGGAGGGGATATGTAATACCTGAAGATGTAAGATTCGTATGCCATAAGGTATTGCGTCATCGTATCGGGCTTACATACGAGGCGGAGGCTGAGAATATTACATCGGATGATATTATTACGGATATACTCAACACTATTGAAGTACCTTAACCTGCATTATTGGCTTAGCCGGGTTTAAGGTTCAGTTTTCGACACCTTACATCTGCCCTAAGCCTGATAAATGAATAATTCAGGTTGGGCTGTGGTATTAAAAAAACGCCTGAGTTTGAGCCATATTAATGAACAAGGCAATTGGTAACAGTGCAGTTATTTTAAATTTGATAATAGTATAACGAAATAGTAAAGAGTATTGTAATAATAACAATTATGAAGAAAGTGAAAGCCATATTTTTAATTTTTATATTAACTGCAGTGCATATGGAGGCGCAGCATTATATTGGTTTGCACAAGGATGATATTATGGCTTTCATGAAAACTGAAAAAAAGAACTTCAGAATTAACAATACTAATACCAATAAAACATATAAATACCTGAAGTATGAGGATAATATAAGCGAACAAACCATGCTCTTTTTTCTTGATGACAGAGATGAATGTACTTATGCAAGGTTAATGAGTGCTTATGGTAATTATCCAGATATTGTCGAAGCGCTGGATTCATTGTATTCAAAAGCAGATAATTCAAGCTGGACTTATATACAAGATGATGATAAATATATAATCCGTCTGGAAAAAGGAGAATGGTTTTTTACGATTAATTACAAAAAGGATAAGAATTAATAAAGCGGAAATGTAAAGTGGAAACAACCGAATTACTTAAAAGGGTAAGAAAAATCGAGATCAAATCGAAAGGGCTTACCCAGCAAATCTTTGCTGGTCAGTACCACAGTGCATTTAAAGGCAGGGGAATGGCATTCAGTGAGGTGCGTGAATACCAGTATGGCGATGATATCCGGAACATCGACTGGAATGTAACAGCAAGGTTTAATCATCCTTATGTTAAGATCTTTGAAGAAGAACGTGAACTTACGGTTATGTTGCTGATAGATGTCAGCGGGTCGCGGGAATTTGGCAGCCGTTCTGTCCTTAAAAAAAACATGATCACCGAATTATCCGCTGTTCTTTCATTTTCAGCCATTCAAAACAATGATAAAGTGGGAGTGATCATGTTCAGCGATAAGATAGAAAAGTTTATCCCGCCAAAAAAAGGACGTCAGCATATTCTTCGGATTATAAGAGAACTGATCTATTTTGTTCCGGGAAGCCGGTCCACCAACATAGCAGAAGCTTTACGTTACCTGACCAATGTTATCAAAAAGAGGAGTATCGCTTTTCTTATAAGTGATTTTATTGACAGAAACTTTGAAGAAGCAATACGAATAGCTAACCGGAAGCATGACCTGGTGGGAATAAAGATCTATGATACACGGGAACGCGAATTGCCTTCCATAGGGTTGATCAAATTGAAAGATGCAGAAACAGGAGAATATGTATGGGTTGATTCTTCCAACAGATTTATTCGTGACAGTTATAAAAATTCATTTGATGTAAGATCACACCAATTAAATGAATCTTTAACCCGTGAGGGAGTTGATTTTATTTCCATTTCGACGGGTGAGGATTATATCAAACCCCTGATTACTCTTTTTAAAAGGAGGTCATGATATATGTATATGTTAAGATCTATTTTGCCATATAAGAATTGTATTGCAGCATTTATCAGGATAAGCCTGTTGTTATTGGTTGGTGTCCGAACCACTCAGGCCCGGGATATCAGCGTGAAGGCTGTACTGGATACAAACCGTATACTGATCGGTGATCAGATCCGGTTGTCATTTGAAGTACTCAAACCTGTTGGTTTAACGGTGGATTTTCCCTCCTTTGAAAATAAGATTGCTGAAGGCATTACACTGGTTTCATCCTTTGATATTGATTCTGCAAAGGCCGGCGATGAAGATCTCATGATGCAGCAGAAGCATTTGATAACGGCTTTTGACAGCGGCCTGTATTATATCCCTCCCTATCCTTTTGTTATCCATGGAAAGGGAAATCCGGACACAATTTTTTCTTCACCAAACTATCTTGAAGTACATTCTGTACCTATTGACACAACGGGGACTATTCGTGATATTAAGGATATATACAAGGCCCCGGTAAGTTTCGGTGAGGTGTATCCCTATATTTTGCTGATTGTTTTAATTACACTGGTGACAGGATCTCTGATTTATTATTTCAGGCGAAGAAAGCAAAACAAACCTGTATTTAAGCGGGAAAAACCACCTGAACCGGCACATATCCTGGCACTTCGTGATCTTGACAGGCTTAATGCACAAAAGTTATGGCAACAGCAAAAAACAAAGGAATATTACAGCCGGCTGTCAGTGATCATAAGGACATATATTGAACGCAGGTTTGGCATTATGGCTATGGAACAAACCACTATTGAAATTCTTGACGATTTTCATCGCTGGTTTTCTGATGAAGACATAAATTATGATATTCTGAGTAAACTGCTTGGATTAGCAGACCTGGTAAAATTTGCAAAAGAAGAGCCCCTGCCGGACGAGAATCTGACTCATATGGATAATGCATATAACTTTGTAAAATGTACTATGATCTCAGAATCATCAGGGCAGGATATGAAGCCGGAGCGGAAAGGTGAAAATTCAAGGGGAATTTCCGGGGACTCTGACCAAAAGAGAGCGGCTTTTCCGGAAAGTTTTGAAAAGGGAACTGAATTATCAGACAATCAGAAAAGTATGTAAGAGCTATGGTTAGATACGAATTTGCAGATCCGGGATTTTTATATCTTTTGTTACTGATCATACCACTTACAGTATGGTATATCTTTAAACAAAAGGAATCACAGCCCACTCTACAGATATCTTCTGTTGCTTCCTTTAAAGATTTAAACAGAACATGGAAAGAATATTTCAGGCATATATTATTTGTGCTTCGCGTAATAGTTATAGCCCTGCTGATAATCATCCTTGCACGGCCACAGTCAACAAATAGATGGGAGAATATTACAACACAGGGGATTGATATTGTACTCGCGCTTGATATATCAGGCAGTATGCTTGCCCAGGATTTTGAGCCCGACCGCCTGGAAGCCGCCAAAGATGTTGCCATAGAGTTTATTTCCGGGAGGCCGAATGACAGGATAGGACTGGTCGTTTTCAGCGCGGAAAGCTTTACACAGTGCCCGTTAACCACAGACCATGCAGTGTTGATCAATCTGTTCAAGGAAATTAAAAGCGGCATGATAGAAGACGGTACAGCTATTGGAGTGGGGCTGGCAAATGCGGTGAACAGGCTAAAGGACAGTGATGCTGTAAGCCGTGTGATCATTTTGTTAACCGACGGGGTTAATAATCAGGGCTTGGTAGACCCGCTGACAGCTGCTGAACTGGCGAAAACATTTGGTATACGCGTATATACGGTAGGTGTTGGTACGAGGGGGATGGCGCCTTTTCCTGTCCACGATCCTTTTGGAAGGACATACCTGCGTGATATGCCTGTTGAAATTGATGAGGAAACTCTACAGGAAATAGCTGATATTACTGACGGACAGTATTTCAGGGCAACGGATAATGAAAAGTTGCGAAGGATCTATGCTGAAATCGACCAGATGGAAAAATCAAAGATCGATGTAAAAGAATTCAGCCGTAAACAGGAAGAATATTATGGATACGGAATACTGGCAATGATATTGTTGCTGTCCGAGATCCTTTTACGAAATACACTATTACGAAATTTACCTTGATAAAAATTTAGATTGATGTTCAGGTTTGCACATAGTGAATATTTATATTTCCTACTGGGAATACCGGTGTTGATCATTGTTTATTATTTGTTTTTCCGTTTAAAGAAAAACGCGCTGAAAAGTTTCGGAGATACCGGTATTCTCAGTCAATTAATGCCCGATGTTTCAAACACGCGTTCAACATTAAAGTTCATTATCTTATTGCTTGCCTTTTCATTAATCATTCTGGCCGTTGCAGGGCCTCAGTTCGGTTCTAAGCTGAAGGAAGAAAAAAGAAAGGGTATCGAGATCATTATAGCACTTGATGTATCGAACAGCATGATGGCCGGGGATATAAAACCTAACCGGCTGGAGAGGGCAAAGCAGGCTATTTCACGACTTATTGACCGTTTAAGTGATGATAAACTGGGGCTTATAGTGTTTGCCGGTGATGCTTATACGCAAATACCTATTACAACCGATTATTCTTCGGCTAAGGTATTTTTATCATCTATATCCACTGACATTGTTACCAGGCAGGGAACTGCTATTGATAAAGCCATTGAACTGGGGATGAAATCATTCGGCTCCCAGGGAGAAGCATCACGCGTGTTGATCATTATTTCAGATGGTGAAAATCATGAAGGCAATGCAGTTGAGGCAGCTGAAAAAGCACGTGAGAACGGAATACTTATCTATACAATTGGAATGGGATCGGGAAGGGGTGCTCCAATTCCTTTGTATCAGGGCAGACACCAGACAGGGTATATTAAAGACCGGCAGGGAAATGTTGTTACATCAAAGCTTGATGCTGCAATGCTTGGAGAAATAGCTAAAGTAGGGGGTGGTGAGTTTATTTCAGCTTCAAACAGCAATGTAGGTCTGAACAGATTGTTTGATGAATTGAACAGGATGGATAAGGAAGAGATAGAAACAAAAGTATATAGTGAATATGAAGAGCAATTTCAATACCTTATTGTCGTTGCATTATTACTGATTATTATTGAATTCATGATCCTGGAGCGAAAGAATAAATGGTTGAAAAATATTGATTTGTTTCGAATAAAAAACCGGTAGTTATGAGAGTTTTCATACTATTTACATTGTTTATCATTATTTGCAGTAACATATATGCCCAATCGGAAAGAAAATTTATCCGTAAAGGGAACCGTGAATTTCGTGAGGAAAATTATGATAATGCCGAGATTCAATATCGTAAAGCACTTGAAAAAGCACCAGGATCGGATAAGGCTGAGTACAACCTTGCCGGATCCTTATATAAACAGGAAAAATTTGAGGCAGCTGCCACTAAATATATGAGTATTGCCGGTGAAGAGGAAGATAAAGAAACACTGGCCCGCTATTATTATAATTTTGGTAATGCATTGTTCAGGGAGAATAAGCTGGAAGAAAGTATTGAAGCTTATAAAAAATCACTTATTAATAATCCTGATGATGCCGATGCCAAACATAACCTGGCCCTTGCCAATCGTATGAAACAACAACAGCAACAGCAGAATCAGCAGCAGGATCAGCAAAAAGATCAGGATCAGGACAGCCAGGAAGATGAGCAACAGCAACAACAAGAACAGGAACAACAACAACAGGAGCAGCAACAGGATCAGAATCAACAGGCAAAACCACAGCCTGAACAAATTTCAAGGGAAGATGCTGAACGCCTGCTCGAAGCTTTGGAACAGGAAGAAAAGGATGTTTTAAAAAAACTTGAGGAAGAAAAGTCAAAAGCAAGGAAAGTTCCGGTGGAAAAGAACTGGTAATAACATTACAAAATTTGTAATAATAAAACAGAATTATACCGGAATCATTTAACCATGTATAATAGCAGTTGGCAATTGTTTCATCGGTCATGTAATAAATAAATATTTCAGGATGCACAGATTATTTCTACTAACGGTATTGATTAATTTTTTCACCCTGTTGCCTGCCCAGGATGTGAAATTCTCTGCATCAGCACCCCGGGTAGTGAGGGCAGGTGAACAGTTTCAGCTTACCTATTCAATAAGTGAAAAGCCTGATGAGATAAAACTTCCAGATCTTCAGCATTTTCAGCTTTTAGGAGGGCCCAGTACAGGCCATTCTTCGAGTATGCAGATAATTAACGGGAAAGTAACGAAATCGTCAACTTATACATATACTTATTATCTGCGTGCTACCGATGAAGGAAAATATAATATTGAGCCGGCGACTATTACCTACAAGCGAAAGACATATAAAAGCAATTCAGTTCCTGTTGAAGTAGTTGGCCAAAGCACGCGGGGATCATCTCCGCAACAGGAGGGTGATAAACAGGAATCGGCTGGTCTTTCTGATGAAGATTTGTTTGTAAGATTACACTTAGATAAAAGATCAGCTTTTGTTGGAGAACAGATTTCAGCGTGGATCAAGCTTTATACACGTGTGCAGGTAGTAAATTACGACCGGCAGTTCAAGGGGCCTGATTATACAGGTTTTCTTAAGCAGGATATTGATATACCCCAACTTACCAGCCTGCAGCGTGAGAATGTGAATGGTGAAATATATAATACGGGCATATTGCGAAGGGTAATATTAACACCCCAGAAGCCGGGTGAAATAACAATAAATCCTTTTGAACTGGTTGTGGCTGTTCAGCAACAGGTGAGATCAAGATCAAGGTCCAGGAGCCTGTTTGATGAATTTTTTGATTCACCGTTCAGGAATGTGCAGGTTGTTTTAGAAAGCCGGCCCGTGACAATTAATGTTAAGTCTTTGCCGGTCAATAAGCCGTCGGGCTTTCAGGGCGGTGTGGGCAAGTTCAGGATAAATACTGAAGTAAGCAGTACAAGTGTTAAAACAAATGATGCCATTACAATGAAAATTACTCTTTCGGGCAGGGGGAACCTTTATCTTGTCGATAAACTTGACATTAAATTTCCTCCCGCGCTGGAAGTATTTGATCCTGTTGTGCGATCTGATATCAGGAACACAGCCAACGGGTCAACAGGTACAAAAACCTTTGAATATACTATTATTGCAAGGCATCCCGGTGATTTTACCATAGCACCTGTTTCTTTTTCTTATTTCGATATAGAAAAACAGGGCTACATAACTGTCAAATCACCCGAATACAACATTCATATTGAAAGGGGAGAGGGGGATACCGGTTCTGTTATCACCGGTATATCGAAGAAAGAATACGAAATGCTTGAAAGCGACATCCGGTATATCAAGAATGGCCCTGTAAAATTTGAATCAAGAGGTGAGTATCTCCATGGCTCCAGGCTTTTTTACCTGTTTTACATGGTTGCTGTTTTCATTTTCGCGGGAATTGTCATTTTTACGCGTACACATATTAAAAGAAATGCTGATTTGGTCAGGGTTAAGAACAGAAAAGCCAATAAACAGGCGGTCAGACGATTGAAAAAAGCAGCAGGCCTGATGAAAGGAGGAAAAGAAGAACAGTTCTATGAAGAGGTGGTGAAAGCACTTTGGGGTTATTTGGCGGGTAAGCTAAATATCCCGATTGCTGATTTATCAAGAGATAATGCCTCGCGGCAGCTCAAAAAAAGAGGCATAGAAGGCGGCATTAGTGAAGAGCTTTTTGGTTTGCTGGACAAGTGTGAATATGCGCGGTTTGCCCCGGGTGACAAGGCAGAGTTCCTCGGTGATATATACAGAAAATCCATCCGGACCATTACTAAAATTGAACAAAGCTTAAAATAAAGATCATATTTTTAGCAGAATATTATAAATATAAACATGAGATACGCTATTATTATAACTCCGCTGTGTTTGATCTTTTCCCTTAACGCGTTGGCATCGCCGGATTCTCTATTTGTCCGCGGAAATGAACTTTATTCCCGGGGGCAATATGATCTGGCTGTTGAAATGTACGAACAGATTATTGAAGAGGGATATGAGGCGGCAGAATTATATTTTAATTTAGGAAATGCTTATTATAAGATGAACAATATCCCACAAGCCATTTTAAATTACGAAAGGGCTGGTTTACTTGATCCGCGAAATGAGGATATTATGTTCAACCTTGAAAAAGCAAGGACTTTTGTTACTGATAAGATTGATGTAGTTCCGGAATTTTTTGTGCGAAGATGGATACGGTATGTATATAGCCTGGCAGATTCTGACTGGTGGGCCAAAGCAAGTATAGTTAGTTTTATAATATTGCTTGGATTTCTTTTGGCATATCTGTTCACACGCAATTACCGGTTAAAAAAGATTTCCTTCTGGTTAAGCCTGCTGGCATTGTTTATAGCTGCAATAAGTTTTGTATTTTCGGCCAAAAGGAAAGAATACATGGAGAATCATCCGGGAGCCATCATCGTTACACCAACAGTAACCGCGAAAAGCTCACCGAATGAATATGGCACTAACCTTTTTATCCTTCATGAAGGGGCAAAAGTTTTTGTTACCGATAGTGTAAGTGGCTGGAATGAGATCAGACTTGAGGACGGTAATAAAGGATGGATTCCTGGGGATGATTTGGTAAGGATCAGTTATCAGTAATATGTATTTTTATAAAAGGTTGATACTAATTAGTGCCTGTCCATAAAGTCCCATTTGCCGCGTTACGCTTGTCCGAAAATT
>CAZBJH010000026.1:0-31058 GCA_964492185.1 uncultured Bacteroidales bacterium | reverse complement strand
ATACAGATAAACCATACAATATGAAAGAAATGCAACCAGTACGTCAGGATTTTGAATTGCCGCCCTGCATTGCAGATTGGGGATGGAAATACCATCATATAGGAATACCAACGGATGAGGTAATGCCGAATGAAAAATATTTGCCCCGGCTGAAGTTTTATGTTTCAGGATTTGATACCAGTCCTTTCGGTATTGAATGGATGAGATTCGAGCGGGACAGTCCGGTTGCCCAATTAATACAAACCATTCCTCATATTGCATTCGAAGTGGATGATCTGGATTTTGAACTAAAAAACCGGGATTTGAAAATTATTACATCACCAACTCTACCTTCTGACGGTGTGAGGATTGCAATGATTGAGCATAACGGAGCACCTGTCGAGTTGATTGAATTTGATAAGAAAAAGAATTATGAACGGTAAAAGCTGATTGCAGGGTAATGAGGCTGCAAGGCCTGAGACGTGCGGCAGTTACACCAGTTGGGTGTGCCCTTCCGGAAGATGTATCCGGAATGCAGATAATTTTATTTTTTGGTTTATTATGGTAGCCTTCCCTAAAATGCCGCAATTAATGTGTGGCACCCATATTCTCAGCTTTTTGTTAATTATTTGCCTTAAAGTTAATATTTTACCTCTCAAAAGCAATTGGCTAAGGCTTTAAAACACCTTGTGATAAGTTATATGCTTTTATTAATCATGGGCACAAGGCCGGAGCCTTGCGCCAATAACTGAGCCTTCCGCCAGTTTGAAATTACTTTGATTACACGTGATCAGGAATAGTCCGGCTTACCCACTTTACCCATAAACATTATCGCACCGGTAGAATTTTCTTTAATGACATAAAGGAACGGTTTATTAATTCGGAAGATCAATGGTCCTCCTCCGCCTTCAATACTGGTAAAACACATTTCAACAATGGTTGCAGCTGCTGCTTCGGTACCTTCCTCCTGTACATCGATGAAGGTCTGGTGGATCACCCTGGAAATAAAAAGGTCTTTAGCAGGATTGATCCGGGAAAAATCAGCTGTAGACGGAGAAAAAGCGACACCAAGCCCAAGATCAGACAATGGCTTATTAAACAGGTCTTTAAATTCATATTTAAATTTTGGCATCTCAACCTGAACATTATGCATAGCCGAATTTTCGAACCATGCTTCCCATTGTTCCACATCCATCTTATTCACTACATCAGCTACCATATTATCCCCGGAAGGCAATATCACCACCATGCTAAACGCACTGTCGCCGTATGGCAGTTCAACAGCCTGAAAATCCTCGTTTGAGGTATAATAAAAATTCCCGTTAACCTGCATAAAGTCGGTTGTATGCACAGAACCGCCGGCCAGGTAAAAATCACCTGCAGCAGTAGCTTCTTTATCAAATTCGTATTTCCATTGTGCATTAAAGTAAATGGCATTGATCAGGTACATCACGGCATCAGCAGGTATATAATCCAGCATATCTTTTATTTTGCCGTTGGTTTTATCTTCGATCCACTGATTAATATCCACGAGGGTTTGGGGATCGGAAAAGTCAGCTTTTTTAACAGCAGCATCAAAATATTCCCTGTTCGTATCAATAAAATCAGTTAATACTTCAAAATCCATTCTGTACCAGATGCTGTTCGCAATGGAAAACTCCACCAGGTCATCCAGGGTGACCAGCTGACCCATTAAATCTTTATAGCTTTCATTGACCTCATTATTGGTGAGGTCATTGAAATGAAGCACATCCCGGAAAGCATCAAGCGTGGTGCCGGCGGCTCCGTTATAAGTCATACCCAATGCATAGGACACGCTCAAAGGAGAGATCATCAGGTTATCCTTATCACTGTTATGATATACTTCACGGAACAGTTCAAAACCAAAGATCTGATCCGCTTCAATGATCTCTGTTGATTTTTTCCGAAGGGTTATTCCCGGTATTTTATCATTTACATCCGGCGTCTCGTTTTTCTCGCAGGAAAGCATTATTCCGGCTGAAATAGCAATAAAAACAATAATTATAAAATATTTTCTCATGATCATAATTTTTTTTACTTATAAGATGACAAAATCATTTGAAGGGTTGCTTTCTCAAAATTTATTATATACTAAAATTAGTAAATCTCGATGTTAAACAGATTAAGGAAAGATTGAAACGAAAGTCTATAATAGTTGAATATTAACTTGGTATCAAAATTATGCAATTTTGGGATCTTATTAGCCCCCATTTTACCCCCAAAAACGACCTTCTAAGGCTCTGAAATAAGGAGAAAATAGGCTTTATTCTATGATAATGAGGTTTATAATTCGGTCCGACCATTATTTGACAGACCAGTATTTGAAACCAGTATTTGAAAAAAAATTATATAACTTGAAATGGAAATCTTTACCTCCGGATTAGCTGAGCTTCTTGCGGTTAGTTTCAAATCCGGAGGATCTACTGGGAAAATTGTTATTTTATTTCTATGGCACGAGTTGTAAACTCTTGCCAGCATTGGGATGCGGCATTAGGCACAAAGCTGGAGCCTTGCGCCAGTTGTGTTCTGTATGGCATGAGTTGAAAACTTGCGCCAGCGTTGGGGCAAGTATGTCTCTGTCCAATCTTCTCTCATTATTATATGATTGTTATTTAAGATTGGTTATGTTTTACCTTTTTGTTTTCCTGGTTATTGAAATGAAAAGTAATATCCTCTTTAACCATTTCGGTTACATTAATGGTTGGCAACAGATATTTGTTGTAACAGGTATTTTCGGTTTTGGCATGTAATATTCCACGGGTCGTACCTACAGTAAGCATGGTTAAATGTTGTATAAATTCTTTAGGAAAAGTAATGTTATTTGCTTTCTTGTCGAATAATGGCATCCAGGCATCTTCTTTAATCTTAAAATGACAACCGCCTTCAACTATTAAGAATGGTTTTTCGTTCGCTTCTAATTTGAAGGCAGTAAATACAGCAACCATTTGTTTTTTTCTCTCCGCAGCAAAACGAAAATTGGTTGCAAGGCGAATCTGGCTGTCTTTAATAAAATCCTCTTCAATTATGGCAAATTGTTCAGTTGTAATTCTAATAAGGGCAAATTCAATATTTATAGCTTTTTTTTCCATTAGCTTCCGGTTGGTTTGTATGTGGTTTCACTTTCGTTTACATAAAATGCTCCAGGTGTATAATCATAGGATTTGCCAGCTACCTTTTGTGCATTAAATTTAGAAAGAGGCGCATTGTGTGATAGCTGTATGTCTGTATATACTTCTTCAATAGTAAATGAAGGTATTTCAATAAGACTAATACCAAGAACATCTTCGATTTTGGAAATAGTTTCCAAAGTTAGATTTTCCTGTCCTTTTAATAACTTATTTATATATTGTGGAGAAACATCAAGCTTTTCGGCAAGCTTCTTCTGAGACATTCCTTTAGTCTTTTTTTGCTCTTCTATTTCGCTTATTATAAGAATAGCTATTTTTGCAGATTTATCAAGCCAACTTTCATTCTCTTCTCTCCACTTTGCTTTTTCAAGCCAGCCAGATTTGTTTTTACTAACCAGTTTTTTAAGATTATCTAATTTCTTAGGATTCATAATTATTCGTTTAACATTTCTCTATATGAGTCTATATCAAATACTCCGTTTTCTATTAAATAGTTCCGGCATTTTTCCAATTTTGTGAGTTCGAGCGCTGTATGAGGCCGTTCTTCCATTTTGTGTGTTAGTTTTATAGCGCCACCAGTAATCAGGTAAACATTAGTATCAATGCGAATAGCATAAATGCGCAGCCATTTTCTTTTTGATTTTCGTTTTACTAATTCGTAAACTCTTACATCTAAATCATCTAAATTTTTAAAAATTGAATCTAAGTTTGGGTTTTTTTTATTCGAAAGCCTAATGAACCTTTTTCTGAATTCTTTAGCTTCTTTTAAGGTTTCTTCTATGGCACTCTTTATATTTAATTGATAATACGTTAAATCCTTTTTATTCGATGTAAAAAATTCATAAAGTATTGTTACATCTGACCATTCATCAAATAGTCGTTCAAGTTCATCTGATGTTTCACCGTCATACTTTACGGCATACAAACAGTTGTCAAATATAGTAACAATTTCCATAAAATCAACCTACAGGTTTATTCATTTGACGAATATACCAAAATAATTGGTTTAAGCCGCCAATACTTCATTTAATTCATTTATAATCTCCTCCATTTCTTTACCAAATAACTGGTTCATTTTGCCACGTCCACCCTGCGCATCAAAAGGGGTGTAATCAAAATCGTATATTGCAATGTGATAAGAGCTTACTACATGGTCTTTAATCATGCATAGCCAATCCATTTGTTCCTGAGAAAATCGGTTGTGCTGCCTGGCATTTTGTTTGAAAATCCATGTTTTAAAATTCTCATAAATGGTTTTATCAAATGCTTTTAATTTCTTATCAACAGTCAAAAACAGTAATATAAGAAATTTCTATTCCCTGGTGATGGAATTTATATCATTTGTTTTTAAAAATCAGGTCTCCCATATGGATCTCATCATCTTCGCCGGATAAACGGATGGTCAGCTGTTTCTTTTTTTCGTTTTTCCGGCCGAAATTTGTAAACAGTAAAACTTCGATGGTAACCGGGCCACTGATTGTTTGTTCCGAGCTGCCGTAATAATCTACTTCAACTTTATATTTACCGTTTATAGCTTTTCGAAGAAGATATTCTTCAGGTCCGTATCCTTCTGTCATATCTTCCGACATATAGCCTCCGATAAATGTTCGGTTATTCTTATAGTAGCACTTTTCATCATTGGGTTCTGTTACCCACATATCCATATCGCTGTTGTTTGCATCCCAGTTTACTACGATCCGGATATCTACCGGGAGGTTGACAAGAAACCGCGGATCGATGAAGTCTGTGTTTATTTTTTTGCCTGCCTTTATAATGATGCTGTTCATTTCACCCAGCACAACAGATTCAATATCTAAAAATTCGTTTTCGAGTTTATAGACAGACACTATTTGCAGCTTCCGCTATTCATACCTTAGTGCTTCAACGGGGTTTATGCCTGCTGCTTTGCGGGAATGGAAAGAGACGGTTAAAAGTGCTGTTAACAAGGCCAGCAGCCCGGCGAGAGCAAATAGCCACCAACTGAGGTCGGTCTTGTAAGCAAAGCCTTCCAGCCATTTTTCCATGGCAAAGTAGGCAAGCGGCACTGCAATTAAAACAGATACTATTATCCACTTTATCATATCCCAATTGATCATTATCATTATTGAATTTATGCCGGCACCATTGACTTTGCGGATACCGATCTCCCTGGTACGGCGCTGAGTTACAAGCAATGTCATCCCGAGGAGTCCCATAGAGCAAATAAATAGAGCAATGAATGTAAACAGGGACAGTAACCCGGCCTGTAAACGCTCGGTATTATAAACTCTTTTGTACATGGCACTAATGTATTCATACTGAAACGGGTATCCGGGAAAAAGTTTTTTCCATACAGCCTGAATATCAGATAAAGCTTCTTCCTGCATACCCGGTTGAAAAGATATTACAAAATTACTGAGCCATAGATGTTCCCTTTTAAACAATACAATGGGGTCGATCTTCTTTCTCATACTTGAAAAGTGAAAATCTTCCACCACACCGGTTATTGAACCTTCCGGGAAAGTTATATTATCACTATGAAAGATAAGTCCGAAACGTTTTCCAACGATCTCTTCCGGGTCTGTATAATTAAATCTCCTCATGGCCGACTCATTGATTATATATTCCCCGGAACCTTCATTGTCCCTGTTCTTCTCCGAAAAATTCCTGCCTCCCAGGAAGGTCAGATTGAAAATATCAGTAAAAGAGTAGTCGCAGGCAAAAATATGTATTGTGTTTTCAGCTATATTGTTTTCTTCAGGCATATAGCCTTCCATGGTAAACTTAAACCGGTCATTGGCTTCTCCCCCGGGTGGTTCAAACATTGCTGAAACAGACTTAATAGTGTTGTATTTCACCAGCTCATTCTTAAACAGTTCAAACTTCTGCTGAACTGTTGTATGCACATTCTCGAAACAGATGATGTTATCATTCTCCGTGCCTAAACTGCTGTTAAGTGCATAATTTGTCTGACGGTGTATTACAAATACAGCCACAATAAGTGCTATTGAAATTGAATACTGGATTATGATCAGGCTTTTGCTTATTCCTTTATGGCCGGAACCGGTTTTACTTTCACGGGAAAAGTATGCATCTATGTTTTTTATTACAGGAAAAATACCCGATATAATGGCAAGGAAACAAAACAACAATGCGACGGCAAGTACTAACAGCAGATTACCGGCAAACAGGTTCAATGCGAAATTTTGCTGCAGGAAAATCTGTATTACGGATACAATCATTATGCTGACAACAAGAGAAATAATGGCAATGATCATTCCTTCAAACAGGTAATACTTCAGTTCCTCTCTTCGTGAGGATCCGGCTACTTTACTGATAAAAAGATACTTATCACTATAATACGCCATGCCTAAATTAAGGTTGGAATAATTGATCAATGCTATGGATAGTAAAATCATCGCAGCGATAAAGAGTGTATATATAACGGTCATACTACTGTTTGACTCGATCTCTCTTAACTTGTCAGAATGCAAATGAATATCTGAAATACGCTGCAGATGGATTGTTTCCTTTATTTCATCCTTCGCCCTTTCATTATGTAATGAAAAAAAATCATTAAAACCTGACAATATATTCCCGGGAACAGCTTTTGGGGCCAGCAATAAATAAGTCCATGCCCAACCAATAAAAGCAGTTTTATCAAACGGGGTGAATATAAAATCGGGATGAAAATGACTGTTTCGCGGAAAATCTTTCATCACTCCTTTGATAGTATAATCAACGTTATATCCATAAAATTGCCCTGCAGGCCTTGTTAATATCTGTCCAACAGGATCGCTTTCACCAAAAACCTTTTTTGCAAAACTTTCAGACACGATCATGGAACCGGGGTCATCCAAAATGATTCCAGGATCACCAGTCAATAATTTCCCGTCAAACAATTCGAAGAACGTACTGTCACAAATAAATCCCTGATCGAAAGTATATACATTCCTGTCACATTTCAATACCCCTCCCCTGACCGGTGCCATTCTCACAAAGTTTTCAATTTCAGGAAAATATTCAGCCATTTCCGGAATAAACCCCGCGCTGAACATCCTGGCGAAATGCTTGCCCGCGAAAATATCAGGATGAGTAATTGTTAGCCGGTATATCCTTTCCGATTTATTATGAAAACGATCATAGCTTAGCTCATTCTTTAAAAATAATGCAATAAGAATTATAGCGCTAAGTGCCAGGCTTAATCCAACAACTTTTATAAGGTTAAGGAACGGCCTCTTATTTAGGTTCCTGAATGCAAATTTAAGGGTCATGCGGCTTCGGTGGCTAGTATCAGTTTTAATTTTCAAAGACAATATAGAAATAAAACGAATGACTTCAAAATTATATCGAGCCGTGTGGTTTTGCAGTTGGCTCTTATAATATGATTGTTTTATTAAATAAAGCCCATTCGGGGGCCAATTGTTTCGAACCGTTCCCCATGCGGTTCGACTTCTTTTTTATACTCCCCTGACGGGTCGTGAAAACGCTACGCTAAGTTGCTGCAGCGAAAAAAAGGAAGCAAAAAACACAGCCGCTGACGACGAAGGAGAAATGAGTTTGGGTTCCGCAGGAAGAAAACCTGACGTAAATCCAGCGACTTTTATGGAAAAGCGACTTTTTTTGCCTTCTTTTTGTGTGAAAGACAAAAAAGAAGGTCGAACTGTCTTTCCGGCAATTCGAAACCCCGGCTTAATCCAAATATTCCACAGGATAGCTTTTTTCACGCTCTTCAGCAATATCTAACCATACAGGCACAACCGTTTCAAGAAACTCCTGTTTTTCGGCATGTAACTTTTCCATATCGAGGCCGGTAAACACCTGGGCTTTAGCCTTAGTGGAAATATCAGGATAGGGGATCTCCTCATTATGGCCAAGGCGGGCCAGCAGCCGGGCCAGTTTTACCCGGGCATCCTGCGCCCGGATAATACCGGAAGTGATGATTCGGCCGGTCTCCACCGGTGAGGGGGACTAATATTCCGGGTAAACCGTTTTAACATATATATTGTCTGCTAATTTACATTTCACTATTCTGGCCTGCAGCCTGTTATTCGTATTTGATCACCTCAACCGGACAACTTTCCGCACTTTCAATGATCTGATCCTCATATTCACTGTAATCAACGCCTTCTTTTACAATTGCCTCATCCTGAAGCTCAAAAACCTCGGGACATATATCTTCACATAAACCGCATGCTGTACAGCCTTCTTCAATCCATACTTTTGAAATTGCCATAGTAACCTCGTTTTTTAAATAAAAAAATCAATTATTATAATATTATCTTACCCTTGTTCAACTCCCTAAATTTAAATAATACACAACTCCCGTCCCACTCTCACTTCCTGATCATGATCAATAACATTTTAAATTTTTCCACCGCCTTCAATGCATGTGGTATCTTTGCCGGCATAACAATTATCTGCCCTGCTGTTAGAACATGATCCTTACCGTCAATCCTAATGTTGGCTTTACCTTCCACAACCTGAACAAGAGCATCATAAGGAGTGGTATGTTCGCTCAGTCCCTGCCCTTTATCAAAAGCAAACAGGGTTATTGTTCCTGTTTCCCTGTTAATAACAGTTTTGCTTACCACGGCATCATCAGCATAGCTCACTGCCTGAACGAGAGTGAATATTTCAGATTTATTAAACTCTTTTTTTTCCATAATATTTTTCACTGATTTTTATGAATAATACAGTTTACTAAACGTTAAATATAGATATTTCAAAAATTGTTCATTTTTATTTGCCGGCATTATTCTCATGGCGTCGAAAACAGAGAACATTCTAACCGGATAAGCTCAACTATTCAATACCGGGTTTCTGCCGTAGGTTTTTTTTACCGGATATCTTCTTTTTTTCTTCAATACGTTTTTGTCTTGCAGTAGCAGTAGGTTTGGTGGGTATTCGCTTTTTCCTTTTTTTCAGTGCCTGTTCTAAAAGGCCATAGAACCTTTGTTGTGCCAGCTGTTTGTTTTGCAGCTGACTCTTGTTTTCCTGAACGGAAATTATCAGATAACCTTCCCTGCTGATCCTGTTTTTTAATTTCTGGTGAATCCTTTCCTTTTCAGCCTGACTAAGTATTTCAGACCCATCCACATGAAATTTCAGCTCCACACGGGTTTCTGTTTTATTAACATGCTGTCCTCCCGGACCGCTGCTCCTTGAGGTCTGAAAGATCATTTCATTTTCAAAAGGCCTTTTATTCAGTTCTGACATAGGTAATAAACCTGATTCGAATTAGTGTCTTTTTATAAAGTTGGCAAAATGATTAACTGGTCATGTGTCTGCCTCTGCAAAAAATCAAAATAATCAATGCTGCCGGATAAAGATAATGTATAATACATGAATATAAAAAGCTGTAACCTGATATGTTTTTTAAGTCCAATAAGCCCAGGCCGTGCAAATTTCTGAGCACAGGTACTTATTAACAGACCCTGTGATATAGCCTGGATTATTCAAAAAAAAAACTCAACATCCACTTATCTTTAATATAATTTCACTTTTTTTTTTATTACTTTAATGTCCCGGTTTACCATCTCCTGGTTCAATAGTCATGTATCGTTCTGTAAAACTGCAGATTAACAACATAAATGATACTAATCAGTAATTTTATTAAAATAACTAAAACATTTACACGATGATCGCAGCATTAGGTATCTTATTTGTGCTTCTCGGAGGTTTTGCCAATGGAAGCTTTTATATTCCTTTCAAACAAGTCAAAAACTGGTCATGGGAAGTTTACTGGCTGGTAGGAGGTGTATTTTCCTGGATAATAGCACCCTGGGCTTTTTCTTTTGCCACGGTTCCAGATCTGTTCGGTGTCTTTGCTGACGCCAATACAGGCATGCTTAGCAAGCCGTTTGTTTTTGGGATCCTCTGGGGTGTAGGCGGACTCACCTTCGGCCTTTCCATGCGTTACCTCGGTGTATCACTGGGAATGTCAATTGCTCTTGGCCTGACCCTGGTATTTGGTGCATTATTGCCCTCGGTACTGGTTTCCGTGGCACCTTCTGTATTTGAACCCCTGTTTCCTGATGCTGATACCCTGGGAGTGATGATCTCTACTAAATGGGGGATAATAACCCTGCTCGGTGTGGTGATCTGCATAATCGGTATTTCAATAAACGGCAAAGCCGGTATGATGAAAGACAGGGAAGTGTCGGATGAAGTAAAGAAGGAAGGCGTTAAGGAATTTGATATGAAAAAAGGAATTCTTGTTGCTGTTTTTTCAGGACTGATGAGTGCGGCATTTGCCATGGGAGTGGCATCAGGCAAGCCCCTGGCTGAGATCACAGGCAGTACAGGGACAAATCCGGTATTTCAGAATAATCCTTCCTTTATCCTTATTATGTTCGGTGGATTTATTGTAAATGCCATATGGTGTTTTTTCCTTCAGGCTAAAAACAAAACCAGCAGGGATTTTAAAAAACGTCCCCTGCTCAACAATTACGGGTTTTCAGCTCTTGCCGGCGTACTGTGGTATTTACAAATGTTTTTTTACGGCATGGGGGAATCGATCATGGAAGGTGTTGCCAGCTGGAGCATATTGATGGCATCAAGCATTGTTTTCAGTAATATGTGGGGTATCATCACCAAAGAATGGAAAAATACAAGCCGGCGCACGATAACAACACTGATCCTGGGACTGACCATACTGGTATTTTCTACCATTGTCTTCGGGTACGGAAAACAACAGAAAAATATTGATGAAGTAAAAGAAGAATTCAATATCGAGAATCAGGAATAATTATAAACCAATTAAAAAAAATGTTTTATGGACAGAGATACAAGAATTAGGAAAGCATATGAAATTGCCCGCGAAGAATACGCCGAAGTAGGTGTGGATACCGAAAAAGCATTAAAGAACCTTGAAAAAATCGCTATCTCATTGCACTGCTGGCAAACTGACGATGTTAGTGGTACCGAAACTCCTGACGCTGCCCTGTCGGGCGGAGGTATACAGGCTACCGGTAATTATCCCGGTAAGGCAAGGAACATTAAGGAGATCCGGCAGGACCTTGAAAAAGTCTATTCACTGCTACCGGGAAAACACAGGTTAAACCTGCATGCTTCCTACGGCGATTTTGTTGGTGAAAAAGTAGACCGTAATGAAATTGATATCAAACATTTCGAAAGCTGGGTTGAATGGGCAAAAAAGATAGATATCGGCATGGACTTTAATTGCACCCTGTTCTCTCATCCCAAAGCTAACGACGGATTTACCCTTTCGGCAAAAGACAAGAATATACGTGAATTCTGGATCGAGCATGTGAAAAGATGTCGCAAAATCGGTGATTTCATGGGTAAAGAACTTGGCAGCACATCCATTCACAATATCTGGATCCCTGACGGTTCAAAAGACCTTCCGGTTGACAGGTTTGTACACAGGGCTATACTGAATGATTCGCTTGACAATATCCTGAGTGAAAAATATGACCCGAAAAACATAAAGGATTCTGTTGAAGCAAAGCTGTTTGGTATTGGTTTGGAAGCCTTCACCGTGGGTTCACATGATTTTTATCTAAGCTACGCTGTAAAAAATAACACAATGTTGTGCCTGGATATCGGCCATTTTCATCCCATGGAGGAGATATTCGATAAGGTTTCTGCTGTTTTCCAGTTTATTGATGAATTAATGTTTCATGTCACGCGGCCGATACGGTGGGACAGCGATCATGTTGTAACTCTGAACGACGAAGTGCTTGCATTGATGCGTGAAATAGTATGGGCCGATAAGCTGGACAAGGTACACATAGGGCTCGACTTTTTTGATGCCAGCATTAACCGTATAGGTGCATATATCATTGGCACAAGAGCTGCACAGAAAGCACTGCTTCTGGCATTGCTCGACCCCATCAAAATGATGCGCGATCATGAAAATAAAGGTCAGCTTTTTGAACGCCTGGCACTGATGGAAGAAAGTAAGGCAAAACCATTCGGGGCTGTTTGGGATTACTATTGCCTTCAAAAAGGTGTTCCTGCAGGAGAAAGATTCATCAAAGAGGTCCAGCAGTACGAAAAAGAAGTGTTGAGCAAGCGGGGATAAAAGATCTCATGTATCGAGGGGTTTACACCCCTGAACAATAACCCGTTCTCTTTATAACAAAGGAGGACGGGTTTCCTGCCCGCAGGCAGAAAAGGGGGCTATTGTCCTTATAAAATAATGATAAACATATAAAATAAACACAGCATATGACTAAATTTCTTGCATTCGATCTGGGTGCATCCGGTGGAAGGGGCATTATCGGCACCCTGGATAATAACAAAATTTCACTAAGTGAGATCAATCGTTTTTATAACGGGATGACCCAGATACACGGCCGGTACCACTGGGATATCTATCGTTTATATGAAGAGATCAAAGACGGGATAAAAAAAGCAGCTGCTCAAAACGAAATTCCTGTATCCATAGGGATCGATACATGGGGGGTTGATTACGGATTACTTGATCAGGCAGGACATATTATTGATCTGCCTTACGCTTATCGCGATCACAGGACAGATAACGCCATGGAACAGGCTTTTAAAAAGATCTCAAAAGAAAAGCTGTATGAACTCACCGGTATCCAGTTCCTGCAATTCAATACGGTTTTTCAGTTATTTGCTGCTGTCCGGGATAATCTTCCGGCAATGAAAGGGGCAAAGGACATGCTTTTTATCCCTGACCTGTTGAATTACCTTTTATCGGGAGTGAAAAAATCCGAATTTTCCTTTGCCACAACTTCTCAACTGTATAATCCCGTGAAAAAAGGATGGGATAAATCAATTTTTGATGCCATAGGTGTTTCTGTTGATATTATGCAGGATATTGTCAAACCCGGAACAGTGCTGGGAAAACTCACAGAAGAGATAGCCCGTGAAACAGGCATGCAGCAGATTGATGTAACTGCCGTAGCTGCCCATGATACCGGATCTGCCATAGCTGCCATTCCTGCCGAAGATGAGAATTTTGCCTATATAAGCTCAGGAACATGGTCACTTATGGGCATAGAATCAAAGGTTCCTGTAATCTCACCACAATCGCTGGAATATAATTTCACAAATGAAGGAGGGGTTGAGAATACCTTCAGGGTATTGAAAAATATCATGGGCCTCTGGCTGATACAGGAATGTAAACGTTCATGGACCAATGCCGGCCATGACCACAGCTACCCCGAACTGGTTGAAATGGCTCGTGATGCAAGTCCTTTTAAAACGTTGATCGATCCTGATCACCCGGGATTGCTCAATCCCCGGTATATGCCTGAAGCCATAGCAGAACTTGCCAAAAAAGCCGGTGAACCGGCTATGGAAGCTCCCGGTGAGTTTAGCCGTTGCATTTTTGAAAGCCTGGCCTTCCGCTACAGGCAAACTATTGAATCATTACGCCGGATCTCTGATAAAAAAATTGAAAAGATCCATATTATCGGCGGAGGTTCACAAAATGAACTATTGTGCCAGTTTGCTGCCAATGCTACCGGATTACCGTTGGTAGCAGGCTCTGCCGAAGGAACTGCCCTGGGTAATATTATGGTGCAGGCCATGGCACACGGCTCGATTAACTCCCTGGCTGAAATCCGGAAGGTTATAAGAAATTCCTTTGATTTCAAGGAGTTTTTACCTCAGAATACAAATGAATGGAATAAAAACTATTCCAGGTTTATAGAGGTCAGTGAAAAACTGGCTAAATAGTGTTTGTCCATAATGTCCGATATCCGCGTTGCTGCTCACATTTTAAATCCTCGAATACTTTAGTATACCGCGGTTTAAAATGTTTTTCACAACGTTAATAATTTTTAAAGGTGTTCAAGAGCTCACTTCGTTCGGTTCGCGCGCCTTGATCTCGAACATTCTGAACAAACACTACGAGTTTATGAACAGACACATGACCGGTTAAACATTTTTCCCAGTTTATGGACAGACACTTAATAGTGTTTGTCCATAAACCCGGCAAAGCCAATATTACAGGTTAAATTTTTCAAAAATTTATAAAACTGTTTATCCCTGATATTGTTTTAACATATGATCAGGGATTTTTTCATGTGAAAACACTGTTTTTTATATACTAAAATAAGGTTATTACAGGTTATATGATAAGGAACCATTTGATAAAGAAAGAAACCTGATTGATATGTTAAACCAGAAAAATTATGGATATGCGAGTAGTGATAGTAATATTAGGTGCGCTGATAATGATGTTTTCATGTGAATCGGATCCGAATCTTGATGTAACATCCGATGTTAACGAATATACACAACTGAAAACAGGCAATTACTGGGTGTATGATACTTACGATTGCGATACACTGGGCAATAA
Source organism: uncultured Bacteroidales bacterium (assembly GCA_964492185.1). Classification (GTDB taxonomy): domain Bacteria; phylum Bacteroidota; class Bacteroidia; order Bacteroidales; family UBA10428; genus JAFGSZ01. The sequence continues at coordinate 16,652 of CAZBJH010000026.1, read as the reverse complement.
TTGTAATTACCATGGGAGAGACAGTGTATATGTTTCAGAAGATACCGTTATTGACGGTAAATACTTTGTAATTTTTAAGGGAACCCGTTTTGGATTGCCTTTTCAACAGTATCTGCGTGATAGTGCCAATTTCATTGTGAACGAAAAAGGAACAAAATTATTTGCCCATGACAAAATGAACGAAGTACTGCATGAACATCAGTTTACCTTAAAAAGTAATAATAAACCCTACAGGGCTTATTACGGAATGGAAGAAAAGGACAGGCCGGTATCCACACCTGCCGGCTCCTTTGATGTACTGAATTACCGGGGGGTAATACATCAAATCGGAGATAGTGATCCGGTTTACCGTTATACCAACAGGTATTACTCAAAAGGGGTTGGTATTGTTCTCGAAACCGCCCGTTACCATGAGAGCCTCCACCAGTTGCGGCGTGAACTTGTAAAATACAACGTGAAATAACAACACAAAAAAACCGGGCTAATGCCCGGTTTTTTTATAAATATTGTTTCCTGCATTAATACTCAAAATCAACTACAGTAATACCTGCACCTCCCTGTTCAACATGCTCATCCCGAAAGGTCCTTACTACATCAACCGTACCCAGGTAATCTCTTATCAATTGCCTGAGTATACCGTTTCCCTTGCCATGGAGAATCCTGACCTCTCCCGAGCCCACCATGACCGCCTCATCAATAAATCTTTGCACAAGGGCAAGAGCTTCATCTGCACGTTTACCACGTAAATCTATGTCAGGTTTAAAATTCAACTTTCTCTCACTTAGATGTTTCGCTGCATCCGGTCCGGTACCTTTAATCTTCTGCCTTTTAAATCCTTTTTCACTGATTTTTTCCAGACGTGTTTCCTTCACAGTGGTAACCATGCTGCCAAAAGCCGCCATAATATTCTGACCGTTAATATCAAGCACCTCACCTACCATGTTTTGTCCGTAAAGACGTACCTTATCACCAACACACAATCCTGTATATGACCGTGCCGATTTATCTTCTTCTTCTCTTTTTTCTCTACTTTTCTTCCCGACAGGCTTCTTTTTCTCTTTTCTTTCCCGGATCTTTTTTATCTTACGTTCGATGTTTTCATCTTCTTTAAGGTCTTTCTTTGTGATTTCTCCTTTATATTGATCAAAACTCCTCCGTGCTTCCTTAGTCTTTTCTTTATCAGCCTGGCTTTCGCGAATAATACGGATGGTTTTTTCAAATTCCCTGTTTGCTTCTTTGACAATTTTCTCAGCTTCCTGCCTGGCTTTTTCCAGCGTTTCGCTACGTATTTTTTTTATATCCTGCAACTCTCCGGAATAATTATCCGTTAATTCCTCAAGTTTTTTTTCAGCCTGCCTTATCCTGGATCGTTTGTTTTCCCAGTAACGTTTATCCCGTGTAATTTCCCTGAGGTGTTTATCAAACTGGAAATGGTTTTTACCTGCCTTTTCCGATGCCTGCTGCAGGATATCCTCCGGCAGCCCGATCTTACGTGCAATATCAATGGCAAAGGAACTCCCCGGCTTACCGGTCTCGAGCTTGTATACTGGTTGTATTCGCCGCGTATCAAAAAGCATGGCTCCGTTAATAAGGCCAGGTTCCGCCGCTGCAAAATGTTTAAGATTGGCATAATGGGTGGTAATAACCCCGTATGTGTTTTTTTTATTAAACCTGTCAAGCAAAGCTTCAGCTATTGAACCTCCGATCAATGGTTCGGTTCCCGTTCCGAATTCATCAATAAGTATCATTGTACGCGCATCCGCGCTCTTTGCAAAAAATTTCATATTTAACAGATGGGAACTGTATGTGCTCAGATCATTTTCCAGGGACTGTTCATCTCCAATGTCTATAAAAAGATTTTCATACATCCCCGTTTCTGAATTCTCGCTCATTGGCACCAGCATTCCGCACTGCATCATATATTGTAATAAACCCACGGTTTTCAGGCATACAGATTTACCACCCGCGTTGGGCCCTGATATTATGATAATCCTGTTTTCATCATTCAGTGCGATATCCAGGGGTACTACGGCTTTGTTATCATGCCTGTATGACATGTACAATAAGGGGTGCTTCGCACCTTTCCAGCGCATGGCACGTGTATTAAGAAATACAGGCTTCGCTGCTTCAATGTCAAGGGCAAACAAAGCCTTCGCCCTTATAAAATCTATTATGCCTAAAAACTCGTAGGATCCGGTCAGGTCGGGAATGTATGGCCGGATCTCATTGGCCAGCTGCACAAGTATCTTTGTTATCTCCCTCCTTTCGGCATGTTGCAGTTCCCGTATATCATTGTTCATCTCAACAATTTCGGCAGGTTCAATAAAAACAGTTTTCCCGGTGGCTGATTCGTCATGAATAAACCCTCTGACCTGGCGTTTGTCTGATGAAATTACAGGTATTACAGGCCTGCCCTCACGCAGCGAAACTTCAGCATCCTGGGGAACGATACCCGCATCCCGTGCTTTTTTGAAGATCACCTGCATCCGCTTTGAAACAGCTGCCTGTTTTTTTTGAATATCTTTACGGATTTTGGCCAGCCCTGGTGAGGCATTGTCTTTTATCTTACCGTATTTTGTAATTACCGAATCAATAAACTCCAGTACAAAGGGAAACCATTTTATATCTTTGGCAAGCTCAGTTAATGCAGGATATTTTTCTTTATCGAGTTTTTTGATATACCGGACAATGGACCTTATAGTCTCAAGCGAATATTTTAATTCGGCAACCTGGTGAACTTCAAGAAAAGTGCCTTCCACCTTGATCTTCGCAAAAAAGGGAAGTACATTATGGTAATTTTCCGAGGGGAAAGGCTCTTCAATAAAAAGCATATTTCGAAATTCATCCGTAATGTCAAGTTGAAAACGGATACTTTCATAAACTGACATGAATGACATATCATTTACCTGCCCGATGCCCAAATCACCAAGGCAAAATTCTTTAAGCCTTTCCCGGATCTTGTTAAATTCAATCTTACCTTCAAAATCAGCCGGATAAATCAAAACAAAACATTATTGGTTTAACAGTTGTAAAATTAGCATATTGTAAGCATAATCCCTTTAAATAAACATACTTTGCAGTATCTTTGCAAAGATATAAAAATATATGCCGCTTAAATTTATAAGCATCGCATGACCTAACACTGAACAATAAAAAGATTATGCTATACCATCTGGTGACATTAGGATGTCAAATGAACAAATCTGACAGTGAGCGTGTTGCCACCATCCTGGAGGGAATGGGTTATTCCCGGACTGAGAACGAGGAGGAGGCAAACCTGCTTGGTGTACTTGCCTGCTCGGTAAGGCAAAAATCAATAGATAAAGTCCATTCGAAAATTCACAAGTGGAACAAGCTGAAAAACAGGCATAACATGATCACCTTTCTTTCAGGATGCGTACTTCCTGCCGATAGAGAAAAGTTTTTGAAACAATTTGATATAGTTTTCCTGATAAGTGAATTACCCGCATTCCCTGATATGATAAGACAATACGGGATCGTCACCCCTTTAGGCCTTCGATCAAATGAACATGCTATTCACGGGAATGCACGAAAAAATGAAGACAGACTTTTAAAAAAAATACATTTATCAACAGGTAAAGTGAAAATGTCAGAGCCCGATAAAAAGATCGAGGACTTCTGGCATATACAACCCTCATACCATTCTACTTTTGAAGCTTTTATACCCATTCAAAACGGTTGTAATAATTTTTGTACATTTTGTGCCGTTCCTTATACACGGGGAAGAGAAATATCCCGCCCTTCGGAAGAGATACTTTCCGAACTAAAGTTACTGGTAAACAAGGGATATAAATCAATCACCCTGCTGGGACAAAATGTTAATTCCTACGGATTTGACAAAAACGGAAAGGAGATATATTTTACAGACCTGTTAAGAAAAATAGGGGAATTCGGACAATCCCGCGGAAAAACGTTCCGGGTCTATTTCACTTCACCTCATCCCCGGGATATGACAGAAGAAGTTTGTGAGATCATTTCCCGGTATAAATGTCTGGCCAAACAAATCCATTTACCTGTTCAATCGGGCGATGACAAAGTATTGATGAGAATGAACAGAAAGTACACCCTGGAAGATTACCGCGAAGTAGTGCGCTCTGTCAAAAAGCATCTGCCTGATGCTACCCTGTTCACAGATATCATTGTAGGATTTACTGGTGAGACCGGTGAAGAATTTGAAAATACCCGAAAAGCCATGGAAGAGTTCAAATTCAACATGGCTTATATTGCAAAATATTCACCACGGCCCGGTGCAGTGAGCTCACGATGGAAAGATGACATACCTGATGAGGTGAAAACCGAACGGTTACATACTCTTACCCGTGAACTGACCAGGCACACATCAGTATATAATGAAGGACTCATTGGGAAGGACCTTACCGTGCTGGTAACAGGAGATAATAAAAAGCCGGGTTACTTATCAGCCATTACTGAAGGCCGCATCTTATTGCGGTTTCCATGTGATGAGAAATCCCTGGTCGGAAATTATGTAAAGGTAAATATACATTCAGCCACTGATTACTCACTTGAAGGAACCCTGGTCAGGGAAAGTGTTCCTGAAACTGTCAGGTTATGAAAAAAACAGTAGCATTTAAAACCCTGGGATGCCGGCTCAATCAATATGAGACTGATGCGCTGGCAACCGACTTTCATAAAGGAGGTTATGAAATAGTGGATTTTAATAAGGAAGCTGATGTATATATCATCAATACCTGCACAGTTACCAATCAGAGTGATCATAAATCAAAAAACTTCATTAATCAGTCTGTAAAACGAAAAAACGGTCATTCAGTGGTTGTAGTAACGGGCTGCATGGCCAACAATCAGAAAGATTATCTTGAAAATCGCGGCGACCTGACCTATGTGGTTGAAAACAAACAAAAAGCCTCTGTTTACTCACTTGTCAATGCTCATTTTAACGGGGAGATCATCCCGAAGAATGCTTTTCCTGATGATTCTTTCAATTTCACTGTCGTGGAGAACGGGTTCCACACCCGCGGTATGATCAAGATTCAGGACGGATGTGACAATTTCTGTACATACTGCATTATTCCAAAAGTCAGGGGCAGGGCTGTCAGCCGGCCGGTAAATGATATAACCGACAATATAAAACAGGTTATTTCAAAAGGCTATAAAGAGATCGTACTAACAGGGGTAAACATAAGCAAATATCATTATGAAGGAACGGATTTTGCATCTCTTGTAGAAAAAATTCTGAATATACAGGGTGAATTCAGGCTGAGAATCTCCTCAATTGAACCTGATGGATTTGGAGATAAGTTTGTAGAATTGTTTTCCCATCCGAAGCTTTGCCCGCATCTGCATTTGTGCCTGCAAAGCGGTTCAGACAGAATACTATCGCAGATGCGCAGAATGTACAATATATCAGGTTTCCTTAATATTATTGAAAAGTTTCGTAAGCATTACCCCCTTTTTAATTTCACTACCGATATTATTACGGGATTCCCGGGTGAAACAAATGAAGATTTTAATCAAACCTGTGCTGTAGTATCAGATACAGGTTTCAGTCATGTTCACACCTTCCCTTATTCTGTGCGAACCGGTACCCGTGCAGCCAGGATGCCGGATCAGGTGCCGGCAAAGATCAAAGCCAAACGAAGCCGTATAGTCAGAACAATTTCCGAAAGAAACATGATAAAATACAGGAAATCATTAATTGGAAAACAACAGACCGTACTGATCGAAAAAATTCTAAAGGATGGCCGTGCAAAAGGCTATGGTGAGCATTATGTTCCTGTTTGGCTGGAAAAAGGAAACTATAAAACAAACACCTTCCGCAAAACAAAACTAACCGGAATTGAACCCGACGGCACGCTGTGTTAACAGGAAAAGCATTATAACCATTCTGCAAGGGACAGACAAATAATGAACTGGCATTTTTAATACAATCTTATTACCTTCGTTTACGTCATACCAATACTCACAGCTCATGAGCACAAAAAACCAATACCTGAAAAAATACATCTGGCTGGGTATTTTTGCCATTGCTATGGCTTACCTGGAAAGCGCCGTTGTGATTTATCTGCGGGCAATAATGTATCCCGGGGGATTTGCCTTTCCTCTTGTCCCTATTGAACCCCACCTTGCAACGACAGAGATAATACGTGAAGCAGCCACACTTATCATGCTGCTGGGTGCTGCGATCATAGCCGGTAAAAAGCCCACCGAACGTTTTGCATGGTTTATCTATTGCTTTGCTGTCTGGGATATTTTCTATTATGTATTTTTAAAATTACTGCTTAACTGGCCCGCATCCTTAATGACATGGGACATACTTTTCCTGATACCCGCCACCTGGGTGGGACCGGTAATCACTCCCCTGTTATTGTCATTCATCATGCTCATCTTTACCATACTTATCATTCATTTTTATCAGAAGGGAGTGCATATAAAAATAACATGGATCTCCTGGGTATTGCTAATCGTAGGTTCTTTGAACGTGATAACAGCATTCATCTGGGACTACTTAACATTCATGTTGAGGTATTTCACATTAAAAGAACTCATCATCATGCAGGACCAATCTGCATTATACAATGTACTGGTAACATATATTCCTGAAGATTTCAACTGGGGGTTGTTCGCTTTGGGAACATTGCTCATCATCTCAGGGATTGTCATTTTTGGGATAGGACATGCCCGTAAAGTACATAATATGCAGTAAAACCGAATACCCTGGTATAAGCATAGGTTATTATGTAAAACAGGGTTGTTTTTATATATCTTCCGTGAAATAGCAATAGAAAAAAAACTAATGATCCCAATACAGGATGAAATACGGCCCCGGAATTTTCCCCTGATCAACTGGATAATCATTGTTGTGAATCTTATCATTTTCATTTACGAGCTTCGCCTGCCTGATAATGCCATTGAAGGTTTTTTCTCTACGTACGGGATTGTTCCTGCAAATTATACGAAGGACAAACTGCTTGCAAACCTTATGAACGGTAATTTAAAGTATTTCTTTCCTTTTCTGTCAAACATGTTCCTTCATGGTGGTTTTGGCCATTTCATAGGTAATATGTGGACCCTGTATATTTTCGGGGATAATGTAGAAGATGTAATGGGTAAATTCAGATACCTGCTTTTTTATATTATTTGCGGAATTCTGGCCGGACTAAGCCACCTGCTGTTAAACGGGGGTTCAGATATTCCTGCCATAGGTGCATCAGGGGCCATATCGGGCGTTATGGCAGCCTATATGTTCCTTTACCCCCGCGGAAGGATCCTTTTCTTTATCCCCGTCTTTATTTTTATTCCCATTTTTGTTCCCCTGCCTGCCTGGCTTTACCTGGGTGTTTGGTTTATCGGACAATTATACGGTGCAACAGCCAGCCTGATGCTGAGCAATGCAGTTACAGAGATCGCTTTCTGGGCACACATCGGGGGTTTTGTTTTCGGAGCTGCCCTTTACCGGCTGTTTTTGGACAAGAAAATGGTCAGAAAGAAAAAAAGAATTATGTGACCGTGCTCTTCAATTTTGCAGCTTTGCAGTCCTTTATCTGCCTATCGTTCCACGGCCGGTTAGCAAACATCTCCCTCAACTGATCATCCCCCAGTCAAAAGCCGTCTTTTGTGCTTTGTTGAAAATCCTTCTCAGCCGCCTGTTCTCAGGCCGGGTCAGATCAGGATCATCATCCAGTATCCGTTCGGCAACATTTCGTGCATACATCAGTATCTGGCCGTCCTTACCCAGGTTAGCTATCTTCAGGTCAAAAGGTATTCCGCTTTGCTGTGTACCTTCAATGTCTCCGGGACCCCGTAACTTCAGGTCGACCTCAGCAATTTCAAAGCCGTCACCGGTACGAACCATTGTCTCCATCCTTTTTCTTGCTTCCGTGGTAAGTTTATAAGAAGTCATCAGAATGCAATATGACTGGTCGGCCCCCCTTCCTACCCTTCCCCGCAACTGATGCAGCTGTGATAATCCAAAACGCTCCGCGCTTTCAATAACCATTACCGAAGCATTTGGAATATCCACTCCTACTTCGATTACCGTAGTTGCCACCATGATATGTGTTTTACCTTCAATAAAATAACGCATAGCCAGCTCTTTTTCAGCCTGTTTCATTTTACCGTGCACGCAGCTGACAGCATATTCAGGCGGCGGGAATGCCCTTGTTATGCCTTCATAACCATCTTCAAGATCCTTGTAATCTATCTTTTCCGATTCACTGATAAGCGGATAAACCACAAATATTTGCCTTCCCAGCGCGATTTGTTCGCGAAGAAACCCAAACATAGGAAGGCGTTTTGTGTCGTAGTAATGGAGGGTCTTCACAGGTTTTCTGCCTGGAGGCAGTTCATCTATTACCGATACGTCAAGATCACCATATAGGGTCATAGCGAGGGTTCTGGGAATAGGTGTAGCCGTCATAACCAGAACATGCGGCGGTTGTTCATTCTTTTTCCATAGCCGGGCACGCTGGGCAACTCCGAACCGGTGCTGTTCATCAATGACCACCAATCCTAAATTATTGAACTGTACCGGATCCTCAAGCAATGCATGCGTACCGATAAGAAGATGCAAATTCCCTGATTGCAGATCTTCAAAAATTTCTTCTCTTTGTTTTTTCCTGGTAGCACCCGTCAGCAATTTTATCTTTATATCCAATCCTGAAAGAAACCGCGTGATAGTATTGAAATGCTGACCGGCCAGAATTTCCGTAGGTGCCATCATACAGGCCTGAAAATTATTATCCAGCGCGATAAGCATACTCATCAGAGCCACCAATGTCTTTCCACTGCCAACATCACCCTGCATCAAGCGGTTCATCTGACAGCCTGAGCCGAGATCATGACGGATCTCTTTCATCACGCGCTTCTGGGCACCGGTGAGCTCAAAATCAAGATTATCCCTGTAAAATGAATTAAAGAAACCTCCAACTTTGGAAAATACAAATCCTTTTAGTGATTGTTGCCTTCTGCTTTTCTGATGTAATATCCCAAGCTGTATTGTGAATAACTCTTCAAACTTAAGCCGGTAATTTGCCTTACTTAAAATTTCGCTGTCCCGGGGAAAATGTATATTTATCAATGCCGTTTTAAGATCTGTCAGACGGATCTTTTCAAGCAGATGATCAGGAAGTGTTTCAGATACTTTATCCTGCACCTGGCTGAGAAGGTTACCGATAATCTTATGCAGGGTTTTTGATGTTATATAATTGTTTTTCAGTTTTTCTGTCGTACTGTATAGCGGTTGAAGTGATGCATTAAAATCTCTTTCTTTCTGATCGGCTGCTGTTTCAATCTCCGGATGGACTATATTATATCTGCCTTTAAAAACAACCGGCTTCCCGAAAATAATATATTCCACACCTGTTTGAAATGATCTTTGTATCCATTTATGCCCCTGAAACCAAACCAGCTCGATGCTTCCCGTGGGATCTGCAAACTCCGCTACAAGCCTTTTTCGCCTGGGTGAACCTTCAAAGCGGAATGAAAGGATTTTACCTTTTAACTGAATATGAGTAAGTGAAGGGTCAATCTCCGATATATTGTAAAACCGGCTTTTATCTATGTATTTATAGGGGAAAGTATACAACAGGTCTTCAAATGTATAGATCCCCAGCTCTTTATTCAGCAGTTCTGCACGTTTCGGACCAACGCCTTTCAAGTATTTGATATCCTGTTGTAAAAAGTCCTGCATATATAATATTATCCCTGTTAAGATCAGTAATGAATAAATAAAAATAAAACTATTTTTACAGCTTCAAAAATCAAAACGATCAGAATGAATCTTTTGCATCAGCTGAGGCATTTTATTATATACAAAATAAAATCAAAAAACAAACACGGCCATGGTATCCATTCGCCTTATATATATTCTTTTGTAAGGAATGTGTTACAGGACCGCACCAAATATAAAGAATACAAAAACATTGAGGTCATAAGGGATAAACTGGAAAAAAACAGGAACACTCTTAATATACGGGACGACGGTGCCGGTTCACAAGTTTTTAAAACCAAATCAAGAGAGATCAACCGTCTTGTCAGACGATCATCTGTTAACAAAAAATTCGGCCGGTTATTATTTCGTATAATAAGGTCATATAAGCCACAGACTATTATTGAGTTGGGTACATCATTGGGTATCAGCACTATGTACATGGCGGCAGCCAATCAAAACGCTCAGGTCTTTACTATTGAGAGCAGCAGGTCTCTTATTGCAAAAGCAAAAGAAAACTTCAGGGCTGCAGGCCTTAATAATATTGAGTTGATAAATAATGTATTCGACCAGGCACTGCCTGAATTATCAATACATACGGAACCGCCTTTCTTTGCTTTTATTGACGGTAATCACCGTTATGAACCGACCCTGAATTTTTTTAATATTTTAGCGCAGGTAGCAGATGAAAATTGTGTCATAGTAATAGATGACATATACTGGTCGGATGAAATGACAAAAGCATGGAAAAACATATGCAGTGATCAGCGTGTTAAAGTGAGCATTGATCTTTTTTTTGCAGGAATAATATTTTTCAGAAAAGGAATTGCAAAACAAAATTTTGTCATCAATTTTTAATTTGTATTATTAATGTATTAGTTTTGGCATATGTACTAAGGTATTGAAAGCTGAAGCCGCGGTGACCCGCCGCGAAACTTTCGCGACAATACAGATAATGAAATTGATACACTTTGAAAAAATAAATAAAATAAAAATTCGGGGCTTTGTTTTGTTATTCTCAGTCTATCAGAACATCAGATATTTATTATTCATTTTTATGAATAATGCAGGTTAGTTAGTATATTGCAATTGTAAAAACCAATAATAATATTAGATAGTGTCTGTCAATTAAAACTATTCAATGGACAAATTAATAAATATCATCGATATTGTTAAGCATTACAAAGTGGGAATGCAAATCGTTGAAGCGCTGCGGAATATTTCTCTTGACATTAACCGAAACGAGTATGTTGCCATTATGGGGCCGTCCGGATCAGGAAAATCAACACTGATGAATATCCTCGGATGCCTTGACACGCCAACCAGTGGCCATTATTTCCTTAACAGCAAGGATGTCAGTACTATGGAAGATAATCAACTTGCTGAGATCCGTAACACGGAGATCGGCTTCGTATTTCAGACCTTCAATCTGTTGCCGCGCTACACCGCAATGGAAAATGTTATGCTTCCATTGGTGTATGCAGGTATGAGCAAACATGAGCGTATAGAACGAGTAGCTGAAGTTATGGAAAAAGTAGGATTATCCGACAGGGTAACTCATAAGCCCAGTGAATTATCAGGGGGGCAGCGGCAACGTGTGGCAGTGGCAAGAGCTATGGTTAATAATCCTTCTATTATACTGGCTGATGAACCTACCGGTAATCTTGATTCAAAAACATCGATAGACATAATGAACCTTTTTAAGGATATCCATGAAATGGGCAATACGATCATCCTGGTGACACACGAAGAGGATATTGCCCTGAATGCTCACCGTATAATACGCTTACGCGATGGTGTAATAGAATCGGATGTAATGAACAATGAACCTGTTAAGGCGGAAAAATAATACAGCTCCCGGTTTTTGCTGTTTACCGGTAATAATTCATAACAGTATAAAACAAAAGAATATATAAAAGTAGGTGACAAAGGGGCATTCAACCTGATCCGAAGAAAAATCGTATCTGTAAACCACAAAAGAAAAGATACATATAGAACCCTGGATGCACTAATCTCGTACATCGGTTATAAAATATTTGTTCCGTGATAAACTATTATAGAAATGCTTATCTGTGCAGAGTGCAGGCTGTCAGGCTAATTATTTGCATATTCCGGAAAACCGGACCATGATCCCGGCGACTTTAAAAAATCTATGAAAAGCTTAAGGGAATTCTATTTGATAATCAATTATTTTTTTATATATATTTGCAAACTTTTTGAGAAGAGACACATAAAACAGATTAGTTATGTATTGGACACTTGAACTAGCGTCTAAATTAGAGGATGCACCCTGGCCGGCTACAAAAGATGAGTTGATAGATTTTGCAATCAGATCAGGTGCTCCGTTAGAAGTTATTGAAAACCTGCAGGAGATTGAAGACGAAGGGGATATATATGAAAGTATTGAAGATATATGGCCGGATTATCCGAGTAAAGACGACTTCTTTTTTAATGAGGACGAATATTAGCGCGTTTTTTGAAAACCAGGTCCGGAATATAATTTGTGCCTGTCCATAAAGTCCCGTTTGCCGCGTTACGCTTGTCCGAAAATTGCTCATTTACGACTAGTAAACTCCGCGTTTTCAGACCGCGCGAGCCTTGCAAATTGAACTTTCTGAACAGACACATGACCGGTTTAACATTTTGCCAACTTTATAGACAGACTTACTCCTGCCAAATAAAAACATCCATCTTATTTTTAGGCCGGCAATCATCCAGCCAATGAAAATCCTTAAGGATCAATCCCTCTGGGGGTGCCAGTTTCAGGGGATAAAGAACAGCATCCGGTTTCTCCAGAAAAGTTATATCATCAACCTTTCCTTCCTTAAGACGGATAACCAGATTTGAACTGGTAGCTTTGTTAACACCGATTATTTCGCCTTCATCGTTTGGATAGTAAACGGTTTCTCCATTCCCGTTAACATCTATCCGGTGCAGTTGTCCGCTTTTAAAGTGGCAAAACATGTCTTTACCCTTGATCTGATTGTATTTTGAAGTATCCTCCTCGCTGATGATGAAAGATGATCCCTCCATAGTTATCCTGTCAACCTGCCTGTCTACAGTATGGATCTGAATATAGTCAGCGCTGAGCTGATGTTCATCCGACCATAAAACAGGGTCTGTATACAGCCGAATAACAGAATCCCGGTATGAATATGACATCGAATCACATTTTCCCTGCATATTTGTCTTGAAAAGCTTTACCCTGTAATATGCACGAATTTGTTTATAGCCGGCCGTGTCAATTGAAGAACGTAGCGTATCCGCATGCACATATGTGGAATCCTCCTCCCCTGCCTGCACAAAAAGAGCTTTGCCGGTAAGCATTGATAGTTCGGGATCTTCAAAATATTCGGCAAAATCACCGAATAAAAGAATATCCTGCTCTTCATCGATGATCTGTACATTGTTCCTGGCCCTTCCATATCCTGTTTTTCTTTCGTAATACAGACTATCACCGTAAATTTCCTGATCTTCGCTCAGCATATAAGCATTTTGCTTTAGTTCCGATATATCGGTAAGGGTGTTGTACCAGCCTTTTTCACAATATATATAGTTTTTTTCACTGACAATCTCCGTAGGCCCGAAGAAATAAGCTATCTCAGTTTCCGTATTAAACTTCATCGTATCTGAATAGATGGTATAATCGGGATTGATCACAACCACACTGTCTTTGAATAAAAATATATCGGTCTTTGTATAATAATACCCCTCCTCACTTCTTAGCCGGTTGTCTTTATTCAAAATAAGTGCAGAATCAACATAATACCCAACATTTGACCCCAGGTCAAAATCAAGTGCATCACTCAGCAATGTAGTTTCTTTGTTGATAAGCTTCACATTATCCCTTACCCGTGCAAGCTTTGTATTGCCGTCATAATGAAGGTAATCACCATATAAATGAAGGGTATCGCCCTGATTGATATAAACATTGTTATATGCATCAAGGGAATTTAATTTAGTATAATAATACGCGCTGTCACAATACATTTTTGCTCCACCGTGTTCAAATACTACATCATCAAGCAAACGCTGTGCACCGCTTCCGATTTTTTCGTCAAATTCCATTTCACGCGCCGTAAAATCAACCTTTTCCTGGGCCAGTCCGGTCGTGTAAAACAGGAAAAATGAGAATGCATGCAGAAAACACAGGCGGAAAATTTTCTTCACATCAGTTGTGATCACCATAGGTAATAAATTGGTTACTTAGTGTCTGTCCATAATGTCCGATATCCGCGTTGCTGCTCGCATTTTAAATCCTCGAATACTTTAGTATACTGCGGTTTAAAATGCTCACGCGCCTTGATCTCGAACATTCTGAACAAACACTGCGAGTTTATGGACAGACTCTATTTAGTGTCTGTCCATAAAGTCCCATTTGCCGCGTTACGCTTGTCCGAAAATTGCTCATTTACAACTGGTAAACTCCACATTTTCGAACTGCGCAAGCCTTGCAAATGGAGCTTTATGAACAGACAAATGACCAGTTAAACATTTTACCAACTTTATTGACGGACACTATTTAAACCAGCCACTGATCCGGAAATTACAATCCCTGAAATCGGGATTTATCTTTACATAAGTGGATTTCAATCTTTCCCTGATCCAGGAATCCACTACTCTTCTTTGTTTATCACTGGCAGCCATCATTTTAAGCAGGGAATAATCATCTTTCAGATTTGCCACATGAGGAACCGTTTTCTTTTTTAACCTGATAACTTTATAGACCGTTTTACCTTTCTTATCCTGGTATTCATAAACCCGCGATATCTCACCTACCTCAAGTTCATGGATAATATTATACTCTTCGGTTTCAAACTGATCGAGCTCAAATTTCGTGCCGCCGGTATTAGGGTTCACAACCTGGCCCCCGTTAAGCCGTGTTTCAGGATCTTCCGAAAAATACATGGCTGCACGCTCAAATGTCAGGCTATCAAGCCTTATCAGCCTTACAATACTATCAAGCCTTGCCATAACTTCTTCCTTTGCTTCAGGTGTGATTTTAGGCTTCATAAGGATATGCCGCGTGTGTACCCGTTCCCCGGTACGATCGAGCAATTCGATAATATGAAAACCAAATGAAGATTCAACTATTTTGGAAACCTGGCCCTTTTTCAAACTAAAAGCCACTTTTGCATATTCAGGATCAAGTGAGGCTTTATCGGACCATCCGATATCACCACCCCTGGGGGCCGACGGTCCCTCTGAATAGAGCACTGCAAGAGTAGCAAAATTCTCACCCTCAAGTATCCGTTGCCGCAAATCCAGCAATCGCTCACGTACTTCAAATACAGCTTCCTCACTTGAAGGTGGATACAATACTATCTGGTTGAGTTCAACCTCTGCATTTACATAGGGAATACTGTCTTTGGGCAGGCTTTCGTAAAAATTCCGCACTTCCGACGGTGTAGCATTGATATCACCGGTGATCTCTGCACGCATCTTATCGGTTACCAACTGATCACGAATAGCATCTCTCAGATCTTCTTTGATCTCAACAATGGATTTATTAAAATACTCCGTAAGCTTTTCTTCCGAACCTATTTGATTTACAAAAAATCCCATACGTTGTTCCAGTTGCAGGTCTACCTGTGGTTCGGTAACCATTATACTGTCAATCTCAGCCTGGTTCAATAACAGCTTTTGAGATAGCAGATCTTCAAAAACTTCACATCTCAAACCCGGATAATCCTTCATTCCCTGGGCCAGCATATTGTAATACTGTTCTTCCAACTCCGATTGCATAACCTTTTTATCACCAACAATCCCAATTATGCGGTCGAGGATTTTTGGCTGGCCGGCAGCATGATGAACTGTCGCAATTAGCACTATGATACGGATCAACTTTTTAATAAATAGTGTCATTCGATATAAATTCTGTAACTAAAATAAAAATAATTAACAAATCCCGCTAATATACAGTGAACTGATCCCTGTTCAGGGCATCGTTATATATACTGGACTCAACCTGGTTGATCAAACGGATCTTCCGTTTATTAAGAATAATATTGCGAATATCTTCCTTCACGAAATCAAGAGGAGCCGGGCTACCTGCAAGATGATAATCCCTGATCTTTACAAAATAATAATTTTTATCATCCTGCATTTCAAAGTACTTCCTGTACCTTAGCTGACCTTCAGGATTTACTATCCTATCAGGCAAAGATTTTTCCACTTCATTAAAGTATATCCAGTCATCATTAAAATAATCATATTTTACTGCATACTGGTAACAATAGCTTTCCAGTTTATCGAGGTCATCATCATTATCCGATCGATACCACCTGCGCACCTGGTAAATACTGGGCGATGTTTTTGGTATCTGAATAAAAAGCGCCCGCACCAGGTTATCATTTAACATGAAATTTCTCGTGTTTTTATTATAATAATCTTCGATTTCCGATGAATCAATTATCGTATCCAGCTTCTGATCAATTAAAATTTGCTCATATTTGAACACAAGCAAAGAGGTTCTGTAATCATCGATCTGTTTTTCAACGTTTTTCTGTTCATCAGACAAATTAAGTTCAGCCCTGTTCAGTATAAGTTGCTTCCTTATCCATTTATCTATATAATCCCTGGCAATTATCGTGCTGTCACTGGCTGACAGCTTTTCCGATATCACATCGGCCAGATCTGAAGGATAAAGATACTTATCAAAAACCCGGGCAAGCGGGTTTTCATTCCTGGCTGTCTCCATGCGCCGGCAGGAAAGAGTTACTACAAGACAAAGAGCCAATATAGAAGAAAAACGTATAAGCATGATATTAATTATAGTGTTTGTCAATAAAATCTTAGTGTTTGTTCAGAATGTTCGATATCAAGGCGCGCGAACCGAACGAAGTGAGCTCTTTAACTCACTTTTTTAAGTGAGTTAATGAACTTATTTAAAAGTGAGCTCTTTAACTCACTTTTTTAAGTGAGTTAATGAACTTATTTAAAAGTG
>CAZBJH010000025.1:0-31095 GCA_964492185.1 uncultured Bacteroidales bacterium | reverse complement strand
GGTGCTCGGTGAACCCTCATCCCTACATAATAAGTTCTTAGTATATATTCATGTCGTATTTTCTTTGTACTATTTAAATTAAATACCTTAAGGATGAGGGTTTCATTTTTTTAATCATTAGCCCGGTGAAGCCAATAATGCAGAATAGCCGATAACCGGAAAAAATACTGCCTTATTAAAGATTTTTTATATACATTACCGTTACAAAATAAGGTGTTTTATCTAAATTTTCTATATTTGCACCTCGAAACGGATCGCATTTAATGATACTTATTCTTTTCAGTCCACCAACAACGGACTAGTAGCTCAACTGGACAGAGCATCTGACTACGGATCAGAAGGTTGGGGGTTCGAATCCTCCCTAGTTCACAAATGCAACCAACCACCTGTGAATCATATTTCACAGGTGTTTTTTTTGACACCCGCATATCAATAGGGATTAATCGGGTATACCTACCCTGGCTTAATCCGGATTATCATTCAAACAGGCTGTCGTCCCTGATAAGCATTAGTATGGCAGAATGTGGGATAATAATATATTTTTGCTTATTGAACTCGATCTCAAAACCGCTTTTCTGCATATAAATTGCCAGGTCCCCTTCTTTGGGCTGAAGCGGAACATATTTAACTTCATCACTTTTATCCTTCCATGGTTCATCTGCTTCATTAATTGCAGGCACCGGGTAACCAGGCCCGACTTTCAGCACATATCCGGCCTGCATGCTCTCTTTTTCCTGTACATTTGGCGGAAGATACAAACCTGACCTGCTTCGTTCATTCGGCGCCTTTGGCTGGATCAGTACCCTGTCTCCCACCATAATAAACTTATCAAGACTTTGTTCTCCTATCTCTAATACCATATCTGTTCGTTTTACCGTTTGCAAATATAAGCAATGATATTTTTTTGTTAGGGTAATATGAAGTATTTTGATCCCGTAACAAGGTATACTTAGTGTCTGATGAAAAAAGACTTAATTTAAATATTTACAGGTGTGAAAAAACTGGCAATTACCGGTACGGTAGGCATTCCTGCACGCTACGGAGGGTTTGAAACCCTTGCACACAACCTGGCTGAATACCTTCAGTATGATTTTAAAATAACGGTTTATTGCAGCCGGCCGGTCTATAGCAAGCATGAGCGCCGTAAATACCTGAATAATATACGCTTACGTTATGTCCCATTGCCGGCCAACGGGGCAATAAGTATTTTATATGATCTGTACACTTTTATACATGCCTTATTTACTGCTAATAGCATTCTTATATTGGGTATATCAGGCGCTATGTTTTTACCTTTACGGTACCTGTTTAAAAACAAACCGGTCATTGTCCATACAGATGGCCTTGAATGGACAAGA
The DNA here is from genome assembly GCA_964492185.1 of uncultured Bacteroidales bacterium. GTDB lineage: Bacteria > Bacteroidota > Bacteroidia > Bacteroidales > UBA10428 > JAFGSZ01. Next base: position 29,737 of record CAZBJH010000025.1, on the reverse strand, counting down.
GAAAAATGGGGTTCTTTGGCAAAACGGATCCTAAGGCAATTGGAAAAAAGTGCATGCCGTCATGCATACAGGATAATTGCCGATAACCCGGTAATACTTTCCTCCGTCACGGAAAAATACAGGTATAAAACCGTTCTTATAGCTTATGGCGGTGATCATACACTTTCGGATACAGCCACGCAGGTCCCGCCTGAATTTAAATTGCCCGAAAATAATTATTACTTATGCATGCAACGTGTCGAACCGGAAAACCAACCGGCATTGATCCTGGAAACATTCAGACACTTAAAACATAAACATCTTGTTTTTATCGGTAACTGGAAACAAACATCAACAGGTAAAAAACTAAGAAAGCAATATAAAGGCATCAACAACATTCATATGATTGAGCCGGTATTTCAACAGGAAAAACTCGATTATATCAGATCCGGTTGCTATGTATATATTCATGCGCATGCATGCGGGGGAACCAATCCCTCACTTGTAGAAGCAATGTATCTGGGATTGCCTGTAATTTGTTTTAACAACTGCTTTAACCGGCATACAACTAACAATAAAGCAATCTATTTTAAAACCGTAAGCGATTTAAAAAAAATAATAATTGAAGATGATAAAAAGCTTTTTTATGCATCGGCAGAACAATTACAACACTATGCCCTTTTATATTACAGATGGGAAGTAATCTCGGATAAGTACAGGGATATTTTGGTATAAAAGCGCGGAACAAATTAAAAACAAAATCAATATGCATGAAGAATATGATGTCAGAAAGTTAGGTAAATGCACAGTATCGTCACCTTTAAATTTATCAAAAAAAGTAGGTGACGGTATTTTTAATTATATAAAGGATGACGAACGTATCATCAAAGACACTTCTCTGAACAATTTTAATGAATGCCTTGAAAAAGGCATTAAACCGGTGTCATTTGAAAAGGCCGGTCCGAAAGAATATATATTTTTTGATCCTTCCAAAGTTAAAGCAGCTATTGTAACCTGCGGCGGACTTAGCCCCGGACTAAACAATGTTATCCGGGGTCTTGTTTTCCAGCTTCGCGACAGATACGGCGTGAAGCGGATTATTGGTATTAAATACGGCTATGAGGGATTCATCCCTGAATACCGCCACGAGATACTGGACCTGACTCCGGAATTTGTTGAAAACATCCATATGTTCGGAGGATCAATTCTTGGTTCGTCACGCGGGCATCAGGATATTGGCGAAATTGTTGATTCACTGGAACGTATGGATATCAATATTTTATTTACAATAGGTGGTGACGGTACATTAAAAGGTGCTCATGCCATATCCGAAGAGGTACGGCAAAGGAACTTAAAAATAGCCGTAGCAGGAATCCCTAAAACAATTGACAACGATATTAGCCTGATTGAGAAATCCTTTGGTTTTGAAACCGCATTTACCATAGCAAATGATATACTCAGAGGTGCACACAACGAAGCAAAAGGGGCCTTTAACGGGATAGCCCTTGTTAAATTGATGGGTCGTGATTCGGGTTTTATAGCTGCAAACGCCGCGCTGGCAGTTCAGGAAGTGAATTTTGTTATAATCCCTGAATTGGATTTCGATTTGCACGGGCCTGCAGGATTTTTGCAGGTCTTGCGTAACAGGCTGGAAAATAGGTATCACGCGCTTATCGTTGTTACCGAAGGAGCCGGGCAACATCTTTTTGAAAAGATCAAAAAGAAAAGCGATCCTTCGGGAAATATCAAATATGGTGACATCGGATTATTATTAAAAAAGAAAATCGAAAAAGAGTTTACAAAACAAAATTTTCCTTTCACATTAAAATATATTGACCCGAGTTATATTATTCGCAGTGCTGCAGCAAATGCAAATGATAGTCTTTTTTGCAACCTCCTTGCTCAGAACGCCGTTCATGCAGTAATGGCAGGACGCACAGATTTTGTTGTTGGATATTGGAACTCACAGTTTACAATACTGCCCGTTCCTGTCACTGTTAAAGATCGAAAAGTTATTTCCCCGGATGGCGAATTATGGTCGAATGTACTTGAAACCACGGGACAACCTGCCAGCCTGAAAAATAATAGTTAGTGTCTGTCCATAATGTCCGATATCTGCGTTGCTGCCAAAATTTTAAATCCTCGAATACCTTAGTATACCGCGGTTTAAAATTTTTGCGCGCCTTGATCTCGAAAATTCTGAACAAACACTAAGAGTTTATTGACAAACACTAGTTAAGACAAAAACTAACCTTTACAGCAATGAGATATCAGCACTAAACTGTATTAGTTTCACCAATAGCGTTCCGGATCTCATAAGGTCCCTTCCCCGCCTTATCAAAAATATACCTGCCATCTTCACATAATGGTGCCAGTTCGGTTTTTATAAAGTGTTCCGCTCTGCGCTTATTCACAAGTGAATACAGAACATGAACATTGGCTCCTGTATCAAGTGTAAAAGCAATATTAACATCATGGTTCTTACGAAACTGTACTATTTTATTGATAGCTGCAATAGTATTGGGATGCATAAGCAAATATCTTTTTTTTGAGGTCATCATTAAAGCATGAAGGCTCATCGCTTCGGCTTCAACAACATCACCAAACAGTCTTTCATCTCCCGATTGTAAAGATTTCCATAAGAGATTGAAATGTTTAAGTACCTGCTTATTTCTGGCAATACGAAAAATATGACCATTCATAAGATCATGTCTTTCTGAACCGGATATCTTTTTCTCTTTCGAAGAAATTATCAATATACAATCGTTATATGTATGAAAAACGGGATGTATCCCGTCATTAACCGATATAGCAGCTTCATTTGAAGAACCCGGTACCAAATCTGTGGCACCCCAAACTTCGAATCCCGGAACAACTGAAGGTGAGGCACTTCCTGAACCAAGCCTGGCCATAAATGACGCCTTACGGAAAAAATCCGAATCCGTCTTCAGGTTATTAAAAAAACTTTTTTCCAGACTGCAAACAGCTAATGCCAGTCCCCCGATAGCTGATGCAGAGGAGGAAATACCTGACAAATAAGGAAAGGAATCGGACGAGTGTATTATCAGATCAAGCTGCTGAAGGAAAGGAAAATAACGGCTCAGTAATGCTAAATAAAGGCTGATCCTCTCTGAAAAACCGGCATGCCCCCTGCCTTCAAAAAAGTATTGATAATCCGGATTTCTCGATTTTGGTGAAAAATAGCTGTAATTGAGAGTAGTACGTGCATACGATTTATCCAGTCCGAAACTAACAGAAGAATATAGCGGTATCTGGCCAGGCAGGTTATCCCAATATTTTATTAAATCAATAAGTACAGGGCAATTCCAGCTAACATTACCACTACCAACAGGATCTTTCAGCGACAGAAAACCAGCATTTTTCAGGTATATTTTCTCCAGTGAAACTTTCATCCTAAATTAATTCATTATATGAATAACATTGTTTATAACCTGTATTATTCGTGCTTCAGCTTTCAACGACCTGTATCTGCCCTAAACCTGAGCCATGAATAATACATGCTAAACATTTAAAACAGAAATACTTCTTTACATCCCCTGGGTTGTTTTTCACCTGTTACCATCACAAAATCACCGTTCTATGCACTCCAGGATCTTATTTCACCGGAATAATCTGAAAAATGTTCTGATAAGGCTGATTTTCTTATAATTAATACTCCCCCCTTAATATATTAACACTTTCTGATGACTTTTGTTTTTTACCAATATAAGTAAAATAAAAGTAATTTTTAACTTTTTATAGAATAAATCCGGCATAAAATAAGCTTTTCACGTGTGGTGTGAATAAAAAATGAACCGGAATGCAACCTGAACAACAATATTACGTTATCTTTATGGTATCCTGCATTATTCATAAAAATGAATGAGAATTATGTAATATGTTGAAGAACATTAAAATAATAAATTAGAACCGTGAAATTTATTTTTCATTCATTTTTACAAAGTGCGCCAATTTCAGGGCATCTGCTTCGTTGCGAAAGCTTCGCGGTAGGTTACTACAGCTTCAGCTTCCGACGCCTTGCATCTGCCCCAAACTTGACGCATGAATAATACAGGGTAGATAATGTATTGAAATGTTAATCTGACAATTCAAAACAACATGAACAATGTAACATATCAGAAACGCTCCCGGAAAAGGTTTCACCTGCCGGTCATTGCACATTTTGCTAACCGCAGTATTCGTTTCAACTCAATAATTGAGGCAGAAAGACTTACAGGTGTTAATTACACCCTTATCTTCGAAGCGTGTATAAGAAAACTATATAAGGCCGGAAACATTTATTGGGAATTTGAGAACAAGGAACACTACCTTATGTATAAGGATCATTACAACAAAGCCTTGGAACAAATAGCCGACAAACATTAGTATTTTTTTGATAATTCTTAGCAATGTTGAAATATCAGGGATTGATTGCTCCGTGTGGCATGAATTGTGGGATTTGTATAGGACATCTGAGAGAAAAAAATCCATGTGGAGGCTGTTTTAGAAAGGATGACAAAAACAAACCAAAACATTGCAGAAGCTGCATTATCGCAAATTGTGAGTTATTGGCCGGAACCGCATCAGGATTCTGTTTTGATTGTGAGAAGTATCCCTGCACCCGGTTAAAAAGCCTGGATAAAAGATACCGCACCAAATACGGGATGAGCATGATTGAAAACCTGGAGTTTATTAAGAAAGAAGGCCTGGAGGATTTTTTAAGGAATGAGGAAAAAAGATGGACATGCGAAGTCTGTGGCTCAGGATTATGTGTTCACAGGGATGTATGTTTACAATGTCATACCGAAAAATTATAAAACGCGTAAATCCGGTCAGCCGGCAAATTATCAGATTTGGATATTGCATCAAATCCGGGGCATACCGGGCTCTTAAATAGGAATAAGAGCCCTTTCGGGGGCCAATTGTTAAATATCAAAATAATAATTCTAAAAACAGGTCATTTCATGACCTTAGTGTATCGTTTTTGGGGGTAAAAACGATCCTGTAGGGTATTTAAGTAATAACCTGCATTTTTCATCTACCGTCTTATGCCCCAAGGGTCAATGAAAGTATCCAGGTAATTGTGAATGGCAGACCAATTTGCTATTCATATCGCAAACTTAACACCGGATTCCGGCGGGCTGTCCGCCAGGTATGCCAGCTCACGGTCAGCAGGGCGATCAGCAGTCCTGCAATGCCAGCCGCCCCGAATATCCATAGATCGATCCCGGTGCGGTAGGCAAAATTCAGAAGCCACCGGTGCATAGTGACCCAGGCCAGGGGTGCAGCTATCAAAAAGGAAATGCATACCCAGAGAATGAATTCCTTTGACATCATCAGGAACACATTCCGGCTTTTTGCCCCGTTGGCTTTTCGTACACCGATCTCCCTGGTTTTTCGTTCGGCCATGAAGGAAGACAACCCCAGCAGCCCCAGGCAGGAGATCAGAATTGCCAGGATGGAAAAAGCATTGAAGATCTTTCCCATCCGTATCTCTGTCCGGTAGAGGTTCTCGTAATCCTTATCCAGAAAATTAAAGGAAAAGGGGGCGTCGGGATCAAAGGCTTTAAACGTCTTTTGGACCGATTCGGTCGCATCCTGCACATTCCCCGGATCAAGCCGGAGATAAAAGATATTGTAGTTGCGAGGATCCATGAACATAATAAGCGGTTCGATCTTCGTATGCACCGATTTGAAATGAAAGTCCCTGACCACACCGATGATGGTCAATTTAATATCCCCGATGCTGAGAAATTTGCCGATGGGGTCATCAAATCCTATGATGGCTGCCGACCGCTCATTGATCACCACTCCCATGGAATCGGAAGGATGTTCCCTGGAGAAGAAACGCCCTGTGTCTATCTGAAGCCTGAAGACATCATCATAATCCTGATCCACGCTGACCATATGAAACAGCACATCTTCCTCCGGGTCTTTTCCTTCCCACGACCAGCCGCCTGTCGAATTCCCGATGTAGGTCGGCAGCTGGTTTGATGCCGAGGCATGAATAATGTTCGGATCTTTCAGTAATTCATTTCTTACCGTGTTTCGCTTTTGTTTGATCGGGCCGCCGAAATAAAAATACCCGATGTTGTCCTTGTCCAGCCCCAGCTTTTTGTTACGCATGTAATCGAGCTGACTGCCAATAACCAGCGTGCTGATTATGAGAAACAGGGACAGGGTAAACTGTCCGATTACGAGCGCCCTGCGAAAACCGCTGTTTCCCGGAACTTTCGTAACGGCACCTTTCAACACGTTTACCGGTCTGAACGAGGACAGGAAGAAGGCCGGATAGCTCCCTGCCAGCAGTCCCGTGGTCAGGACCAGGGTCAGGAGTCCGGCATAAAGACCGGGATGGCCATATTGTATGCCCAGCTGTTTGCCTGAAAGCTGGTTAAAAGTCGGCAGGAGGATCTCCACCAGGATCATGGCAATGATGTGTGCCACAAAGGCAATAAAGACCGATTCTCCGAGGAACTGGAAGACCAGCCCGCGTTTTCCAGCACCGGCCACCTTGCGCATACCGATCTCCCGGGCCCGGCGGGCCGACTGGGCCGTGGACAGGTTCATGAAATTAACGCAGGCGATCACAAGGATAAATACCGCCACAAGAGTGAAAATCCGTACATTGGCAATGTCACCATGCCCGCCTATATCGGCGGTATATTTTCCAGCGGAGTATAGATGGATATTTGGTAGGGCCTGCAGGAAGATTTCCGTTACGGAATGTTCGTTATTTTTTTTAATTAGATCTATGATCTTTTCATCCACATGCTTCGGATTCGCGGTCTCAGAAAGCTGAACATAGGTATAGTAAGAATTGCTGCCCCAATTATTTATATCGTGTCCCATTTCGCCCAGATAAATAAAGGGGACGAGGATGTTGAAATCGAGGTGTGTATTGGGTGGTAATTTTTTGAAGGTACCGGTAACAGTCAGAAAATCTTGTTTATTCACTCTCAGGGTTTTGCCGATGGGATCCTCATCACCGAAATACTTCCGGGCCATTTCTTCGGTGATCACGGCGGAATGCGGACCGGTTAGCGCCGTGCTGTCGTTTCCCCTGGTCAGCTCAATGGAGAACATTGACAGAAAATCCGGATCCACAGCATTACATTGCTCAATGATGTATTCATCATTCTTCTGCACCATCCACCAGGCCCTGTTGTAGCGGGAGGACCTGATAATTTCAGGAAATTCTTCCTTCAATGCCGGTGCCAGGGCACTCGGCGTAACGGCTACCGGAAATATCTCTCCGCCGGCGTAGTACTGGATCTCCAGCACGCGGTACAGCTCACCGGCATGCTCAAAATGCCGGTCGTAGCTGATCTCATCCCTAACCCATAACAGGATTAAAAAAGTACAGGCCATGCCGATGGCCAATCCACTGATATTTAGCATTGAATACACCGGAAAACGCCGGATGTTACGAATAATGATCTTGAAATAGTTTTTTAACATGACAATTTAGTTACATATAATCCCCTGCTACCTAACAAGTCCCGTACCCTAAATCATTACTTTTTGATAATTAAACATTTATAAATTTGCAAAAACAGAATCATTGTGTATATTGCCTAATTTTTGGACATAAGGTGTCTAATATTTATCATATATGAAAACCAGGATCCTCATTGCAGACGATCATAAGGCCGTCCTAAGGTCACTCGCCCAACTCCTCGAAGAGGAATTCAACGAAGTAACGGCTATTTCCAATCCCAACCTGATCCCCGGCATGCTGCAGGAACATGATTTCGATGTAATCCTGCTCGACATGAATTTCTCTGCCGGTATCAATACCGGGAACGAAGGGATCTACTGGCTGAATCATATACTGAAGTCCGATCCCCTGGCGGTAGTGATCATGATCACGGCCTACGGGGATGTAGAGCTGGCGGTAAGGGCAATGAAGGAAGGGGCAACCGACTTTGTTCTGAAACCCTGGGACAATGACAAGTTAGTGGCCACTGTTCAGTCAGGTTTAAAGCTGCGCCGTTCGAAGAGTGAAGCCGAGAATTACCGGAATAAACAGACCCATCTCGCCGGGGAGATCGACAAGCCCTTCCATAATATGATCGGCCATTCAGCAAAATTTCAGGAGGTGGCCCGTACCGTTTCCAAGGTAGCCGCAACCGGCGCCAATGTGCTGATCCTGGGTGAGAACGGCACCGGCAAGGAAGTGATCGCACGGGAGATCCACCGGCAATCGGACAGGTCAGGTGAACTGTTCATCAGCGTTGACATGGGTGCCATCACGGAATCGCTGTTCGAAAGCGAGATGTTCGGCCATGTAAAAGGGGCATTTACAGATGCACGGTCCGACCATCCGGGCCGCTTCGAGGTCGCCTCGGGCGGTACGCTTTTTCTCGATGAGATCGCTAACCTGTCGGTCTCCATGCAGGCCAAGCTGCTCACGGCATTAAACAACAGGGAAATTACCCGGGTCGGGGCTTCCCGTCCTATCCCCGTTGAATTTCGCCTGATCTGTGCTACCAACAAGGATATCGGAGAAATGATCCGCCAGGATCTGTTCCGGGAGGATCTCTACTACCGGATCAACACCATTGAGATCGTTCTTCCTCCATTGAGGGAGAGGAAGGAGGACATTGTACCTCTGGCCAATCATTTTTTAGGTATCTATTCGGATAAATACCGGAAACATGACCTTCGGCTAAGCGTTAAAGCGGCGGATAAGCTTAAACTATATACCTGGCCGGGAAATATCCGGGAACTGCGGCATGCCGTCGAAAAAACGGTGATTCTCACTGAATCGGACAGCATTGGTCCGGATGATTTCCTGCTGCAGGCATCAGCCGGAACACAGCCCGCGGCAGACAAGCCGCGATCCTTTGCTGAGATTGAAAAACAATCCATTATCAATGCACTGGAAAACAACCGGGGAAACGTGGTCAGGGCGGCAAGGGAACTGGGAATTGCCCGACAGACACTTTACAATAAGATGGATAAGTACGAGCTGAACTAATGCTTACTGAGCTTTAAAACATGTTAACATGATCCTGAAAAAATACTTTGTCAACATCACCATCCGGGTAATCCTGCTGGCGGTCACCTGCTTTTTTCTGGCGGAAGCCCTACACCGCCTGAACGAAGGCCTGTATTATACCGCCGCCGGCCTCATTATGCTGATAATCCTCCAGGTGGCGCTGATGGTCCGGTTTCTGAACCGCATCAACCGCGACCTGGCCATGTTTTTCAATGCGGTGAAAAGCCGGGATGCATCGCTGGTATTTCCGGAAACCACCCGTAACAGGTCGTACGATGCACTGCTCCGCCACATGAACGATACCAGTCTTGCCATCCGTCAGATACAAACCGGCAGCGAAAAGAAAAGCCTTTACCTGGAAAACATCATCGATCAGGTCGATTCGGCCCTGTTATCATATAACGATCAGGAAGAGATCGAGCTGTTCAACAGGGCAGCTTCCTCAATCACTGGTCTCTCAAATCCCCGGTGGCTGGCCGACCTGGAAATGCGGAACAAGGCCTTTGTACGCCTGCTCCGGTCCATCCGCCCGGGCGAGACCCGTATTTTCAGGACGGTATTCAGGGACCGCTCGTTTTACCTTTCGGTGAAGGCCAAAGCCTACAAAACCGAAGACGAAGCGATCCGGCTGATATCTTTTCAGAACATCACGCCCGAACTGGAACTCAAAGAACTGGAATCGTGGCAGAAACTCATCCGCATCCTGAACCACGAGATCATGAATTCGCTGAGTCCGGTGACCTCGCTTACAAAGACCATAACCGGCTATTTTCGCAGGAAGGATTCAACGCTGGTGTCACCGGAGGAAATCGACGGTAAGATCCTGAAAAAAACGGTGAACGGGCTGACAACGATCGGGGAAACAGGGAGCGGACTGATCCGCTTTATCGATAATTACCGCTCCATCACATCCCTGCCCCGGCCGGAATTTAAGGAATTCCAGGTTCAGGAACTGTTTGCCGATACTGTCACCCTCACGGAAAACCAATTCGGCCGCGAAAACTTCATCATACATACGGCCATCTACCCGGGTAATCTGCAACTTTTGGCTGATTTTGGCCAGATCAGGCAGGTACTGCTCAACCTGGTATATAACGCCATCGAGGCTATGAAAAATACGACTGATCCGACTGTCAGCCTCATGGCCCTGCGCAACAGTGAAGGCCATATCGTTATTGAAATCACCGATAACGGTCAGGGTATCCCTCGGGAGATCCTGGAGGATATTTTCGTTCCGTTTTTTACCACCCGCGAAAACGGCTCAGGTGTGGGCCTCAGTCTTGCCCGCCAGATTATGCGCCTGCACAACGGCACGATCATCGTGCACTCACACCCGGGAGAAACTGTATTTACGCTCACATTTTAAGGATGGCATCTTTTTTTAATTACCGGGATCAGCATTTTTTAATAACAAGATACAGAAAAATGCTTCAATACCTGACCGGCCAGATGTTTTTCATAAACTAATTCAGTCGGCTATAGTTTTTGTTTCAGCTCCTGCTGCCCTTTCCTGTATATATTGTTCATGCTTTTCCAGAATTATCACACCAATTTCATATGCAGTAGCCTCATACAAGAATTCTTCAGAGAAATTACAAAAGCTCATAAAACCGGTGACTTCCTCCTCGGGCAGTTTGGTCAGTCTCATAATGAACTCCCGGTTGTATTTTTTAGCGATCATCCGTTGACGGGCCTCCTGTTTCTTCACTCTTTTCAGATTCATACGCTGCAGGTCTTCTTTATAAAGGATAGGGATCCCGTTTTCAATGGGGTGAATGTTCGGTTGAAGCTGACGCCTAACGCGTTTACCCTCTGCTTCCCCTTCAATTCCTGCTTTTTTTGACAAGGTAGCCAGATTATCCCGTAAACGTGTAGTTTGAGTTTCCGGAATTTCAAGATTGATGAAGGATTTTCTGAATGACTCATAATCTCTTAAACCTCTGACTATTACCTCGTTGATTTCATACCTTGCAGGTTTTAACCTGACGGTCTGTTTTTCGGAAAACATTGAACCGGACAGGAATAGAACATGTCCCAGATACCCCAGTGAGCTGAACACAAGCGTATCTTTCGGCCCTGCGATTATTCTGAATTCGCCCGACTCATTGCATATGGCACCGGTTCGTCTGCTTTCATTATAAATATGAGAATAGGGAATTTCTCTACCTGTAGAATCATCTATTACTACTCCACTGAAAAACAGATCATTATTTGCCACGGATTGTGCATTCAGGTTAGAGGAGGCTATGAAACCCAGTGAACCGGTCAGGTAGATAAGGATTTTCATGGTTTTACTGTTCGCCGTGTAAATTTGCATAGAATCTGACAGTTATGGATCTTACTTTCTGTTAAAACTTGTTAAATCCGGAAAAGCACAGAATAAAAGTCTGCATATTGTTTGCTCACATAACCGACTTAAAACGGTGGTGCAAGCGAAACGCGAAAGAGAATTAAAACGAATAAAAATCATGTATTATATTGAAATACATTATTATAATAAAATGTCGCCATAAATAAATTTTCATTTTTACAAAAAGCGACATTTGCCGGATGCAGCTTTCAGCATAAGGATTTGTTGAATGACATAAGCAAAACAGGATCTGAAAACTATCTTTAAATTTGCTATATTGGGAAATAAAATTGTGATCATATAAAATTTGTTAAACATGTAAGAATGAAAAGGATAGATAAGTTCAACCGAATTACATTTATCATCGTTATTGGGATATTTTTTGCGATTTTGTTCTACAAAGCTGTGATACTCCCTGTCGTAACCGATGAAGCCATAACGGCAGTCATTTTTGTTAATTACACTGTCCGGGATATTATCATGTACACCGACCAATATCCCAATAATCACATTCTAAATACACTCTTTACCAAATTATTAGTTACTCTTTTCGGCAACGAGCAAGTGATTATCCGATTGCCTAACCTGCTGTTTTTCATCGTGTATGGCATAGGTATATACAGGATCATTAAAAACACTTTAAAAGAAAATTCCATTTTCTTTTTGCCTGTTACTTTGTTGTTTATATCCAATCCCTACCTGCTGGATTTTTTTGGTTTGTGCCGTGGTTACGGCATGTCGTGTGCTCTGGCGACCTTATCGCTTAGTTATCTGATTTCGGCTTTCCAGTATTCAAAACCAAGACATGCATGGATTGCCTGGTTTTTATCCATTCTGGCCTCCTATGCCCATTTTACATTACTGGTATTCTGGATTGCCATTTCAATAATGATTGTATTTTTTTTCTTTTCAACTGCAGAAAAGAAACTTAAGAGAATGGGCAAACCCATGCTGATAATGGCTTTATTCACTATCATTTATTTGGCATTAATTGCCAATCCGATAATCAGAATGCAGCAGGCTAATGAGTTTCGGTTTTGGTCTGCCGACAGCTTTTATAAAGACACTATATATGCGCTGATCGAATATTCTCGTAGTGGCTCCTTAATTATTCCCGGTTCGCATTTTATTGCAGGTATGGCTTTTACAATTATTATCATCAATCTTATTTATGTTGTAGTTCATTTCCGCCAGTCACATTTCAACATTTCAAGCCTCAGGGAACCTGTTTTCGTATCAACAATGGTACTACTGCTAACTGCACTGGTTAACATCATTCAAGTTTGGCTGCTGAACACTCCCAACCTGCATGGCAGAACGGCCCTGTTTTTTTATCCCTTGTTTATCAGTGTCTTAGTAAGCTTCATTGGAATAATTCCACGTTTAAAGTTTATTATTGTACAGAAAGTCATTGCTATTGGTCTGGTCTTCATATGCATTTTCCATGTTGCCGATCGCTTTAAGCTCGATTGGGTAAGGGATAACTGGCAGAGTGTAAACACCTTTGAAGTAATGGATTACCTCAGGGAACATCACAACGGAGAGACCGTAAGCCTGGAGGCCTACTGGTTCCTCTATCATTCTTTTAATTATTATGTGTTTACCGGTAAGGTTCCCTGGCTTAAGCTTGAAGGATATGATGAAAGACTGGATCTCAATACAAACGCGGAATATTACTATATTTTCGTTGATAATCTGAAGGCTCTCGAATCGAAATTTGAACCGGTACAACGATTTGGAAATAACCGCTTGCTGGTAAAAAAGCGAAAAGATCAATAAAATAAAATAAACTTCTGCAAACATTCAGGGTATCTCCGCTGGTGCGAACTTGCAACTCGTGCCGTTAAATCCCACTGACTCACATGTGAATATAATCACCAAAAAGTATAACTTTTAGTGAATATATTCACCAAAAGTTAATATATTTGAAGGGAAATGTATAAGAGATATATAGAAAATAAAATAATCAATAAGGCAGGTAAAGGTAAAGCAATCGTTGTTATTGGCTCAAGACAAGTTGGAAAAACTACTTTATTAAAAACCATACTGGCATCAGAAAAATATTTATTCTTAGACGGTGATGATCCTACAGTTCGAAGCTTGTTGAATGAACCCAATACTGAAGAGATTAAAAATATAATAGGCAGGCATAAGCTCGTATTTATTGACGAGGCTCAAAGAATACCGGGGATTGGGATCACATTAAAAATAATAACTGACCAATTTAAGGATGTTCAATTATTTGCAAGTGGATCTTCTTCATTTGATCTATCGAATAAGATAAATGAACCCCTGACCGGAAGGAAATGGGAATATCAATTATATCCGATAAGTTGGGAGGAGTTTGAAATGTATCATGGATATTTATACGCCGAACAACAGTTAGAGAACAGGCTTCTTTATGGATTTTATCCTGATGTTTTAAATAATCCGGGCGAAGAGAAAAGCATATTAAAAAATTTAGTAAATAGTTATTTATACCGTGATATTTTAGCTTATTCTGATATCAGGAAACCTGAAGTCCTGGACAGATTAGTCCAGGCCCTTGCTTTACAAGTAGGTAGTGAAGTGAATTATACGGAATTATCACGGATAGTTAACATTGATAAAAATACTATAAGTAAGTATATTGATATATTGCAAAAGGGCTACGTGATTTTTAAATTGGGAAGTTTTAGCAGGAACATTCGTAATGAAATCAAAACCAATAAAAAGGTTTATTTTTATGATAATGGAGTAAGGAATATGATTATTGGAAATTTTGACCCTTTAGAGCTAAGAACAGATAGAGGAGCGATTTGGGAGAATTTTTTAATTTCAGAAAGGATTAAACAAAATGAATACAAAGAGAGCCTGGCAAAAACCTATTTTTGGAGGACAAAACAGCAGCAAGAAGTAGATTTTGTTGAAGACAAAGCCGGAAAGGTCTATGGATATGAGTTTAAATGGCATGATAAAAAACAAGTCAGATTGCCAGGGAGGTTTGTAGAGACATATAATGCATATGAGAAGGTAATAGATAGAAACAATTTCAGAGAGTTTGTGATAATATAAACGGTTTTTTTGAGTCCGGAACAATGAAGTAAACCCAGGAGCGTGTACAAATCCGGATCGGTTCGGGCGGGAATGTCTGAATCATCCCATGTGTGAGGACTGCCGGTACCATGGGGCAAGTTTCATGCCACCATCCTTATGGCCTTAAGTTCAGCCATCATCAGCCGGTTTTAGAACCCGGATTAATACAAACCCGGATTTGTACAGCATTTTTTTGGAAACCATTTCACAAAATAGAGTTATATAAATAGTGTCTGTCCATAATGTCCGATATCTGCGTTGCTGCCAAAATTTTAAATCCTCGAATACTTTAGTATACTGCGGTTTAAAATGTTTTTCACAACGTGTTTTATTTCTAAAGGTGTTCAAGAGCTCACTTCGTTCGGTTTGCGCGCCTTGAACTCGAACATTCTGAACAAACACTACGAGTTTATTGACAAACTCTAATTTGAGTCTGTCCATAAAGTCCCATTTGCCGCGTTACGCTTGTCCGAAAATTGCTCATTTACGACTGGTAAACTCCGCGTTTCCGGACTGCCCAAGCCTTGCAAATGGAACCTTCTGAACAGACACATGAGAGGCTGACATTTTGTTTACTTTATAGACAGACTCCAATTATTACCGGGATCAGCATTTTTCTAATAGTAAGATACAGAAAAATGCTTCAATACCTGACCGGCCATATTTTTTTCATAAACTAATTCAGTCGGCTATAGTTTTTATATCATCCCCTTCTGCCTTTCGCCTTTTATCACAACTTTTCCCTGAAGCAAAGAAAGCACTACAAGAGATTTGTGAATTTTTAAAATATTATACAAAAAACAACTGGGAAAGAAAAAATGTACGGAAGCATGATTAAACAAGCTGCCAACCTGTCATTAAGCCCAAACATTCCAGACCCTGCTTATTCTATATATTTATTGATCAGCCGTGTAAGTAACTCATTCAGAAATTCAACTTCATACTGACCAATGGTCGGCTCGAGATGGTCATTTCCAATTCCACTATGATCAGTTACAAACACATAGGTTCCGCCGGTTGCGATAGCCATATAACGCATCAGAAATTCTGTTTCCTTATCAATACCACTGGCTGTTATGGGAATGATCCTTATCCCTTTTTCACCGGCATTTCTTACCTCTGTATGAATATCCGAAATGATTTGTTGTTCGTAATGAGGCGGTGCATCAAGAAGGACAAATAAAAGCCGTGCTTTTGCAGAGAACGACCATTGCAGTTCGTTCACAGACCTGTGAAGCGCTGTATGGACGGCTTCCGGATAATCGCCTCCACCGCTGGCAGACTGATTTTTAATAAAATTAATGGTTATATTCTTATCAGAAGAGAAATCTGATTTCCGGGTGATATATTCATCTCCTTCATCACGGTAAAACACTGCTCCGGTTTTCAGTACTACTCTCTGATTCTCATTTTGAACCTCATCGATAACATCCATCAGTTCAGTTTTCAGATATTCAAGTTCATCCCCCATCGAACCTGTAGCATCTACCATAAAGGCGATATCCGCCTCCTCCTGAAGACTTTGAACCGGGCTTATTATCAGTTCATTGACTCCTTCATCAATAGTTTTAACATTTGAATATTCATGTCCCTCAGCAATAATTTTCAGCTCATTAACTGAGGATTGATCACTGGTATGGCCGGGCCATAATTCTGCATTACCCGTATTATCGGTACGGGTTTTCCAAAGGATATCCCCGGCAAAATTCTGCAGGGTAACTTCAACATCAACAGCAGGCTGGCCGGCAGCATTTTTAATATGCACAGAGATCCTGCCGGTAAGGTCATAATCCCAGTAACCGGGCATTTGCGAATAATCCTGTCCATTGATCACATCTGCCCAAAAATCCCAGTTTTCCAGGTCATTCCATTCTCCGGCCGTTATCTGGCCGGGGATTATCCCGGTAGTATCCTGTCCGCCGCCTACACCATCACCCACGCCCCCGGTCCGGCCTCCCGATATACCACTACCACCAGTCATACTATAACCTGCAGCCTCTGATTTATCTTCAGCATCACTAACCAGTATATCATCCTCTGTACAGGAAAAAATAAAAAACAATAAACTGACTAAATAAAATATTTTTTTCATCGCTTTATTTTTTCTTAACAGATGAATGAAACGATAAACTGGTTGCGTAGATACCAGGAAATATTATTTTATATAAAATAATCAACTGACCGGTATTTCCGTTTCCCTGTTCGATTTGTTATCCTATGGAAATAAGGCTTTCTTCTCACAGGTTCTGAGATGAAATTTATTACCCGGCCTGTTCAACTGTGAATTCTGTCTTTTCTTCCTTACAGATTTGCTTAACCGCTGTTTTACCCGACATGACCGATGGGGGCAGTCAGCCATCACGGAATGGATGTCATGATCAATTACGCGGGTTTGCCCGTTCAGCACATTTGTTTCATTCCAAATATCCTTAAAAACCCCTATGATGTCCCGACCAGCCAGTGCAGGCAGTAGTCAAACCGGTACGCTTTACGGTCCCACGCTGTACATTGTCCGACCGTGTTGGTATGCATTTCAATAATTTCGGTATCAAAGCCGTTCATGCGGCTGTATATTCCTGCAGAAAAACCTGCTACACCACCTCCGATAATGATAATTTTTTTGTTCATGTTTAATGGATTGATAAAATAAAAATAAAAGTAGGATGCACTCATATAATATGAAAATATATTTCGGTAACAAACCTGTTATTATCGGTAAACAGAGAAACAGGAAGTGCTAAATAGTGTCTGCTGAAAAACGCTAAACCAGGTGTCTGAAATTGAGATCAAGCTGATAAATCAGCAAATCCTGATATTCAAATAAGTATTATTCACTTAATATATTATTTTTTAATTATTTTTCACGAGAAATAAATATTTTTCACGTAAATTTGTATTAAACAAATCTCACATTCAATGTCAAATATTAAACTCTTTTCACGAAAATTAATTGAGAAAACAAACTTCTTGCAAGAAGTAACTATTTTTCACGGCAGGAAGGCACCTGAAAACGGAACGCTGGTTGGATCCGGAGCTATTATTGAAGCATTGAGTCTTCCAATGCCTTTACCGGAATCATTAGCTTTGATAAGTAAAAAACGAAGACAATATAAAGTTGCCGGATGGATTGTCTTTACGCCACGGCATAAACCCAAGAACACTCTTTATAATAATCTTGTATTTAGCATTAAATATGAAGGAATCGATCTTCTTTTCTTCAGGAAACTTTTCGAATCTTTGGATGAATTGGTTGTTGAAGAAATGATCAGGAATGAACCATTAAGCCAGTTTAGCCGGAGGATATGGTTTCTGTACGAATGGTTAACACAAAGGAAATTGAATCTTCCTGACCTGAAAAAAGGTAATTACATTTCTCTGTTGAATGGAAATATGCAGTATACAATAGGTAAAGGTGATAATTCTCTACGCCACCGGGTTAGAAACAATCTCCCTGGTACGAAAGATTTCTGCCCTTTGATATACAAGACTGAAAAACTTGACAAGTATATAATAGAAGATCTTTCAAAAAAAACAAAAAATCTGGTAATGAATATCCATAATGATATTTTATCGAGAACTTCCGCCTTTCTTCTTCTTAAAGATTCCAGGGCTTCATTTAACATTGAAGGCGAAACTCCCTCAAACAATCGTGCAACAAGATGGGGCAAAGTGATCGGTCAGGCTGGAAATCATCCATTATCAAAAGAAGAATTATTACGCCTTCAGCAAATTGTTTTAGGGAACAGCAGATTCATCAAAATGGGTTTCAGAAAAGAGGGTGGATTTATTGGAGAACACGACAGGAGTAGCGGTGAACCAATCCCGGAACATATTTCAGCCCGTTGGCAAGACCTGGATGGACTAGTAAATGGATTAACAGAGACTGATTCCAAATTAGAAAGATCAGAGTTTCATCCTGTTTTAACTGCTGCAATAATTGCATTCGGGTTCGTATTTATGCATCCATTTGTTGATGGTAATGGCAGGATTCACAGGTATCTTATAAATCATATACTGGCTAAAATGAAGTTTACACCCCGTGGGATAATATTCCCGGTATCAGCAGCAATTTTAGAACAGATTCGTGATTATCGAAAAGTCCTTGAAAGTTATTCACAACCACTACTTGATTTCATTGAATGGGAAACAACACAGGATAATAATGTTGAAGTATTAAATAACACTGCTGATTATTATAAATATTATGATGCAACACCGCAAGCAGAATTCCTGTTTGACTGTATTGATCATACGATCAAAGAAATCATCCCGGAAGAAGTATCTTATTTAAAGAATTTCGACGAAATGAAAGCCTGGCTGGATGACAATTTTGAAATGCCGGATAAAACTGTGGCCCTTTTGATCCGGTTCCTGGACCAAAACAATGGAACATTATCCATTCGGGCACGAACAAGGGAATTTTCTGATCTTAACGATGATGAAATTGAATTAATCGAGAACCAATATAAAAGAATTTTCCATTAGTCTTTTTATAACCGGATTTATATGGTTTCTGGTAAATAATTTAAAATAGCTATCTTTTAAATTTTATTTAAGAAAAAATCATGAAAAGAATTATTATCAATAAGCTCGATTATTTGCGAATAAAGCAATGGATAAATAATACAAAACAATCAAGATCAAGATCAAGATCAACATCAGCTTCGTAAGCTGAAAAACTATTAAGTGAATTGTAATCCGCAGAAATAATTGAACCGGAAAAAATTCCGTCAAATATAGTTACAATGAATTCGATTGTAAAACTGACATTTTTAAATAATAATAAACAAGTTACATTTCAATTAGTTTATCCAAATGAAGCAAATTTAAAAGAGAATAAAATATCATTTTTTTCGCAGGTCGCAACAGCGCTGTTCAGTAATGAACAAAAACAGAGTCTGTTCCATAATATTGCAGAAGAAATGGAGGGTGTCCCGGATGATGTTATCCAGCGACAGATCGAACTGTTTGATGCCGCCGATCAAGAATACGGAAACGGAGTGAAAAAAGCATTGGGCATGTAAGTAGTCATGCGTCATGCGTTGCCCAGCATATAAGTATCTGTCAAAAAATACTACTCTATAACAACCTGTGAAAATACCCTGATAATACTTCCCGGTTTTTTTGCTTTTCGCAATGCCTGTTCCAGGGAAGCGGTGTTTTCAGAATACACGGAAAGTCCAATCTCCAGAAAGGAGTTCAGTTCCCCCGCAGCCTTCTCTACAGTTATATTATCTTTCCTGAACTGTCTCTTATAATGCCGGTTCAGTTTTAAAAGAGAATTATAGATCAAAGGCTTGTGAATACCTGTTTTGTTTGTTGGTGAAGTCGGGGTTGCCGGTTCTGTATATGTATAGGTTTTACGCAGCAAATACATGTATTTTGCTGTTACCAATCCAAAAGGATGACTGGAAATATTATCCTCGCTCACCTCTGATAATTTTGTCTTATCAAATGCATTTGAAAAATAAAAACTTTCCTGTTTATCATCATTCAAAGCAACATCCTGTGCAAATAGTACACTGTTGCTGAGAATAAACACCATACCTGCTAATGCGAATAATCTCTTCATCATATACTCCCTTTAGTGATGCACAAATATATAAATAATAACAATATAAGGACAGTATATCAATATCTTACTGTACCTTTTCATCATCCTTGTCAATGTAACAGGATCAACTAAATATATAAACGGGGATCCCTTTTAATTGTTCACGGGCTCAAAAGCCAGGACGCAAATTAAAGATCCACAAAATTCATGCTTAAACATGACAAACCAAATTGTTTATTCAGTTTTTTTTTAATAAATTCATACTTTGCCAAAAACAATTATTATGGAACATCGATTTGATTCGGATTTTTATACATATTCGGAAAAAGAACGGGTTGCCATCCTGAAATTCAATACAAAGATATTTGAACTTGTTACGGGACTTGATGCCAGCGATACACTATTCCGTCATTTAAAGGAAATAGAGTATGATAAAAACATTAAGGCACTGCTGGTATTACATGATAACGAAGCTTTGAATGAAAAATCATATGACGATTTCCTGAACAAACTGATCAGTGAAAGAGAAGATGATGAGGAAACACCGGATTTTTGCGAGAAAAATGTTAGGTTTCGTGAAATAAACATCCTTAATAACCTGATAAGGCATTTTTTTGATTTTCAAAAAATTTGTTTTATTGGAATTTCCGGCGATCTTGTAACCCCGTTTTTTGGTTTATCTCTTGCATTTGACATCAGGATCCTTTCGGAAAAAGCTAATTTCATAATGGCCCATAACAAGTATGGCTTACATCCGAGCGGAGCATTGCCGTATTTCCTTACCCAGTTTCTTGGATATGCAAAAGCTGTTGAACTGCAACTTACTGACCATATAAGTGCAAAAGAGGCGAAAGATACAGGTCTGGCCACTCATATATTGGCTGATAAAAATTTTGAAGACAAATGCCTGGAGATCATTTTCCGTTATATGAAAATCAGAAGCTGCACGCTACGCAACACCAAAAGACTCAATCATTTTTCACGCGAAGCTTTGGAAAAATATTTTCAATATGAAGCGGAAATTCTGAATTTATAGCACCTGCAGGGAAAATACGCGGAGAGGTATACGCGGGGCCCGCTGAAAAAAGTCTGCAGTGCATCATCTGTAAGGCGGCAAAGCGAAGCTGTATAAGAATACCGCGAGCTGCAGCCAAAGCGGTAAATGATGTACTACAGACTAACGAAATATTTTCCTTAAAAAAATGCAAAGGATTTTAGTAATATGAGTTAAAACCCTTGCACTTAAAAAACAATTAGTTGCTGTATTATACTGATTATTAATCCATTTCGTGTTTTTCAGCGGACCCTGAGTTCATTATGCAGTATAAGTCCCCGAAGATGTTTCCCCACCCCTGCCTGTCCAGTTGGTATGGAAAAATTCTCCCCTGGGCCGGTCAAGGCGTTCATAAGTATGTGCTCCGAAATAATCACGTTGTGCCTGCAACAGGTTGGCTGGCAGCCGTTCTGTCCTGTACCCGTCAAAATATGCAAGTGCGGTTGAGAATGCCGGAACAGGAATACCCTTAAGTGCTGCTTCTGCAACAACTTTGCGCCAGCTATCCTGTGCATTATTAAACTTTTCCTTGAAAAACGGATCTAACATCAGATTTTCAAGGTCAGGATTTTTATCAAAAGCTTCTTTGATCTTACTAAGGAATATCGAACGTATAATACATCCGCCTCTCCACATCAAGGCAATTCCACCATAGTTGAGATCCCATTTATACTCGGCAGCTGCTGACCTCATCAAAACATATCCCTGGGCATAGGAAACTATCTTGGATGCATACAGGGCATTTTTTATGTCATTAATAAATGCCTTTTTATCACCGTCAAACTTTTTCTCAGGCCCTGTCAGCACCTTTGATGCCCTTACGCGTTCATCTTTTTGGGCGGACAAACAGCGGGCAAATACTGCTTCACCAATAAGCGTGAGCGGCACTCCCTGGTCAAGGGCAGCAATACCGGTCCATTTTCCTGTTCCTTTCTGTCCGGCCGTATCAAGAATATTCTCAACAAGAGGAGACTTGTCTTTGTCTTTGTATGCCAATATATCTCTTGTGATCTCGACCAGGTAACTATCCAGCTCTCCTTCGTTCCATTCTTTAAAAACCTCATGCATTTCATCCGGTGTCATTCCAAGCAATTCTTTCATTATCTGATATGCTTCACAAATAAGCTGCATATCACCGTATTCAATACCATTGTGGACCATTTTTACAAAATGGCCGGCCCCGTTTTCACCAACCCAGTCACAACAAGGAGTACCATCTTCCACTTTGGCTGCAATATCCTGAAAAACAGGCTTAACATGTTCCCATGCTGCATTCGATCCACCCGGCATTATGGAAGGCCCCTTAAGAGCTCCCTCTTCACCGCCGGAAACACCCGTGCCAATATAAAGCAAGCCCTTGCTTTCAACATACTTTGTACGCCTGTTTGTATCCGGAAAATGAGAATTTCCCCCGTCAATAATAATATCACCTTTTTCAAGATAAGGTATAAGCTTATCAATAAAATCATCTACAGGTTTTCCTGCTTTTACCAAAAGCATGATCTTTCTGGGCCGTTCGAGTGAATCAACAAACTCCTGAATGGAATGTGCTCCGATAAAATTTTTACCTTTCCCACGGCCGTTAATAAATTTATCTACTTTTTCGACCGTACGGTTATAAACAGCTACAGTATAACCGTTGCTTTCCATATTCAAAACAAGGTTTTCACCCATTACAGCTAATCCAATTAAACCGATATCAGCTAATTTTACCATCTTTTATAAATTTTAATTATTAAATAATTTATTATTATTCTCTTACAATTCTAACCTGTATTATTCATGCGTCAAGTTTGGGGCAGATGCAAGGCGTCGGAAGCTGAAGCTGTAGTAATCTACCGCGAAACTTTCGCAACGAAGCAGATGCCCTGAAATTGGCGCACTTTGTATAAATGAATGAAATGTCCACGGTCCTAATTTGTTATTTTAATGTTCTTAAACATATTACATAATTCTCATTCATTTTTATGAATAATGTAGTTTAAATCCTAATCGTTGCAGGTTTAAAGATATCTCATTATTTGCATTCTTCAGCCTTACTGAATATGCAGGAAATTCCCTGCGCAAAGGGTAATTGGCACGCAGCTTTTCAAAATCGCCGGGTGCCTTTCTCAAGCGTTCGTCATCCTTTTGTATCTGATAAGTTGCCTTTACTGCTTCTGACAACACTTTGAGTTCAGATTTACCCCTGCCGTCTATTGTAATTAATGGCTTTTCCAGCAAAGGGATATTTTCCGGTTCCCAGTCATCAAGCCCCAGATCAAAAAACCTGCTTACCGCCCTTACGCTCATCATTGTCCCGTTAGCTTTGCCATCTGCAGAATAACCTGCTATGTGAGGTGTTCCCAAAGATACAATGTCAAGCAGTTCCCGGTCAATACCAGGTTCATTTTCCCATACATCAACAACCGCACCGGATATCATTCCCTTATGCATTGCCTGTTTAGCTGCTGCTGTTTCCATCACTTCACCCCTGGAGCTATTTATTATAAATGAGCCGGGATTCACTTTTTTAAAAAAATCATCATTGGCCATGTGAAGGGTTTTATCCTCCCCTGAAATATTCAGTGGAACATGAAAAGTGATAATATCAGCATCACGGCATATCCCTTCAAGGCTAATAAAACCACAGGGCCCCTCAATTCTTTCTCTTGGCGGGTCATTAAGCAATACCTTCATACCTAAATGCTCCGCTATACCAACTACTTTTTTACCGACGTTACCGACACCAATTACACCCAGTGTTTTCTTATTCAGGTTAAAATTATATTTTTCACTAAGGTATACCAGGGCAGCAGCAATATACTGCTGCACTGAAGATGAATTGCAACCCGGGGCATTGGTCCAGTCAATATCATGGTCGCGGCAATACGCCGTATCAATATGGTCAAAACCAATGGTAGCTGATGCAATAAACCGTACTTTTGAACCTTCAAGCAGTTCCCTGTTGCACCGGGTCCTTGTTCGTATGATCAGTGCATCTGCCTCTTTAATAACATCCGAAGTTATTTCATTACCCGGGCAATACTCTATGTCAGCATTCAATTCCAGCGCACCCTTTAAAAAAGGTATCTTATTATCAGCAATGATCTTCATATGTATATAATATAATTAATGTTCTGGTTTACAAATTATTAATCCTTTAATCAATGCTTGTGGTCTTTGTTACCTGGCAAATTAATAATTTAATAAGGTGCTCGGTGAACCGACCGAAGGGAGCTCACGAACCGGAACGAAGTGGAGCTCGGCGAAGCCAATAACAAATAAATAATTATTATTATGAGTAACCCTCACCAATAACCTGGTTATAAAAATATTCATGTCCTTTTTTCTTTGTACCTCTAATTTTAAACTCTCTTAATGGTGAGGGTTTCATTTAAATAATACATTTTTGCCATTTTTCCAAATATACCAAAATGATTCAGAGCTATTATTTAAAAGCCTCTTTATATGACCACAATCCAATAGCCGGATTGGAAATATAATATACCTCCTCCCCGTCAGGCATTGTATTGTATCCGTCCTTCAATTTATCCCGATCATATTTTTTAATCATCTTATCCGGATCAGCATAATTAAAATTCACACTTCTGATCTCTTCCTCACTCAGATGACCCGGGCAATAAGTAATTGTAAACCTTCCTTCGGATGATCCGTGGATCAAATGTGCGGCTGCACTCAGATTATTTTGAAGTTCTTCATTCTGATCTGTTAATTCGAGAATCCGTGGTGTATTCACATATCCGTATTTTCTGATCAGGCGGTCAATCTCCCTATCTTCACCAAATTCTTTCAATCCCGGTGCCAGCACGATCAATTCGCCATGATCTGCAAGTGCCATTCTCGTACGATAAATACTTTTATTCCCCAGCCATGTGGATTTGAATTCAGAGGGATCAAGATAAACCACTACCTTATCAAGCTGTTTATCAAGCATCTGAAAATTTACTTTTAGTGAAAGATCACTAGCCTGGTTAAAGCACTCTATATCATCACCGATGAATAAACCCCTGGTTTTCATTTTTCCGTCATCACCAAGCCCAATAACTGTATGTACATATATGACCGGAAGATCTCTGGCAAAATGATCGGATGCATAGTTCAGTACTTTTCGTACCGGAGTATCAGCACGTCCCATCATGCGTTCCATACCATATACAGCACCTAAAAAATGACTCTTATTGATACCTTCCGAACCGCCGGTGCCAACAAAAATATTCTTATTGTAATTAGCCATTCCAACAACCTCGTGGGGCACTACCTGGCCGATGGAAAGGATCAGGTCGTATCCTCCTTCAACAAGCATCCTGTTTAACTGGGCAGGCCAGGGAAAATTGAGTTTATGCTCCGATACCTCATAAATAAAATCTGCCGGCACCTCACCCAGTTTATGTATATCTTTACGCCAGTTATGCTCTCTGAATAAGTTCCCGGGCACCCCTTTATACATATCTCCGATTTCATCATCAGTCATTGGAACATGTGTCCCAAGTGCCGGTAAAACATCACTTAGTTTATCCCGGTAATATTCCCATGTGAATTTAGTCAGTACGCCTGATTGTGAATGATACCTTGTAACATCAGGCGGTACGGCAATTACTTTTTTACGATTACCTATCTTATCAAGCGCCGCATACAATCCGTTTTTCAGATCTTCAGCGGATAGTTCTTCATATTCTGATCCTTTACTGCAGTATAGCATATTATTTTACATTAAGTAATTAATTAGTGTCTGTCCATAAAGTCCCATTTGCCGCGTTACACTTGTCCGAAAATTGCTCATTTACGACTGGTAAACTCCGCGTTTTCGGACCGCGCGAGCCTTGCAAATGGAACCTTCTGAACAGACACATGTCCGTTTAAACATTTTGCCAACTTTATAGACGGACTCTAATTAGTGTCTGTCCATAATGTCCCATATCCGCGTTGCTGTCAAAATTTTAAATCCTCGAATACCTTAGTATACCGCGGTTTAAAAATTTCGCGCACCTTGATCTTGAACATTTTGAACAAACACTAAGATTAATAGACATACACTAATTTATATGAATAAATTATAAATACCTCCCTTAATCTTTCATATTATCTGCTGTTCACTGAACTACACTCCTCCGTATGCACTATACCCTCCGTCTACAGGAATAACAATTCCGGTGACAAAATCTGAGATATCAGACAACAGGTACAATACGGTTCCCTGAATATCTTCTGGTTCTCCATACTTGCCCATTGGTGTGCTGGCAATGATCTTTTCACCCCTCGGTGTAGCATTACCTGTTTTCTCATCTACAAGCAAGAACCTGTTCTGGTTAGTCAGGAAGAAGCCCGGGGCAATTGCATTTACCCTGATGCCTGTTTTGGCAAGATGAACTGAAAGCCACTGGGTAAAATTATTAACTGCTGCCTTGGCAGCAGAATAGGCAGGTATCTTCGTAAGCGGCCTGTACGAATTCATGGATGATATATTAATAACCGAGCCCCTGCCTTCCTTCAGCATATCCTGTGTAAAAACCATTGATGGTAATAATGTCCCCATAAAATTTAAATCAAACACCCACTGGAAACCATCCATTTGTAAACCATAAAAGGTTTCTTCAAGTTCTTTCAGATCTTTCTTTTCCATTTGCTCAAGCCGGGTTGTTGCCTTAGGTGAATTGCCTCCCGCGCCATTAATCAGAAAATGGATGTCTCCAAACTCATTATTAATCTGTTTTTTTGCTTTTTCCAGTGATGCTTTATCCAGGACATTTGCCTCAATTCCGATACATTTGATGCCGGTTTCTTTTTCAATTTCACCGGCCACCTTAACAGCCATCTCCTGATTTATATCGACAATTACAGTTTTAATTCCCACCAAAGCCATACCGTAGGATAATGCTTTTCCGATTACCCCTGCTCCTCCTGTAATAACACAGGTTTTGTTTTTCAGATCATCAAATGATAGTTTCATAAATATCAATAATTTTATTATTACAATTAAATATTTGCTCTTTCATTTACATTATTCATACATCAGTTACAGGGCAAATGCAAGGCATCGAAAGATGAACCTTTAGCCCGGCAAAGCCAATAAATGCAAGTTAACTCTCAATATAGTATTTCAGATTCTCTTTTGTTATTATATCTATTGGTAAATGATGTATCTTTTTTACGGTTTTACCGAGGATCATATAATTATATAACTTCATAATACCATAATAACCCTGTTCAACCGGCCGCTGGCTGATAAGGAAATCAATAATACCCTGATTGAGGTATTGAATATTTTCTTCGATCAGGTCATAGCCAATTAACCTGATATGAAAAAGATTATTCTCCCGGAAATACCTTGCGATCTTAAATACCTTTGAATTTGTAACATAAACAGCATCTATAATGTTCCGGCTTTTAAAAATGCTTTTCAGTTCATGATAAACAACTTCTTCTCCCCTGTCTTCAATTGAATGTACAGAAATATGAAACTTCTTATGTTCATCAAAATAGGAAACAAAGCCCTGTTGACGGTTCATTATATGCTTATGATTATTTAATGAACGTGAAATATTTATCACCTTTATATTTGCATTTTCACACAAACCATAGGTAATAAGCTTTGCCGACAGATATCCGCTTTGTTTGGAATCCTGTCCGACAAAACACAAATTATTCCTGTTTTCAATCATAGAATTGATGAAAACATAAGGAATACTTTCGCGATCACATTTCATTATCAGCTCAAGAGCATCCTCGTAAAACACCGGTGCAATGATTATTGCATCAGGGTCAGACCTGAACAAACGATCGGCCTGATATTTAAATGACCTCCTGTTAAACTGGTCAAAAAGGAATTGATCAGTGACAAGTCCGTAATGCTCAATTTCATTCAGAGCCTTATTAATGCCCGCCCGCGGTGCTTTCCAAAAGGAACTGTCATTATTTGGTTTTGGCATTAATACCGCGAACCTGTATGTTTTCTTTGAAGCAAGCATACGCGCCAGGATATCCGGCTGGTAATTCAATTCTTTCACGATCTTAATCACCTTTTCCCTGGTTTCCTGTGAAACTTCACCCCGGTTATGTATAACCCTATCGATTGTTCCAATCGATACTCCTACCCGCCTGGCAATATCAACAATCCGTATTTTTTTTGACCCTTTTATAATAATTATTCTTTAATATTTATTAACTAAAAATTAAATCGCTGAAAGAAATATTCCGTGTACGTACACGTATTTTAGTCCACAAAAATAGTAAATTTATCTTTATAGTGATAAAAAAATATATTAATTTCGTGTGCGCACACGAAATTTAATATTCAACTTTTATAACCATTAAATCATGAAAATCAATAAATATTCTTTTGGTATCGGAGACAGGTTCGGAATGCAGGGTGTTTATCAGCTAAAAGCATTATCAGAAATCAAATCAGCGGGAACAGATGTTACACCTGTTTGGAACAAATCGAACAGGGAGCACCAGATCGTTCATACCGAACCTGGTGATGTGCGGAAAGAAGCAGACAATGCAGTGAAAGAACTAAATTGGAAAGGCCAGTATTTAGTCGATGCCGACCATATTAATCTCTCGAATGTTGAAAAGTATGTTGAAGTATCCGATTTTTTTACACTGGATGTGGCCGACTATATCGGGAAAAGTGCGGATGAAAATGCAAAAAAGGCTTTTGTAGAAACCAACAGTAAGTATATAGGCGAACTTGTCATTCCCGGCATCATAAATCCTTTTGTAATAACAAATGAAATGCTGGATTCCATTGCAGGTAAATTTTTACAAGGTGTAACAGAGGCCGCGAAAATATACAGGTATCTTGCCGAAAAAAAAGAAGAAGGTAACTTCATCCCTGAAGTATCCATGGATGAAGTAGATGAAGCACAATCTCCTGTTGAATTGTTTTTCATATTAAGTATGCTGGCCATGCATCACGTCCCTGTACAAACTATTGCCCCTAAATTTACAGGTCGCTTTAACAAGGGAGTAGATTATGTGGGTGACCTGGAACAATTTAAGAAAGAATTTGAAGAGGACCTCCTCGTAATTGATTTTGCCGTAAGGGAATTTGGCCTGCCTGAAAACCTGAAACTCAGTGTACATTCGGGAAGTGACAAGTTCAGCATTTACCCTGTTATTGGTGAGTTGATAAAAAAACATAATAAGGGTATCCATGTTAAAACTGCAGGAACAACCTGGCTTGAAGAAGTGATAGGACTGGCAATCTCGGGTGGTGATGCACTTAAGCTTGCTCAGTCAATTTACAAAAAAGCCTTTGATAAAATGGATGAACTTACAAAACCTTATGCAACAGTTATCGATATTGATACCTCTCAACTACCTGATCCATTTGAAGTCACGGGCTGGAGTGGTGAAAAATTCGCGAATACATTACGTCACATTCCCGGGCATGAGGATTATAACCCGAATTTCAGGCAATTGATACATGTAGGATATAAAGTTGCAGCAGAATCAGGCAATACGTATGTTAATAACATAAAGGATAATTCGGAAATTGTTGGACAACAGGTTTTTGAAAATATTTACGACCGTCATTTGAAACGTTTGTTCAATGTATAGCAACCCTGAATAATAAGAACTTGAGGAGCCGGGCTAAAAACCGGTCTCCCGGTTTTTTTCCGGGGTTCAACGCGGAATTAATAATTATTAGTAATAAAAATATATTCGTATGAAACCCTCATCTTTAAGGAATTTAATTTAAATAGTACAAAAACA
>CAZBJH010000024.1:8762-32044 GCA_964492185.1 uncultured Bacteroidales bacterium | reverse complement strand
AGTTAATGGTATATAGTGCTAAAGTTGAATCTATAAACAAAGAAATTATGACTGCAATTGAATTTAATCATCTTATAGTGAATAACCAGGGATTACTCAGAGGCTATGCAAATCATCTGACCAAAACCAGGGAAGATGCCGAAGATCTCTTGCAGGATACCATGGTTAAAGCCTTAAATAATAAAGATAAATTCCTGAACTATCCAAAAAATATCAAAGGATGGTTGTATACCATAATGAAGAATATTTTTATTAATGATTACAGAAAAAAGAGCAAGAGGAAAATAGTTCATGATTATACAAAAGAAACGGCTATTATAAACACGGGTAATGAAATGGAAAACGTTACTCCGGAAACCAAATACCTTTCGAATGAGATCAGGAATCAGCTTGATGCATTAAAAGACAAGCATAAAATGCCTCTGCAAATGTTTATTTCCGGATATAAATACCATGAAATAGCCGACAAAATGGACATGAACCTCGGTACGATAAAAAGCAGGATCTACTTTGCACGAAAGATCTTATCGGAATCTATGGATTAGTTAGAGTCCGTCTATAAAGTAGTCAAAATGCTTAACTGGTCATGTGCTTGATCAGAATGTCCGGGATCAGGGCACGTGAACTTATTAAAAAAGATATCACATCATATGAATACATTCATAACTGGCACAAGCTCGGGGCTCGGTCACGCACTTTCCAGGGCCTTGCTGGATAAGGGAAATACAGTGTTCGGCATTAGCCGTAAATCAAGCAGCGATTTGGAGAAAAACGCTAATTTCAGATTTCTCCCTCTTGATCTGTCAGATTTTGATGCTGTTAAGGCAAAAATACCCGGATTTATAAAAAATATTGAAATAATGGACCTTGTAGTTCTTAACGCGGGTATTTTGAATGAAATAAAAGATTTGAAGGACACTTCCCTTACAGAAATAAAAAAAGCAATGGATGTGAATGTATGGTCGAACAAGATACTTATAGACCTGCTGATAGGTAATATTCCTGAAATTAAGCAGATAGTTGCGATCTCATCCGGTGCGGCAGTAAGCGGGGCAAGGGGATGGAATGCATATTCACTTTCAAAGGCAACTCTGAATATGCTTATTGACCTGTATGCCAAAGAACAGCCTGATATTCATTTTTGTGCTCTTGCTCCGGGTCTGGTTGACACGAATATGCAGGATTATATTTATCAGTTGCCGGATAATGATAAATATCCCGTAGTTAAAAAGTTAAAAAACGCGAAAGGCACATCACAAATGCCTTCACCAGATGAAACTGCCCCTCTTTTATTAAAGGCATTCGAAATCGTCAATAAATATGATTCAGGAGCTTTTCTGGATGTCCGTGATCTATACTTTCATCAATAGCAGGCCGGATATAATTTATATATAGAACCTCCTGTAAAGCGACTATTGTATAGAATAATATTGTTTTAATATGCCTTTCCACGAGCCGGAGTTTCGAACTGCCCGCGAGGCAGTTCGACTAACTTTTTGGCTGCCACCCAAAAAGTTAGCAAAAAGGTCACCGTTCCATAAAAATTGCTTGATTTTCTACGGAAGGTTTTCTCCCCGCGGAACCAAACTCACTCCTCCTTCGTCGTCGCTCGGACAGGGTTCCTCCAGAGCCCCGCAACGAAAACCTTCCTTGAAATCTTACGCTATTTTTCTGAGACGGGTCCCGCAACTGCAAAACTATTTACTAATTTTAAAGAAAGTGGGCTTTGCGGAACAACAGCTCCTCAGCCATAGAACAGGGTAAGAAACATCCGGGATAGTTTAGCTTAGTTCCCTCCGGTCGGTTACAATTCCGGATGAGTTGTGTGCCATAACACAGCTCGTCATAAACAACGTGAGTCCATGACGGTAGCATCCTATCAAAATAAATTATTTCAAGAAGCGGGACCCCGCCTTCAGAAAATGCCGTTAAAAAAATCAGGCCGGGCACCGTTAAAAAATCCTTGTTGTTTGACGTCAGGAGTTCAAGGATTTTAGGGGAACGGCCTGATTTTTTAGGCATTTTCTGTCAGCGGCGGCGTTTTTTGCTTACTTTTTTTCGCTGTTGCAACTTAGCCGAAGGCGATCTCACGACCCGTTAGGGGAGTAACAAAGTAAGTCGAACCGCTCCCCAAGCGGTTCGAAACAATTGGCACTCGAATGAGCATTATTCAATAAAACTTTTGCCTTTATTAAGGACAATTTCGTTAGGGAGCGGTTTTCAGATTAAAGCCACCTCAAACGGTGCATTAGTATCACGAAGTACCTCAATATTAATATCCGACTTGTTAATGATCCATTCTCTCGCCTTCTTACGCTCAACTTCACGCCGGCTCGAAGAAATAAACGCGGCGATGATCTTGTTTCGCCGTACCCAAAAAACACTGAAATCTCCCTTGTTCACATTACCTTTGATCACATAATCCGACGGACCGTTAGCATCACCAAAAAACTCGAATGAAAAATCGAACAAGTCCGAAAAGTAATATGGTAAAGCAAGATAAGGCTCATGATAACCTGTCATTACCTTAGCGGCATGTTTTCCCTGCTCCAATGCATTCTGCCAGTGATCCAGCCGACGGGTCTTATTATATAACGGGTCCGGGAAACGTGCAACATCACCTGCTGCATATACATCCGGTATATTGGTTTCACAATATTCATTCACAATTATACCATCATCCATTTCAAGCACAGAGTGTTCAAACAAGTCAAGATCAGGCTCAACGCCAATGCCCGCTACAACAAGATCTGCAGGAATAGTATCTCCGGAATCCAGTTTTACTTGCTGCACGGTATCATCTCCGATAAATTCAACTACTCTTGCATTAGGTACAGTATCAACACCATTAGTATAAAAAAGATGATTGAAAAATATTCCAATCTCCTCATTCTTAAACTCATCAAGCGGATATTTCTTCGGATGGACCAGTACCGCGTTTTCCAGTCCTCTTTGTCGCAATGAAGCAGCAACTTCCGAAGCAATAAAACCGCCACCCAGAATAACTGCCTTTTTTGATGAATCTGCTTTTTTCAGGATTTTTTTAGCATCATTCACTTTACGCGGGTAGAACACATTCTCCTTATCCGAGCCGGGCACATTCAGCTTTTTAACTTTTGATCCGGTTGCAATAAGTAATTTCCTGTACTTCACCTGTTCTCCATTCTTAAGTGATAAGATCTTATTACTGAAATCAACTTTTGTGACACCGTTATTTGTCAGAACATCTATACCGTGTTCATCATAATAATTCTGATCATTGATCAGGAGTTCATCATAAACTGCTTTACCCGATAAAAAATCCTTTGAAAGAGGAGGACGGTTTATTGGCAAACAGTTCTCATCACCAATTATGAGGATACGTGATGTATCTACACCCTGGCTTACAAGTTCTTCTGCAGCATATCCAGCAGTAGTCCCGCCACCTAATAATATGTATTTATAATTTTTTATCATACCTATATACTTCTTTTTGCTTTAACCCTTCTTATAAATTGCACCATTGTCCGCGAATTGATCCTCTCATACCTGGTTAATTGAAAAAACTGTGCCTAAGCCATCAATCCGGTAATATTCATAAAAATGAATAAAGATTATGTGTTGTCTTGCGCTCTATACCAGACACTTGAATAATAATGGGTAATAGAATAATGTAGAAATGATTTTACTCTTTTATGTGATTTGTGGAAATATACCACAGTTATTTAATGTATATTGTTAAAATTTTAAACAAGATCCGGATAGAAATAATACTCATTTAACAGGATATGATACCGGGAAATTAAAATAAGAAAACTTTATACATGTGCTATTGTTATTCAGATAAGGTCTCTATAATGAACCTGAACATCAAAATCAATATCAATAAAAATGGAACAGTTAATTCTGAATGTGGATAATCAATTATTAATATTACTTCATGTTATTATTGCTGCATTTCTGTCAGGTTTTATCGGATATGAAAGAGAACGGGGCGATAAACCTGCCGGGATCCGCACACAAATGATCGTTGGCGGATCGGTAGCCCTGCTTGTTTCCCTGGGTGAAGTGATCACAATCCATTTTCAGAATGCCGGACTTGCTCAATATATCAGTACTGATCCTACAAGGATCATCCAGGCGATCATTGTCGGGATAAGCTTTATAGGAGCAGGTACAGTATTACAGATCCAACAGGAATATAAAATTAAATACCTCACAACGGCAGCAACGATTCTTTTCTCAACCGGCATTGGCATATCCGTAGCCCTTAAACAATATGTGCTTGCCGTGGGCGTCACACTCTTTATTTTATTTGTCAATTATATTGTAAGATTGATCAGTATAAAACTGATCCACAGTAAAAAACCGAAAAAAGAACAGAAGTGACATTGCCGGTGATCACTCACTAACTGCCTCCCTGAACAGACACAGTTGCCGTTAAACATTTTGACTACTTTATAGACGGACCCTAAATAATCCCGGAATAATAAATCACAATTATCATTTATATTGAGGAAAGTCTTCTACATATCGTAGAAAATACTCAATACAAAAAGAATAAACAGATACGGCAAAAAACCTCTGTATCCCCTATGCAGGAACAAACAAAAAATACTAACCGGTTCATACAGGAGTTCTGGCACATATTTTTAAGTTCTATTATCACACATAAAAAACGGATAGATATGAATATACTGCAACTAATATTAATCCTTCTGCTGGCATTGATAATTACAGCGATATTCACATACGGGTTTAACATAAAAGGCCCGTGGGGAAGCTTTTGGACATATTTTCTTATGTTATTTCTTTCAATGCTGGCTATCAGCGTGTGGCTCATACCTGCAGGTCCTCACTGGCAGGATGTTTACTGGTTACCTCCGGTAATTGCCGGCATTTTGGTTGCCCTTATGCTTGCGGCAGCTACACCTCCTGCAGACACAAGCAGGGATATTGAAGTTTCGGGAAATAACAAGGTAAATGAAGAAACAACTGAGAAGGCACTGGTTCCTTTATTCTGGTTAGTGCTTGCATTATTACTGGCTGTGGCAGTTGCAGGATTGTTCATTTTGGTTTAGCAACATAAATATAATATAAATAACACTAATTATTGCAGATCACATTCAGCACTCGCGGAAGTATAGTCACTTCTAGGTTGCCGGTTTTCCCCAATGATTCCCCGTCAACCTGCAATTCCTGTCGCGGTGATAATGTTATTCGTGCACGCGTGCATGAAATGGATTTGATATATTTCTGCCTGTGCAGGTTGCGTGTGAAAAAGACTACAAGTATTTTAAAAATATACCAGTCAGGATATGGCCGGATGATGATGATCTCGAAAACCCCGTCATCAATCCGGCCCTCCGGATTAATGACCGCACCGGTCCCATAGCTTTCTGCATTGGCCATCACAACCATCCTGGCCTTGCTTTTGATCTCCTGTTTTTCAGTATTTATGGTACATAAAAATTCTTTAGGTGCTTTTAACTCTTTAATAAACTGCTTTGCATAACCATAAAATCCGCGAACCCCCTCCTTTTCAAAACGTTTTATTATACGGGCATTCATACCCAGATCACTTAAATGTATAGATATATGTTTGTTATTAATTTGCAGTACATCTATTTTAGTACCGCGTCCGGTAAACAAAATATCCAGCGCCCTGGAAATATTCACTGGTATACCAAGTTGAAAAGCAGTTCCGTTTGCTGATCCCACAGGAACGATCCCAAGCTTTACCGGCCGGTCGACCAGGAGCTTTGCCACGAGGTTAATAGTTCCATCACCACCTGCCACTGCCACAATATCGGGTTCTAGCTCTTTTATATTTTTTTCGACCTTTTCCTTGTCATTGTCCCCACTGGTATACATTAATTCCCATGAATAATCATAATCAACAGCTTTTGCTTTGATCTGCTCCAGCAACCCGGATTTGTCTTCCCCTCCTGATACGGGATTTACAACAAATAATACTTTAGACATATACTGTAGGAATTATTATTATATTAGACCTGTATACCATATTTTGGCTTGTGTTTTGAAACAAGCTAAAGAAAACCCAGTGTAAGAAATTCTCTATCATGGTAAGGTTTAAAAAAAAGGTAACGAATATAGTCAAAAAAGCTAAAAGTCCATTAAAAAAAATCCGCCTGTATATTAAACAACAACTGGGGTGGCTGGGAATACCCAAGATCGTACCTTATATCGGGTTCGGCAATAAAGAAGAAATATTTATTACTGGTACCGTGGTGGAAGACAAAGGATTGTCAAAACCGGTCAAAGGGCAGGGATTTCTCAAAAATATGCTGGCTATGATCAAAAGGTATGTCAGTGATGAGATCACGGGTGTAAGGGTTAAAGTGCGTTTCCTGGAACAGGAAAAAATTGCGGAGACTAATGAATTGGGGCTTTTTCATTGTGTGTTTAAGATCAACGGCGAGATACCTGCCGGCAACTGGCAGGAAGCTCACTACGAATTGATGGAAGAAACAGATCCGGTCAGTGACAGGATCACTGCCCGCGGCCTTGTTATGGTGCTGCAAAAAACACCGGATTTTGGAATAATTTCAGATATTGATGATACTTTTCTGGTGTCGCACTCCACCAACACCATGAAAAAGCTGCGGTTAATGCTGTTCAAAAATGCCCATACCCGGATACCGTTTGAAGGGGTGGCCGCTTTCTACAAAGCACTGCAGAATAAAGAGAAGAATAATGAAGAAGAAGCGGATACTTTACTGAACCCGATATTCTATGTTTCAAGCAGTGAATGGAACCTTTATGATCTTTTAATTGATTTCTGCGAATACCATGGTATTCCAAGGGGACCGTTTCTGTTGCGCGAAATGGAGACCAGTATATTTAAATTCTGGAAATCAGGCGGAGGTTCACATGACCACAAATTTGAAAAGATCAGGTTCATCATGTCGGTATACCCTGATACCGGATTTGTGCTGATAGGTGACAGCGGGCAACACGATCCCGAGATATATACACAAATCGTAAAAGAACATCCCGGCAGGATCAGATCCATTTATATACGAAATATAAGTTCTGCAAAGCGCGAAAAAGAGATCACTGAACTTGTTGAGGAAGTCAAAAAACATAACACGGAAATGATACTGGTGAAAGATACCGAAGAAGCCGCACGTCATGCCATTATGAAAGGCTTTATTGATACTGCAATGGTGCCTTCAATACATATTGAGAAAGAAAAAGACAAAGAAACCTCAAGCGACCTGGCTAATATTCTCAGGCAGGAGGAATAAAATTACCCGGGCAATAATTAGTTTTTGTTCATAATGTCCGGTATCCGCGTTGCTGCTCACATTTTAAATCCTCAAATACTTTAGTATACCGCGGTTTAAAATGTTTTTCACAACGTTAATAATTTTTAAAGGTGTTCAAGAGCTCACTTTTATAATAAGTTCTTTAACTCATTTAAAAGTGTTCCAAAACTCACTTTTAAATGAGTTAAAGAGCTCACTTCGTTCGGTTCACGCGTCTTGATCTCGAACATTCTGAACAAACACTAAGAGTTTATAGACAGACACTAATTATTTCTTCTTTAAGTCAAAAACCCTTCTGTCATCCTTAGTGAACCTGATCTTTTCACCCTGAACAGATAAAGTCACCGGATCGGCCCAGCTTTTATCAAACTCGATCTTCAGTTTATCATGCTCAATGGTGAGGGTTATCCAGTGACCGCGGTATTTCACATCAAAGCAAATAGTTTTAACATCCGCGGGCAGTCTTGGATTTAGCCAGAGCACGTCATCACGGATCTCCATGCCCGAATAACAACGCTGGATAAGGTCCACTGTTCCGGCCATAGCACCCAAATGTATGCCTTCAGGAGTGGTGCCTCCCTGAACATCTTTAAAATCGCTCATCAGGGCTTTTTCAAAACTTTTCCACGAACGGTTCCTGTCCATTCTGGCATATACCCATGAATGTATCAGCTGGCTTAAAGTTGAGCCATGAGAGGTAATATTCTGATAATACTCAATATTTTTCGGAATACTTTCCTTTTTAAAATCGTATCCAAGGTTCTTTAAAAGGTCAACCAGCTCATCCGATGAAAAAAGATAGAATAACATCAGTACATCAGCCTGTTTACTTGCTTTATATCGGTTAGGCGTATCATTTTCCTTTTCCAGGATACGGTCAAGCCGTATGGCTTCACCATATTCCTTATGGTAATGCTCCCAATCCAGATCTTCAAGCTGATCAAACCCTTCAAATTGTGTTATAATATCCCTATCGTGAAAAGGGATAAACATCTTTTGTGTTATATCTTTCCACTTATCAAGGTCCTTATCCTCAAGGTTAATTCTAGTGAACAGCTCACGTATACATTCATCATCAAACATATCTGTAATGTCCAGGGCACGCTTCATAACCCATACAGCCATAATGTTTGTATAGGCATTGTTATTGAGTCCCGGCACCTCCGAACCCGGATAGCCTGTATGGTATTCATCAGGCCCCATAACACCGCGGATCTCATACCTGTTACGTTTTGTATTAAATGTCGTTATACTTGACCAGAAAAGGGCTGTATTCAATATTATCTCTGCACCATAAAATGCCATAAATTCCATATCCCTCGTACTTTGATAGTATAACCACACATTATATGGAATGGCCGCGTTAATATGCCGTTGCAGATGGGAATTATCAGGTAACCACCTTCCCGATTTCGGATTAAGATGGATCTTCTGACTTTCTTCCCTGCCGTTGCTCCCACTCTGCCATGGAAACATCGCACCCCTGTATCCTGCCTCTGCAGCCGCTTTCCTTGCCTCAGGCAAACGGCGAAATCGGTACATTAGCAAGGAACGTGCAAGCTGTGGTTCATGCATATTAAGAAAAGGAAAAATATAAAGTTCATCCCAGAAAATATGCCCCCTGTATGCTTCACCATGCCAGCCTCTCGAAGGTACTCCTATATCCATGTCAATACTGTTGGCCGACACGGTCTGAAAAACATGGAAAAGGTGAAGCCTTATAACCCTTTGATTGGTGTCACCGGATTCTACAATTATATCACATCGCTTCCATATCGAATCCCATGTCTGTTTATGGTTATTTAACCATGCATTGAAATCATTTAAATCTGCAAGGGTGTTTTTTGCCTCGGTAAGGGGATCACTTATGGCAAGATCACGCGAAGTATATAAGACGACTGATTTCTCTATACGTACCGGTTGAAGATTCTTACATGATAAAATAACATCCTGCCCGATGTATTTTTCTTTGTTTAATGACTCTCTCTCAGGATCTATCTCCTTATCATCCGTGAAAAACCTTGTTTTGGCAGCCTGGGCCATCTGTATCCGCGACTGTTTCGTAATTGCAACAAGGTAAATGCTTTCCTTATCGATCATATCTGTTGCCATCCCATCCAGATGCTTACCTTCCAGATCACGATAACGCGCTACCCCGTTATTGGTAACATTGCCGTCAAGGGCTGTACGTACTGTTATCTCTCCCGACCAGTTCTCAGGGATCAGTGTCCATTCAATGCCGGCAGTGTGGGGATTATGCATGCTTACCACTCTCCTGCTTATAAGTGACGTTTCCCTGTTTTTCTTATCTTTAAACCGCATTTTTCTTTTCAGCACACCTTCTTTAATGCTCAATTCAACAGTGTAATCCAATACTTCACAATTGTCCAAATTAAACCATTCGCCGTCATTATGCCTGAAGCTTAAAAACAGCCAGTTTGGCCAGTTTACCAGATCTTCGTTCTCGACTGTTTCGCCCTGTATCTCAGTGGTAGCCCGGTTGTAGCCGCCGGCAAGGTATGTTCCCGGATAGTTATATCCGTTCTCAGTCATTTCCTCGGCAGCACCACGGGTGCAAAAATAACCGTTTCCCAATGTACACAATGACTCGCGTAAAGGTTGTTGTTTTGGATCCCAGCCTGTATATATTATTGTCCAACTATCATTCATAATATTTATTATTTGATTTATAATCCAGGTTAAAGAGTTTGGCAGTGTGATATTATCATCCTCAAAAAATTCTTTACCTGCAGCACATTCTTCAGGCTGTACCGTGCTGACGTAGTTTCCTCGTGAAAACCTACCAGTATGCCAATACCCTTGTCAGCCAGTGTATCAAAAGCATCTTCATCAGTAAGATCATCACCGATATATATGGGGATAATGTTTTCTTTACCCGCGTACCCCAGTGTATCAAGGATCCATTCAACAGCACGCCCTTTATGCCAGTCGATCCCGGGCTTCACCTCAATGATCTTTTTGCCTCCGCCGGTTTTAAAATCAGTGTGTTTCTTCAACACCTCATCTATGTGATCCCTTATCGCGGGTATATCTTTTTCATCGGTGTTTCTGTAATGAACAGCAATAGCATACCGCTTGCGTTCAATACGCGCTCCACTGATCTTTTTCCCGATCCTTTCCTGTAATACCTTTTCTATCGAATCAAGCTTTGCAAGCAATTTCATGGCCTGCTGATTTTCCTGATACAATCCGTCAGGTCCCGAGATCCTGAAACCGTGACTACCTGCATATATCAGATTATCAAGCTTAACCAGCTCTTTCACATTATCCATGTCACGTCCGGTAATAATAGCCACGGTACACAGATCCGCCAGTTCATCAAGAGTCTCACTCATCTCATCCGATAAAACGGCATCTTCAGGCTGACTGACAATAGGAGTAAGTGTACCGTCATAATCAAGGAACACCACAGGAGTATTATTATTCAGTATATTATGAAATTTCGACTGTTCACTGAAAACAGAAGGAACATTCTGAGTGAAATAAGGTTTCAGGGAATGATCAAAAAGGTCGATCTCCTCCAGATCTCTTACTACAATATCCGCCCCGTTATGCAACAGATCTGTTTTCTTCCCTGTTCGCCCGACACCTACAACAAAAGCAAATCCCCCTTTATCAGCCGCCTGAACACCGGCAATAGCATCTTCGAATACTACTGCCTGACCCGGATAAATATCTAACCCTTTGGCTGCTTCAACAAATATATCAGGCGAAGGCTTCCCCTTCAGATTTTTTTCTTCACGTACTATCCCGTCTACCCTGATATCAAATAAATCACTGATTCCCGCCGATTCAATAATATGTTTACAATTCTTACTTGAAGAAACAACAGCCGTTTTTAACCCGTGTTCGCGCCACAGCCTGATACGGCTGACAGCATCCTCATACACAGCCACTCCATCCTTTTTTATAATCTGCCTGAAGTATTCGTTTTTCCTGTTGCCAAGTCCGCAAATGGATTCTTTATCAGGAGGATCTTCCGGATCTCCAAACGGAAGCGAAATATCACGTGATGCCAGAAAGCTTTTTACACCCTCATAACGAGGCTTACCGTCAATATATTCAAGATAGTCATTATCTGTTAAGGCCTCGTAACTATCATTTCCCTGTATCCGTTGCAGATATTCATCGAACATCTTTTTCCATGCTTCTTTATGAACCCTGGCCGTTTGAGTAATTACACCGTCCAAATCAAGGATCACGGCTTCCATTCCATATATTTTTAATCTATTTTCCTTTAACTGTGTCATAATCGATAAATATAAATAATAAAATGATTTCTATACAAAAGTCTCTGCCGGGTCATGCTGATTACATCCTGAAGACCTCTTTCAGGATCTGTATGGTCACAACAGGCAAAATTCCGGTAATACCAATGATCAGCCAGGTTGTTGCCGTAAGCTGCTGAAAAGACAAAACATTATGCAGTAAAGGTACCATGTAGGCAATCATTAGTGCAACAATACAAAATCCCAGCGCAAACCAGATATATTTATTTCGGGTAACCTGATTGATAAATACTCCTTCATCAGGATCCCTCATATCAGTTACATGCAGCAGCTGGGCGAATGCAAGGCTGAAAAACGCAACATTATTGCAAATTTCCTCTGACAACTCCATCACATAATATGAAAAAATATAAGCTCCTGTAACATACACTGCTATTATAATTCCATAAATAAAAATTGTCAGCCAGTTTTTCCCTGTTATTATTGGTTCATCAGGATCTTTTGGCGGCCGCTCCATGACAGCCGGATTACCCTTCCCCACTCCAAGAGCCAGGGCAGGAAATACATCCGACAAAAGATTAAGAAACAATAATTGCAATGGCAGAAGGGGAAGATAGAACAGGGAAAAGCTGATCGCCGCTATGATGATGATCTCCGATAAATGATACGATAACTGGTAAGTTATAAATTTACGGATATTTCCAAATATGATCCTTCCCTGCTCAATTGCTTTAACAATAGACGGAAAAGCATCGTCTTTCAATACCATATCAGCCACCTCCTGTGCCACCTGCGTTCCTCTTTTGCCCATGGCAATTCCTATATCTGCCTTTTTCAGTGCCGGTGCATCATTTACACCATCACCGGTCATGCCGGTTATCTCACCGTCTTTTTTAAACCGTTCGATGATCTTAAGTTTCTGTCCCGGGTCAACCCGGGCAAAGATCCTGGAGGCTGTAAAATCACTGTTATGTTCACCTGCACCGTCCATTTCTTCGGATAACTCTTTTCCATGGATCACCAGGTCGGTATCCTCATCCACAAGTTTCACCTGCCTGGCAATATTCAAAGAAGTCTCAGGATGATCCCCGGTTACCATAACCACCTTTATTCCTGCATGATGACAAGTCTCCACGGCCTCCGCGATTTCACTGCGCGCCGGATCAATAAATCCTGTCAGTCCTGTAAAAGTCATATCCCGTACAAAATCTTCTTCCGTCGATAAGCTGTCACTTTCATCTTCGGGGACTTCCTTATAAGCCATGGCAATCACCCGTAAACCTTTAGCTGACATAGCATTGTCCATTTCAATCCACCTTGCACGGAATTCATCGTCCACCGGCTTTTTATTACTATCGATCAGGTAGTGACTGCACCGGCTCAGCATAGGAGCAGCAGCACCTTTTCCTGCAATATATAACTGCCCCCCCTTTTTGTAAACAGTCCCCATTATCTTAGTTTCAGAGTCAAAAGGATCTTCATTTATTCTTTCCCGATTTTTCACATCCTGGTATTTCTCTTTATTATGTTTTTCCGCGAACTGTAACAGGGCAATTTCAAGCGGATCACCGGCAGGTTTGTCACTATCTTCGATATTGGCATCATTACACAGGACCGAAATATTAAATATGTGATCAAGACCCGCGTTATTTTCATATTTTCCGGAAATACGCGGTCTGCCCCCCTCCCATTTAATATCCACTTCCTGTGGGCCTTCCTTATCCGAAAGCATTATCATGCTCAGGGTAAGCTTATTCTCGGTAAGTGTGCCGGTCTTATCGGTAAAGATCATTGTTGTCTCTCCAAGGGTCTCAACAGCAGCAAGCTTCTTCACAATTACATTGTGCTTTGCCAGGCGCAGCATGCCGCGTGCCAGTGCTATGCTGGCCACAATGGGCAAACCTTCGGGAATAGCAGCGACAGTCCAGGCGATCGAGGTTTGCAAAAGCAAATATATCTCTTTGCCGGCCAGCCATCCGAATACCAAAAACAGAACAGCCATTCCCAGCGTTACCCATATCAAACGGTGAGCCAGCTTTTCAAGCTT
The DNA here is from genome assembly GCA_964492185.1 of uncultured Bacteroidales bacterium. Classification (GTDB taxonomy): domain Bacteria; phylum Bacteroidota; class Bacteroidia; order Bacteroidales; family UBA10428; genus JAFGSZ01. The sequence continues at coordinate 18,476 of CAZBJH010000024.1, read as the reverse complement.
TTTGTTCAGGGGAATCTCTTCTTCACCGGCTTCACTAACCATTCTTGAAATATTGCCAATTTCGGTATTCATGCCCGTGGCAGTCACAGCCGTCTGTGCTTTCCCCCCTGTAATCGCAGTGCCTTTAAATACCATATTGGTACGATCGGCTACTCCCGCCTCTTTATCCAGGGTACCTGCCGATTTTTCCACAGGAACAGACTCTCCTGTCATTGGTGATTCATCAACCGTGAATTCTGAAGCAGACAAGATCCTGGCGTCGGCAGGTACAAGGTTTCCTGCTTCAAGATTTATCACATCGCCGGGAACGAGATATTCAGCATCAATTTCAGTGAGTTCGCCATTTCTGATAACCCTGGTTTTCAGCTTATCAATTTTTTTCAATGCTTTCATTGATCCCCTCGCCTGGTATTCCATCCAGAATCCTATCAATGTATTAAGCAGGATGACAACAATTATGGCAATACCTTCGGGAATATCGCTGAAGATGAATGATATAGCAGCCGCAGCCACCAGCAGGTAGATAACCGGATTATTAAGCTGGGAAACAAAAAGTTGAAAAAGGCTTTTTTCTTTTTTCTCCGCAAGCCTGTTAAGGCCTGTTTGCTTTCTTCTTTTTTTTACTTCCTGTTCTGTAAGCCCGGATTCACCCGTGTTCAGCAAATCTGCCGTATCCTCGGCAGAAAGCCTGTAGAAAGGCTTATCAGGATCATTTTCATTCTGCATGTGAATCTTTGTTTAAATTATTCCTCCCGGCCGTTATCCTCAACAGTCCTTATTCTGAAAATCAGTTCAGTCTTACAATCTGAATTATGTTCGACCCGGAAACCGGATATATCCCAGGTGAAGTTTTCATCATATATTTGTTGTTTTGTCAACGATCCGGTTGTAAAAGCAAGTCCCCTTATCTTACCTTTAACCTTATCACCGGCCTTAATGCACCATGTATTTGTATCACTGCTTGAATGAATGACAGTTTTCCAGAAATAATCAACCGAGAAATTGACCTTTACCTTATGCGGATTATCATTTCTGATCTTAAGTACCAGGATCAGGGGGCTGTTTTTTATAAAAAAATGTTTTCTGCGCCACTTATATGATATGGTAATATTTTCATCATTGTATTTCTCAATATAATTGCCGGCTGATGCCGGGGGAACAATAAAAATAAATGTAAGCAGTAAAATTGCAAAAAAATGAAGTCTCATACGAATATATTTTTTATAAAAACAGCCACAAATGCAGCAGTATAAGACCTCTGCATTCGTGGCATGAATATTTTAAGTTGTTTACTTCTTCCAGGTCATAAACATAAATAACTATAAACCAAATGCATAATAATAGGTTCCGGGTACATCCTCGTACACTCCTTCCAGCATTACACCCCCTGTCTTATCCTTAAGCATTTCAGTCAGTTCTTCAACACTACTTACAGGTTCCCCGTTAACCCGTGTAATAATAAAACCTTCCCTCACATCAGTATTACGGCGAAGCTTACCGGAATGTAAGCGTACTATCTTCACACCCCCGCCAATATTAAGCTTCCTGGCAAGCTTTTTATCAATTGTCTGCAGCTCAGCACCCAGTTTAGTTGATATTTCCCCTTCATCTTTGGAGGCTAATTCTGTTGTGCCTTCCCGGCTTTGCAGCGTTGCAGTAACTTTTCTTTCTTTACCGTTACGGAGTACGGTGAATTCAACCTTGTCTCCCGGACGATTTCTTGCTATAAGTTCCTGCAGTTCTGATGCTTTTGTGACATTAGTTCCATTTATTGAAGTTACCACATCTCCTTTCCGGATGCCTGCCTTTTCCGCTGCACTTTCAGAAAGAACGCTGTCAATATAAACACCTTCCGTAACAGAGAGGTCTTCTTCACGGGCAAAATCACCCGTTATATTTCTTATGGTAACTCCGAGGTATCCGCGCTGAACAGAACCATATTCCAGAATATCTTCTACTACTTTGCTTACCATATTCGACGGAACTGCAAATCCGTATCCTGTATAAGCACCGGTGGGACTTGCAATGGCCGTGTTAATTCCTACCAGTCCGCCCTGAAGGTTTACCAGCGCTCCTCCGCTGTTACCAGGGTTAATGGCAGCATCGGTCTGAATAAAGGATTCAATAGCATACTGATCACGCAGAATATTAATATTTCGTGCTTTGGCACTAACTATTCCGGCTGTGACCGTTGAGGTGAGATTAAACGGATTACCAACGGCCAGCACCCAATTACCGACTTCAATATTATCAGAATTTACAATGGGTATAGTCGGCAGATCTTTTTCGTCAATCTTAATCAGTGCAAGATCTGTTGAAGGATCGGTACCCACAACATTTGCCTTATAAGAACGATTATCATACAGCGTAACCTGTATTTCATCAGCCTGTGCTATCACATGATTATTGGTTACTATATAACCCTCCTCGTTAATTATCACACCGGAACCTGCACCCATCCTCACTTCAGGCGGGAGGTTACGCTGCTGGTTACGGGGCCCGAAAAAATATTCAAACATATCATCATCAAAAAAATCCCTGAAATGTTCGGGCAACTGTGGTGTTCTTCCCGTACCTCCGCGCTGAACAGTCACTGATGACCGTATATGTACCACGGCATCCATAACTGCTTTTGAAGTTGCTGTAAAATCAAGAGGAACAACCTCACCCTTGTCGTTCGTGGTATACATTGCATTAGTTGCAGGTACAGATGAAACATGCTCAATAGTAATTTTCTTCCTGTTTTCAAAACCAAACGCAAAATAGATACCCAGAGTAATTGCACTACCTAAAATTGCAGCTATCAATAATGGAATATATTTTCTTTGCATTTCATTTACCTCCTGTTTATATTTTAAAGTTATTAATACAGTTAAATATTTTGCCAAATTGATACGGCATATTATGTTCTAATGATATGCCAAAATAAATGTTCACCGGATTATAACAGCTCATAAATACAATTTGTTGTGATAATTATGGGTATATCAATCACTTCACTACAAATTTAATAAAAAACCCCTGTCATTTATTTTGAGGAATTTTATCGCCCGTTGGGGTAATTTTTCCACAAGCAATTTGGGATATAATAGCTAAAAATAATATAACACACTGTTTTTATGGTATTTATATAATGACTTATAAAAACCGGCTACAATGGCACAGTCTTTTCCCTTAATTATTAATAAAAATGAATGAAACCTGACGCATAAATAATTCAGTTCTTATCCTTTAAAGAAAATAAACGTGTATGCAAGCCTTACTAATAGTTGATGTACAGAAAGATTTTTGTCCCGGCGGTGCCTTGCCGGCACCACAGGGTAACATCGTAGTTCCTGTCATTAACAGCCTGATAGATAAATTTGATACTATCATTGCATCCAAGGACTGGCATCCGGAGGATTCAGTGCATTTTGAGAAATGGCCTCCGCATTGTGTTAAGGATACACCCGGGGCAGAATTTCATAGTGATCTGCAGGCTGAAAAGATACAGCAACTATTTTTAAAAGGCACGGGGAATAAGGACGACGGCTATTCGGCGTTTGAAGCCACAAATAAAAACCTCGATAATCATCTGAAGGAAAACCATATTGAGGAGTTATACATAACCGGCCTGACAACCGAATATTGTGTAAAAAATACAGCCATTGATGCGGTTGAAAATAGTTACAAGACTTATGTCGTCACCAATGGTGTTGAAGGTGTGAAGGCACATGAAGAAGATGAAATGAATGCCTACCGCGAAATGCAAATGAAAGGTGCCCATTTGATCCATTCAAACCAGGTAAAATGAGAAGCTATAAACTATAAAATATTAAGCAATTATGAACCACATACAAAACATACTTATCCCCACGGACTTTGGTGAGACAGCCTTTAATACTGTAAAATACGGTGTTGAACTTGCAAAAAAATACGACTGTAACATCGAGCTGATCCATGTTATCGATGTGACATACTATGGCAGTACGTATACAACAGCAGGTGATATAAGAACAGTACCCGTGGTTACGAAAGAAATAAGAGTAGCAAAAGAAAAAGCTGCTAAAACGTCTATTGATAAACTGAACGAAAAGATCGCTTCACACTTCAAGGATCTGCCCAAAATAAAAAATGTGATCAGATCCGGCATTGAGTCCGATGCTGTAATTGAGGAAATAAAGGAGAACAATATTGATCTCTTGCTCTTATCAGCTTCAAGTGAAAAGGGTTTTCTGCAGTTTATCACCGATGATAACAGGCGATTGGTTGAAAAAGCACCCTGTCCGGTGATAGTTGTTCCCGAAGATGCTGAGTTCGGGGCATATAAAAAAATAGTATACGCCACGGACTATAGCAGCAAAGATATTCCCACGATGAAAAAGCTGGTAAAGTACGCGAAGCCGACAAACGCGAATATTATTGCATTGCACATAACCGATGACAGCAGTTTTAACGAGCAGATAAAAAATGTGGGATTTGAAGAAAATATGAAAAAAGAGGTTGAATATGACCATATAAGCGCTTATGCGCGAATGGGTATGGATGTGGTTAAATCAACGCTGACTTTTGCTGAGGATGCCGGTGCTGATCTTATAGTATATCTAAAAGAAAATAAAGGATTTCTCGAAAAAATATTTGAGGGCAGCACAACAAAAAAGGTGATTAAAAAAACCCCTCTGCCCGTTCTGATCTTTCACGAAGAATAAATTTTTATTTGATACAGGATCATTCATAACATAAATATAAATACTATGCATCCTTTTAATCATGGCTGGGGAATGGGATGGGGATGGATTACAGGCCTCATCGTTTTTGTTTTTATTATCCTGATCATTGTTTATTCATTACGAAAAGGGGCACCTGAACCTGACAGGAACGAATTACCGCTTGATATCCTTAAAAAACGTTACGCCAGGGGTGAGATCAGCAAAGAACAATTTGAAGAAATAAAAAAAGACCTGGAATAAAATGTTTCAAAGGCCGAAAAAATAATAATTAGTGTCTGTCCATAAAGTCCCATTTGCCGCGTTACGCTTGTCCGGAAATTGCTCATTTACGATAAGTAAACTCCGCGTTTCCGGACTGTGCAAGCCTTGCAAATTGAACTTTCTGAACAGACACATGTCCGGTTAAAGATTTTGCCAACTTTATAGACGGAAACTAATTAGGCTGATGCACTGCAGATTTTTTCAGCAAATCCTGACTTTGTGCCGGGCAGGTTTGCTGATCCTGATTCTCATTTCAATACATATTTTGAAAGCTATTCCTGAACCGGTACGATGTCTTTTGCTTATCTTTGATCAGATTACCAAAATCTAAAAAAGCATACAACCAAAATGGTATTACTGTTTTTTTATCTTTTTCTGGCGTTATTCGTGTCTTTTTTATGTTCTGTTCTGGAAGCCGTATTATTATCAACCCCTCTCACTTACCTAAAAACGAAACAAGCTGAGGGATACCGAACAGCTTCATTACTTATCGGGCTCAGGCAAAAAATTGACCGGCCCTTATCGGCAATTTTATCACTGAACACCATTGCTCATACCATCGGGGCTGCAGGTGTCGGAGCCCAGGCAACAAGAATTTTCGGTGAACTTTATTTCGGAATTATTTCAGCAGTTCTTACCCTGTTGATCCTTGTTTTTTCAGAGATCATTCCAAAAACCATCGGGGCGAACTACTGGAGAAGCCTGGCCATGTTATCGGGCAGGATAATCAGAGTGTTGATCGTATTGATGTACCCTTTTGTAATCCTGTCGGAGATCATAACCAGGGTATTTTCATCAGATAATGCCGATCATACAGTAAGCAGGGAAGAAATATCGGCTATGGCAAATATAGGAACAAAGGAAGGTATTTTCGAAGAAAAAGAAAATAAGGTCATCCAGAATCTGGTGCGCCTGCGCACTGTTAAAGTGGGTGATATTATGACACCCAGGGTGGTTGTTACCCTGGCAGATGAAAACCTGTCGCTTGAAGAATTTCTGAAGAACAAAAACTTTTATCACTACTCACGCATTCCGCTGTACGCGAAAAACCAGGATAATATTACAGGATATGCAGTGCGCAAACTTACTTTCGAGAAGTTTGCCAGAGATAGAACCGGTCTGAAACTTAAGGATCTGCGCCGTGATATCGTTGCCATACCATCATCACAACCGGTATTACAGGTGTGGGAAACGCTGCTTGAAAAGAAAGAGCACATTGCCCTGGTTGTTGATGAATATGGCGGAATGGACGGTATTGTAACACTTGAAGATATTATTGAAACTATTCTGGGACTGGAGATTGTTGATGAAAAAGACGAAATTGTCGATATGCGGCAATATGCCCGCCAGCGCTGGCAGGAACGCAAAGCCAAGTATTCGGTGCTGGAATAAAAACCATTTTATCTACCATCCACCAGCTGAGAGGTGAAATCCAAGTACACCAAAATCAACATCATCACGTTGTAAAGGAATAGCATAATAAGGCTCCAAAATAACATAACCAAACAGGTTAACCCGGTATGCCAGGCCAACACTGAATATGGGTGTATGTTTGTCTTCATACGGATCCCACGCCAGCTTAATATCTTCATGTTCTTCCCACATCAATCCGCCGTCGCCAAACAGCACCAGATCGGAAAACAGAAAGCCCGATTTGATCACAGCCAGTCGTTTAGGCCCTGTAAAGGGAAACCTTACCTCGGCACCGGCAAGCACCATTTTGCTCCCCGTTAGCTGGTTCATCCGTAAACAATCATTATCAATACATCGGTTTCGTCTTAATGAATTATAAGAATATCCCCTTACATAATAATGATTTCCCAGGTACATAGGATATAAGCTATTGGCATCCTTACCATACCGGCCATAATGAATAGCCCTGAAAGCAAAACCAAGGGGTTTGAAGAAAAAGTATTTCCTGTAATCAGCGGTCAGGCCCCAATAACTGTATTTTCCAAACGTCCTGCCCGCCTGAAACCGGTACCGGTATCCCTGCAGCGGTGATGTTAATCCAAAAGAAGCATCATCACCTACAAAAGCAAGATATCCCCGGTACACCATGAACGGAGGTGGTACACCTTCATCAATACGTCCGCGTGTCCTGTCAATTTCAATCCCATTGATATACCTTGTGTTTATACTATCCATCCGGTAACTGTATACACTGGCTGATGCCCCTCCTTCAAAGCGAAGCTTCTTAGACAGGGGATAATTACCAAAAAAGCTCAGTTCATCCACAAAAGTCCGCTGGATCAGATAAGTAAGATTTTGTTCCAGGTAATTTTCTTCTGTTGTATCGTAACTCATATACGCGCGTGTTGAACGATAAGGAATATGGCTAACTGATGTTCCCCATCCCAATCTCCGGGTATTATTCATGTATACGGCCTGTCCGCCGATATCATAGATCTCACCCTGAACATTGACACTTGTATAGAGCTGATTTCTTTTCAACATATCACTAAATAAAAAGCTTACACCGCCGGCCATTGATGTGCCGATCTGGCTAAACCCGACACCCACTCCGGCATTACCAACATATTCCAGTGAAAATTCCGGTCTGTAGGCTTGCGTGCTGAAAACAGAGGGATCAGGTTTCGGGTATCTGTCAAGATTTTGTTCCACAACATTTGTTGACAACCGCCGTGAACCCGGGGGCAACTCTCTTGCCTGCAAATTAGCGTATGCAGCATCCACCCTTTCGCGTTTAAAATCTTCCGGACGGGCCTTATAAATTGAATAACCGTCATCCTCGTATAATATATAAGCCATTACATTCTGTTCACGTGCCATGGCCAGGGCAGGAGATAATTCAGTAATACCGCTGACGCCGGTTTTAAAATCAGATAAGCGATACAGGTTTTCGGTATCCAGCTCCAGCTCGTATATGTTTTGTGTGCCATTAGCAATTGAAAGAAAATAAACCGACTTACCGTCAATTGAAAACTGGGGGCTTGTATTATTCGAACCCGGGAAAAAATCAAAGCTTTTAACACTTCCCGATCCCACATCATAGATATTGATCTTGTAAGTGCCATACTTAATGGCATCAAAATCTGTTTCCGATCCGCGATCACTTATAAATACGATCTTGCTGCCATCAGGTGACCAGGCAGGCTGCAGATCCGAATAACGGTCGTCAGTGAGCTGCCGTACCGTTCCATTTTCAATATCATACATATACAGATCAGATTGCCCCTTAGCTAATCCGGCCAGGACAATGGAATTTCCATCAGGCGACCATGCCGGATTATTAAAGAAATCCAATCCTTCAATATCAATTGTTTCCAGTGTTCTTCTCCGGTTAACATCGAAGATCATCAACTTGTTCCTGCCTTCGGAAAATGTTGTAATGGCATATTTCCTGCTGTCGGGTGCCCAGGTACCGGCCGATTCGGTATAACTGTAATTATCAATATGTGTGTTCCTGACCGCCTGGGTTAACCTTTTTACTATACGCCTTTTTTCTACATCTGCCAGATAAAAATCGATGGTCACAACATTTTTATCCGATAAAAAAACCATGTATTTTCCATCAGGGCTCAACGAAGGTGCTATCTTCATTTTCCCTGCGCGTGGACCGAACATTTTTTTTCCAACCGGCTCCTGGCCATTATCTATATATGGCTGATAATATTCTGTCAGGCTATTCTTCCAGAGTGTTGAAATCGAATCGGCACTATAATTCAGAAGGCTGTCTATAGCCCTTTCATGCCCCACCTTACCGCTAAGCAGTACTAAGGGTCGAATGACACCGTCCCCCCATAAACCGGTTATATATGCCCAAAAAGCATGACCGTAACGATAAGGGAAATATTCATTGGCCTTACGGGTCATATCCTTAATGGTAGGTATATCATCCTGCATCACAGCATCCCTCATCCACATGGTCGTTTGTGCATCATAGCGGCCAATCGACAAATATTCAGCCAGTCCCTCGATCATCCATAAAGGAATACTGTTTATTGCCTGGAAGCTGACACTGTCAGAACCCCTGAACATATTATACTGAAAAACATGGACCAGCTCATGCCCCAGTACATGGTTGATTTCAGCATTTGAGGCCATTACAGGCATCACAACACGGTTACGCAAACCTTCGGTCACCCCTCCGGTACCGGGCCCGATAAGACTTTGAATAACAGTGGTCTGCTGGAATTCTGCATGATTATTATATAATATTACAGGATTGTATCCCGTGATAGTATCGAGAAATACAGCCTGATGACGCAGATACCATCGTTCACTAAGGCTTGCAAAATCTTCCAGCACCTCATTATTCTCCAGGTAATTATAGATCTGAAAGTGATCAGTACGAAGAACACTAAAATCGAACATTTCATAATTCACCTTATTCTGCCCGAAATACTGTGCTTGTATGGAAAGCGTGCCTATCAACAATACTATCAATAGGGTAGTAAATATTATTTTTGGTTTTTTCATGACAATGAATGTTAATTAGTTTTTGTCCGTAAAGCCCCATTTGCTTAGTTACTCTTGTCCGAATATTGCTCGCTTACGAAAAGTAAACTTACATATGCCGCAAGTCTGTGACTTGTGGCTCTCGCATTTACGGACTGCGCAAGCCTTGCAAATGTAACTTTATGAACATACACATGACCGATGAAACATTCTGCATATATCTGAAATAGTTACTTATCGCGCGTGTATAATATAACTATTTTCAGGGTCCGTAATTCACAATAATATTGTTTTCAACCGTAAAAGCACCACCTTCCATAGC
>CAZBJH010000024.1:0-8662 GCA_964492185.1 uncultured Bacteroidales bacterium | reverse complement strand
GTCCGTAATTCACAATAATATTGTTTTCAACCGTAAAAGCACCACCTTCCATAGCATTGATCTCAGCGTGTTTCTTCTCGGTTTCCGTATCAACCCTTCCGCTCAGGGTTACGGCACCCTTATCCACTTCAATTTGTATATCATCCTCATTAACAAATGGTGACCACCACAATTCTTTTTGTATGGCCGCTTTTATCCGGGCATCGGATTTTTTAATTTCAGGTTCCTTCATTATCTCTATATCAGGACTGTAATATCCGTATGTATATGGATAAACACCACCGCTGATCACCTCAATATTGTTCTGTACATCTACTATTCCGGGTACTTTAGAGGTTATTTCAGAAGCCTTGTTTTTGTCAGCCCGTGAAGATACATTTCCGTATAAATAAGCTTTTCCGTTGTATACATTTACCCTCAGATCGTATTTTTCAATAAAAGGATAATCATTTAATGCTACACGTACATTATCTGCCAAAGCTTTGTTGTCAGGTATTTCAACAGGCCTTACCTTTATCCTGTTTATTACATCCCAAACACCGACAATATCGCGTGCATCTTCCCCTGCCGCCATTTTTGACACCAGGTCATAAACCTCTCCTCTCAAAGTCACTCTGCCATTTTCCACGTTGATATCAAGCCTACGCTCATTTATCCTGTAATCATATTTAAAAGCCCTTGTAATGGCTTCCTTTATTTCTTCATCACTCCTGTCAACATACTTATCAGTACGCATTTCAGGATTCCTTGCCCATTCACTGATAGTCAATTCCTCAGCACTTACCGAATCAATACCGGTAACCCAGGCATGTGATACGGCCAGGGTTTTTTCAGCCAGACTGCCAATCGTACCAATCAATTTGGCAGTATGATCGAATACCTGCACTTCAATCAGTTCTCCGTCAATACGGACATCATCATGTATCAGACCAATTATGTCCGCCTTCATTTCATTTACATCTCTGTCCTCATCATATTTAAACCTGAGATTATTATCAACTGTAACAACCCCCTTCAGGGATTTTACAACATCCTCCGCGCTCTTTCTTTGCTGCCATGAATTAACAACACCTTCGAGTGTGACATTACCATCGTTAACTTCCACATCTATTTTACGAGGCCTGGTGACAGGCCCGTAATAAAGTGCTTTGTTTATTTTTTCTTCCAGTTCATAATCCTCTACCGGATCAACTTTAACCTTAATAAGATTGATAACACCTTTCACTCCTTTTACTACAGATACAATTTCTTCTGCTTTATCTTTCGCCAGGATATTATCGGTCGAGCCCGAAAGAGTTACGATCCCGTCTGCTGTGCTAACATCAATAAGATGTGCAGAAACATCGGGATGGTCCGCGAGATGATCATTAATTACATCAGTTATTGCACTATCCGTGGGTTTCCAATCTGCATAGATTATATCACTTCTGTCCGTACTTTGCCTTTCACCACCCTGGGTACATGACAGGATCAGGGTAAATGGAAGTATCACAGCATAAACAACAGTACTTATGTATTTCTTTCTAATCATAATAAATATTTTTAAGTTATTATTATATTACAAAGAGAAGATAATACTGTGCCAAAAAACCGACTTGAACCATACGATAATCCCGGTATGAAAGACAAACAAAGAAAAAAAAATAATTATACATGCGGATTTGACTGTCCGAAAATCAGCTTTGTGTAGAAGGATCAACAAAAAAGTGTGTAAATTTTTTCACATTTCCATGAGCAAACGAAGAAAAACACTGTTTGTCCAGCCAAATCCATCCTGATTGGGGTACTCACCTCCCCTGGCATTGGTTCCCGGCTCAACAACATTGTATTTTTCAACAAGATTGTCATTTTGTCTGAAATAACTTATAACATGATCTGTCCAGCGCCAGGTGATCATACCTGCCTGTTCATCCTTCCCGTAGTTTTGTAATCCCTTGATACTTATCCAGTGTAAGGGAGCCCATCCGTTAGGAGCATCCCACTGATGATCGGTAAAAACTGTTGAACAAGCCAGTCCCCCGGGAAAAAGGAATTTTTCCTCCAAAACAGCAGCTGCAAGATTCGCCTGAAGAGTGTCGGCGATATTAAAATACAGCGGATAAGTGCCGGCAAGGGAATAGATGCCGGTGATATTTTCTGCGGCAAAATCATAATCCATAAAAAAGGCATTATTATCGCTCCAGCAATATTTGATAATTGCCTTTTTCCTTTTGTCTGCCAGTCGGGCAAAATTAATCGCCTTTGTTTCATCGCCGGCCTTATGAAAACCTTCAGCCAGCAATTGCTCAAGATGGTATATCAGACAATTCAAATCGACCGGGATTATTTCGGTGGTATGTATTGTTGCCAGTGTATGCCCGTCCCTGCACCAGCGTGAACTAAAATCCCAGCCTGATTCACAGGCCGCACGCAAATTTAGATATATATCAGCGGCCTTCCTTTCCGTCAAATGAGCCAGGGAATAATCTTCCTTATAGGCTTCAGGCCTGGGTGCGGGCTCATCATCATAGTAGCGATTGAGTATCTCACCTCCCGGGAGAAGAACCACCCTGCGGAAAGCCCGGTTGTTGTCCGACAGATCTTCCTTCCCGTTCATCCAGAAACGATATTCTTTTTCCAGATGGGGAAGGTACCTGATAAGGGCAGAGTCCCCGTCAATACCGGATAAAAGCCTCACCATCAAAGAAAAAAACGGAGGTTGTGACCGGCTTAAATAGTAAGTACGGTTGCCATTGGGAATATAACCGAATCGGTCTGTAAGACTGGCAAAATTAGCCACCATACTCCTGATAAGATCATATTTACCTGCCGTCTCCAGACCCAGCATGGTAAAATAACTATCCCAGTAATATACCTCCCTGAATCGTCCACCGGGGACAATATAGGGTTCAGGCAACGGGATCAGCGAACCGCCTGAAGAAGTGTCCGGCCGGCGCACCAGTACTTCCCACAATTTATCAATGTGCTCAAAAACACTATCTGTGGTATCAGTGGTATATACATCCAGATGCTCCGCCGGTAAACGAAAATGCTGATAAACAAAATCTTTCAGGTCAAAATCAGGATCAGACAACTGTTTCTCATAATGCTTCACGATTGTATCCGCGGGAAAAAGGGGGACAGCATCGCAAAAAGTTTTTGAATCCTTAAATACTGGTTTCAACTGAACATCAGCAAACAGTTTTCCCAAATCCTTTGCAGGATGGTACCGGGCAGAAACCAATGCTGCAAAAAGGCAGAAAAAAAGCAGCAGATATTTTCGCGGGTTCTTCATCATAACACAATGAAGATAATAATTCATGAACTTATTTCCAATACATTCGCGGCATACCGTACTCATATTTTATTTCAGATCAATGATATCAGGTTGGAAAAAAAATTATCAGTTAACACGGTTTATTAAACAACAACGGGAGCGGACAGCAATTTCAAAGAGGGCACTATTCATTCTCCGGTTCGTGATATACCAGTACAGGAATATGAGTATGTCCGATCATTTCACCGGTAGTGCTTTTTCCAAATATCCTGTGCAAAAAGCCCTCGTTTTCTTTCAACATAACAATCAGATTTGCCCCTGAAACAAATGCATAATCATCAATTGATTTACTCACATCCTTTGCCTGGTTGTCTGCCAGCAACCTTACCTCAATATTCCGGTAACCGGTTTTCTCAACCAGCATTTTTTGAAAACCCGCACTTTTAATCTTTTCATTAAAATCAAGATCATCTGTAATATGCAGGACTGTCAGGTTTGCAGAATACACCCCGGCAATATACTTTAACCTTTTGATAGTTTTAATATCTTCATGCTGATAATCCGTTGCATATAAAATATTTCGCATGGGTTCATAATCCTTGTTTTTGGGTATCACCCACACCGGACGATCCGTTCTTCTAATGATCTCCATATCTGTCTCGCCCAGGTAAAAAGCATCTTCGTTCCCGCTTCCCTCCGTTATGATCATACGAGCTTCATGCTTTTCTGATTCATGACTGATAACATCAGCAGGAAAACCCTGCTCAATATAATAATCCATGGGAGGATGATCCGGTATTTCCGTTTCCATTAACTGAAAAAGATCCTCAAACCCGCGTTTCACATTATCAGTGACCAGCCCGACATTACGCCGGTTAAGCAACACACGGTCACCCGTTGTCCCGGGTATACCCAAAGGATAATCGGTCGGATCAAATACATACAAAAACTTCGCGTTGAGATCCAGATCCCTTGCGAGGTTCAGGGCATACCTTATATACTTTTCAGGAACTTCATCACTATTGATATATACTAACAATGTATTTCTCATAATTATAATTTTATTATAATATAAAAATCACTATAACAAATTAAAAACTAACATTTAATACCAACCATCATTTGGTAATAAACTTAAAATATTGTAATTTTTACCGGAAATCTAACACGAACAAATAATGAGACACGAAAGAAGAAGAAGATCAGGTCGAAATCTTACAATAATCAGCATTATCGGTATGGCTGTAATACTTATCATCATTATCATTCTGTTATTTATGATGTAATAATAAGGACATAATTTTGCTTCTATGCTAGCGTGGGCCGATATTTTTCTTCACATCTGCCTGATCATCATAATCGCCTCCGGCTTCACTAAATTCCCGTATAAAAACGGTTTTTATATTCACGAACTCCCGTATGCCGTTAACAGCCAGTTCTCTGCCATAGCCCGATCTTTTCACACCGCCAAATGGTAAACGGGGATCCGATTTTACCAGGTCATTTATAAATACCGAACCTTCATTGAATTCAGGTATCATTCTCTTTGCTTTCTGCATATCATTGGTGAACAGTGAAACACCAAGCCCGTATTTCGACTGATTAGACAGGGCAATTGCTTCTTCATCGGAACCTGCAGTAATAATTGAAAATACCGGCCCAAACACTTCATCATCAAAAACCGGCATGCCCGGCTTCACATTTACTAAAATGGCGGGTTCTATAAATGCACCGTTTTGTTTCCCTCCTGCAAGGACTTCAGCCCCCATCTCAACTGATCTTTCTATCTGTAACCGGACTTTGTCAGCCTGATCAACTGTTGCCAGGGGGCCAATATCAGTTGAAGGGTTTAAGGGATCTCCCGCTTTAAGATGAGCAATCTCTTCACTTATAAGCTGAATAAACTCATTGGCAATTCCCCTTTTAAGGATAAACCGCTTTGCCGCTATGCAACTCTGGCCGCTATTTTGCAAACGGGCTTTAACTCCTGTTTTGGCAGCTTTAATAAGGTTAGCATCATCCAGCACAATAAAGGCATTGCTTCCCCCAAGCTCAAGCACTGTCTTCCTGATCATTCGTCCGGCTGCTTCAGCTACTTTTGACCCGGCTGTATCACTTCCTGTAAGAGAGATCCCTTTGATATTATCATTTTCTATTACCTGGCCGATATTTTTTGAGCTGAGTGTAAGGTTCTGGAAAACACCTTCAGGCAAGCCTGCCTTAATAAATATACTTTCAATATGCAATGCACATCGCTGAACATTCGAAGCATGCTTAAGTAAAACCGTGTTTCCTGCCATCAGGGCAGGAACTGCAAACCGAAAAGCCTGCCAGAAAGGGAAATTCCAGGGCATAATACCAAGGATGGTTCCCAATGGCTCGTAGACCACAAGACTCAGATCGGCATCCGTTGCAACAGCCTCCCGCTGTAATAATACCTCCGCATCACGTGCATAGTGTTCACAAACCCATGCACATTTCTCCACTTCACTGATTGATTCTTTTATCGGCTTACCCATCTCCAGCGTAATTGAACGTGAAAAGATATCCTTTTCATCTTTTAAAATATCAGCTGCTTTGTTCAATAATACCGAGCGTCCGGCAATTCCGGACTTCCTCCATAATTCAAATGCATTTCCGGCATAGCCTATAAGAGTATTGATCTTTGAAGAAGAAAATTCATCGAACTCTTCAAGAACTTCATTATTATATGGGTTTATGCTTTTTAATTTCATTCATCGGGAATTTTTACCAATAGACAAGTCAAATTATTCATATGTGTAACATGCCAAATTTTATACCACACAGTACAAATAAACCAACTCAGCAGTATGTGATACCAGTTATCAAACAATAACTGCTGTTTGATAGCGGTTTATTATTTCAAATAATATTATTCAGCCTGATGAAAATTATTTAAAAATCCGCCAATCGTAGAATGATTTCCACGAATGAATACTATTCTCTACATCGCGTTTGGGAGAAATACTGTAATAAGAGATGTGATCCGAAAAAGACGGATCGGAGAGAAAAATAATACAGGCACGGATTACAAATCCGCGCCAGCAAATCCAGTAAGGCATGCGCGGTCAGAAAACACGGAGTTTACTTGCAGTAAATGGGCAATTTTCGGACAAGCATAACGCGGCAAATGGGATTTTATGGACAGACACTATAGCCGGTCACAGGAGATTAATCCCTACACTTAATGATACAATTGATGTGCGCATATCTGTACTGAATTCCCCGGATCCTATGTTGATACTATCACCAAACTTACTGAGGCTGACTTCATACCGCAGGTCAATATATACTTTGGATATATCGATCCCGACCCCCATCTGGTAACCTATCGTTGACGAATTGTAATTTTGTTTTACTTCGGAAACAAGTTCGGTGTTGCGTGCATCGTCTGACAGCATCAGGCTGAATACCGGACCAATTTCCGCCCTTACAAAACCTAAAAATTTCTTTCCTGCAAGAACAGGCATATCGAGCTTATTGTAATTCAGCTCCCTGATCTCTTGAACTGCATTGGGAGATCTTACTTCAACCGTACCTCCTGCAGAAGTAAATAACACTTCGGGCTGAACAAAAAAACCTGCAACACACACACGGGCAAATAACCCCGCGTGAAAGCCTGTTTTGGCATCAACAGTATTATACCTGTAAATCCCGTCATTTGTATTAAAACTATCGTCAATCCTTAACTTTGAATGGCTTAACCCGGCTTTGGGACCGAAACTCATTTGTGCACCAAGGGCTGTACTGATAACTGCCGCTCCTATAATTAACATAATTCGTTTCATACTAACTTTTTTAGAATTATACCCTGTATTATTCATTTTTACGGATAATTCAGAATAGAAAACATATGACAAGATTACATTTAAATATAAAACAGGAACGTGATGAAGGCATAATAATTGTTTGTAAAATGTTAAATTTACGAACAGAATTGAATTTTCATTTACCGGTATTTGCTCCGGCAGAATTAAAATTTTCTTTAACCCGGCTTCAATGAAAAAGGATAAAAGCTTCTTAACCAGGTATACCTTCTTTATTATCAGTCTCGTTTTATCTGTCTACGGTCTCATACAGGCCAGGGAATTTCTGTATCCCATTGCATTTGGCATCCTGCTGGCTTATTTATTATATCCCATTGTCAATTATTTTGAAAAAAAGGGGATTCCGAGGATAATTGCAAATCTCATCGCTATACTTTTTACTATTATTGTACTTGGCGGTACCTTTACATTCTTTTATTTTCAACTTACAAACCTGCTGGATGAATTTGCTGCTGTAAAGAAGCAGGCAATTGAAAACATTGAAAAGCTTCAATCTGCAATTGATTCGGTTATCGGCATACAGGACAATACCCTGGAAAGCTTCCTGAAGGATACCGTTAGTTCCCTGTTCAGCGTCAGAAATAATATATTGGGTGATGTTTTCTCAGCTACAACAGGAACAATAGTAAAAATATTGTTATTACCTGTTTACATTTTCCTGTTTCTTTATTACCGGACAAAATTCGCCTATTTTATTTTGAAAATTGTAAATAAGAAATATAAACTCAAAACGATTAATATTCTTCGTGATATTTCTACCATTGCAGCAAGATATATGGGAGGTGTGACCATTGTGGTTTTTATTCTGTGTTTCCTTAATTCGCTGGGATTGTCAATTATTGGTGTCAGATTTGCTATTCTCTTCGGGATTGTCTCTGCTTTTTTCAATTTCATACCGTATTTTGGAACTCTGATGGGGGGAGCCGTGCCCCTGCTGTTCGTTCTCGTGTCTACTGATGAACCCATGTATTATGCACTTCGTGTAATTATTCTGTTCATTATTATTCAATTCACTGAAAACAATATTCTCACACCCAACATCGTAGGCGGTAATGTAAAGCTCAATCCTTTTTTCATTATTGTTGGACTGATCCTTGGTGCAATTCTGTGGGGGATCCCCGGGATGCTTGTTGTCGTGCCCTTCCTGGCAATAGCACGTATTATCTGTTACAATATCGAATCTCTTCATCCTTATGCTTTCCTGCTCGGACCGAGAGGTACCCAACGCCATTCCATCACTATGCGTAAAATCAGAAGTTTTTTCTATTTTAAAAAAAAGAAGGAATAGTGTGCGTCCATAAGCTTTGCAGAATGTTTTTCTTATCAGGTGTCTGTTCAGCATGTTCGGGATCAAGGTAACTCTTATATAGAATAGCATTTTTATTATGAACACTACTGTTATTATATATGCCTTCAAAGGGCCAATTGTTTCGAACCGCTCCCCATGCGGTTCGACTTACTTTGTTACTCCCCTAACGGGTCGTGAGATCGCCTTCGGCTAAGTTGCAACAGCGAAAAAAAGTAAGCAAAAAACGCCGCCGCTGACAGGATTATCCTA
>CAZBJH010000023.1:0-32169 GCA_964492185.1 uncultured Bacteroidales bacterium | reverse complement strand
AAATGCCTCGAGGCTCTTATATAGAATAGCATTGTTATTATATATGCCTTCAAAGAGCCAATTGTTTCGAACCGCTCCCCAGGCGGTTCGATTTACTTTCTTTTCTCCAGCAAAAAGAAAGTAAACAAAGAAATGCCGCCGCTGACAGGATTTTCCTAAAAAATCAAGGTGCTCACCTAAAAATCGAGAACTCCTGACGTCGGACAGCTCGATTTTTTTAACGGTGATCACCTTGATTTTTTTTAACGAAAAATCCTGAAGGCGGGTTCCCGTTCTGTTGTAAGTTTATTTGGAAAGGATACTACCGAAAGGAACTTACGTTATTTAAGATAAGCTTTGCTATGGCACATTGCTCATCCGGATTTGTAACCGACCGGAGGGAGTTCAGGAAGCTAATCCGGATGTTTCTTTAACCTGCTCCAGGCAGATGGAGCCGTCGTTACGCAAAGCCCACTTTCTTTAAAATTAGTATATAGTTTTGCAGTAGCGTGGGCCGTCTCAGAAAAATCGCGTAAGATTTCAAGGAAGGTTTTCGTCGCGGGGGCCCTGGAGGAACCCTGTCCGAGCGACGACGAAGGAGGAGTGAGTTTGGGTTCCGCGGGGAGAAAACCTTTCGTAGTAAATCAAGCGATTTTTATGGAACGGTGACTTTTTTTGCCTACTTTTTTGTGTGGAAGACAAAAAAGTAGGTCGAACTGCCACGCGGGCAGTTCGAAATCATGGATCGGGGGAAGTAATATTAATTACAGTATTATTACCACCTGAGCAAAATATTACACAACCCTGTGAAGGAAATCTACAAAATGTTTTAAGAACTTAACTATTTACCACCTGGATCAATCATTTATAACAGTTGCGAATACACTTATTCAACCTCATCATAATCAATCCTGAAATTAATGGCACAGTATTCTATCTGTAAAATACGGGGTTCTTCGCAGAACTATTATAAAACAAATGAACAAAACTTAATAAACAACGAAATTATGAACGATCGATACGGAAATCTGATCAGCTCACTAGCTGAAGTTAACGAGAAAAAAATTGTATTACTGGTGATGGACGGCCTGGGAGACTGTAATAATGACGGTAAAGGAACCTCACTGCAGCGGGCCCGTACACCGAACATGGATAAGCTTGCTGTACGCGGTATACTGGGCTTATCACATCCGGTAGCTCCTGCCGTAACACCCGGCAGCGGGCCCGGCCACCTGGGATTATTTGGTTACGACCCGCTGATCTATAAGGTTGGACGCGGCGTTCTAAGCGCTTTGGGCATTGACTTTCCTCTTCAAAAAGGTGATATTGCAGCACGACTAAATTTTTGTACTCTTGACAATGATGGAAATGTAACCGACAGGCGTGCAGGAAGGATATCAACCGAAAAAAATGAATCTGTAGTTAAAAAGATAAATAAAGAGATTGCCCCTCCTGGGGGGCTTGAAGTTTTCTTTCAAACAGTTTCCGAACACCGTGCACTGATGGTTATAAGGGGAAAAGGGCTTGATGATGATGTTCCTGATACCGATCCGCAGAAAACCGGCGTCCCTCCGCTTGAACCTGACAGGAGTGATTACAGCGGTTCATCAACAGCAAAAACAGTTAAAAAAATACTTGACCAGCTTCGTGATATATTGCACGATGAAAAGCAAACCAACTTCGTTCTGGCCAGGGGTTTCGCCATGCTTCCCAACTGGCCTGATTTTGAGGAAAGATATAAACTAAAACCCGCGGCAGTTGCCGGATACCCCATGTACAGGGGTGTTTCACGACTGGTTGGCATACCTGTTTTTTCGGAACCCAAATCAGGAAAAGAGGTATGTGATGAAGTAGTCAAAGCAATGAAAGACCATACTTTTGTTTTCGGTCATTATAAATATACTGATAAAACAGGTGAGGACGGTGATGCGGATGCCAAAGCAGCGGCAATTGAGGAGGTAGATAAAGCCCTTCCGGTGATTCTCGAAAACGAACCGGATGTGCTTATCATTACGGGCGACCATTCCACTCCCGCGGCTATAAAAGCCCACAGCTGGCATCCCGTTCCACTGCTGATGAAGGTACCCTATCCGGTCGGCGGCCATTCGGATCAATTCAATGAGATCACATGCCGGCAAGGTGAACTAGGCACTATATATGCACGTGAGATCATTCCCCTGGCAATGGCACACACCCTTAAGCTCGCGAAGTACGGGGCATAATTAACAGATAAGCACCTGAAAGACCGGAAATGAGAAAGATAATATCATAATTTAAGTTATCATGTCCATGAAATATTCATTAAAACTTGGAAAACCATTTGGGATCAAGGTATCTATACACTGGACATTCCTGTTGCTGATCGCCTGGATCGTGATCATTGATATTCAACAGGGTTTAAATGCCCAGCAGGTTCTGTTATCAGTATTATTCATCCTCACTCTTTTCGTTTGTGTAACCCTGCATGAGTTCGGCCATGCGCTTACTGCACAGCAATACGGCGGTGAAGTACGCAGCATAACTCTCTTACCTATCGGAGGCATGGCCAACATTACCAAAATGCCGGAAAAACCCGGGCAGGAACTGGTTGTATCGGTTGCCGGGTTAATTGTCAATGTGATAATAGCGGCCATTTTATGGGTGATCCTATCTGCCGCGGGCAATTTGGATCTTCAGCAAATAGAATTCAAAGCTATCACATCAAACAATTTCTTCATTATGCTGATGCTGGTCAATCTGTTTATAGTGGCCTTTAATCTGATCCCTGCTTTCCCAATGGACGGGGGACGCATATTACGTGCCGCCCTGGCATTTAAAATGGATCGTGTAAAAGCCACGCGGGTGGCAAAAAATATCGGACAGTTGTTTGCTGTGGGATTCGTAATATTTGGATTATTTATTAATCCTTTCCTGGTAATCATTGGAATATTCGTATACCTGGGCGCACAGGCTGAATATGAGACTATACGATTCCGGCAGGCATTAAATAACTATGAGGTGAAAGATGCTTTGATAACAGATGTAATAAAAATTCATCCCGATGATCCCCTGCAAAAGGTGGCAGACCTGATGATCCACCATTCCACCAGCGGATTTATTGTTACCGGGAATGATGACATGCACGGATTCGTATCGAAAAACAATATCATTGAAGGCCTTACAAGATACGGTAAAGATGAAAAAGTAAAAGAGGTGATGAAAACCGATGTTGAAACGGTAGAGTTGAATACACCATTGCAGGAAGTATTTCAGTTAATGCAACAAAAAAAATACAATGCTATGCCTGTATTATCAAAAGGCAGGATCAAAGGTATAATTAATATGGAGAATCTGAATGAATTTATGCTTGTACAAAATGCCATACATTAGGTGTCCGGACAATTTCTTATAAATTAAACTATAATTTAAAATAAAACATAATATTTATGGAACATATGGATAAACATGCAATAGTAATAACCGGCGGATCAGGTGGAATAGGATCTGCAACAGGAAAACTGATGGCCGAAAAAGGCGGAATGGTCTTACTTGTGGATATTGATGAAGCAGGTTTAAAAAAAGCAGTAAATAATATTGATATGCCCGGCGTTCATTATATTGTTGCTGATGTTTCCAGGGAGGAAGATGTAAAAAAATATGTGGACAGGGCAGTGGAGTTATTTGGAAAAATTGATGTATTTTTCAATAATGCAGGTATTGAAGGAGACGTCGCCCCGATTGAGGATTACCCTATTGAAAAATACAGGAAGCTAATGCAGATAAACGTGGACGGTATGTTTTACGGCTTACGGTACGTGTTTCCTGTAATGAAAAAAAATAAAAACGGTGGAAGTATTATTCTTACTTCTTCTGTAGCCGGGATGCAGGGTACGGCAAACGTCACCCCTTATGTTACGAGTAAACATGCAGTTATAGGAATGATGAGATCTGCAGCACTAGAGGGAGCCCCGTATGGCATACGTGTTAACACTGTTAATCCTTCTCCCGTGGATAACCGTATGATGCGTTCACTGGAAGAAGGTTTTAATCCCGGCGAAAGCAGGGATGCAAAAAAACAGTTTGAACAGCAGATCCCGCTCGGGCGGTATGCTACAAATGAGGATATTGCCAATTGTGTTATTTTCCTTGCCGGAGAGGAAAGCAAATTTATAACCGGGACGGTCAATCCCGTGGACGGCGGAATGACGGCTTGATTAACCCGGTACCAGCTGGTCAGTACCCAGATCAGAAATCAGGACACGGAAGAGCACCTCTTTTTGCTTTTTTGGAAAACCGGTCTGATCTTATCATGTACATCAGTGATATTTCATGAGCCCCACCTGTTGAACCCAACAGGCGTGATGTGGCAATGTCAATATAAATATAAGCCAGGTTAAAAGCTAAACTTTTAAAACGACGTAGCCAATAATGCAGGATAATGCTGATTTCTTAAGTGATAACACAAAATACTAAAAGTTGATTTTTACAACAAATAGTATATTGTTCTTTATCCGGCATTTTTTTATATTTGTATAAAATATAAATAATGGAATTATGAAAACAAAAAAACTTTACCTGTTAGTACTTTTGGTCAGTTCTGTTTTTATTTTGAATACATGTTCAAAGAACGATAATGATAATGAGCCCACAACCGACAATTGTGAAGTGCTTATTGATGCTGTTTCAAATGCTGTAATTACTTATAGTAATAATCCAACACGGGAAACATGTGAAAATGCAGTGGATGCAATATCAGATTTTTACGAGGGCTGTACAGCAGCCGAGTGGGCAGCGCAGAGAGATGAATATGAACAATGGCTGGATGATGTTGACTGCAGTGAGTTTCCATCGGAATAATTTGAATAACACCACATTGATCAGGCGCATCCTGCATTTTACAAAGATTGTATATAAAATCCTTGCAGGTTTAGCCTGTAATATTCATGTATCAGGTCCGGGGCAAATGTAAGGCTTCAATAGCAGAACCTTTAAAACAACGAAACCAATAATGCAGATTAGCCTGTATTATTCATACGTCAAGTTTAGGGCAGATGCAAAGCATCGGAAGCTGAAGCTGTAGTAGCCTACCGCGAAGCTTTCGCAACGAAGCAGATGCCCTGAAATTGGCGCACTTTGTAAAAATGAATGCATAATAAATATTAGGGTTCTAATTTGTTATTTTAATGTTCTTCAACACATTACATAATTATCATTCATTTTTATGAATAATACAAGTTAGATCAGTATATCTGCAATATTCATTAAATCCCGGTCAATGTCCTTATGTAACTTCACCGTCTTATTTAACGGGACATGAACAATTTCGTTTTGCATTAAACCGACCATAATGCTTTTCTGATCATCGAGCAGTGCCTCAACTGCACCAACACCCAGGCGGCTTGCATTGAACCGGTCTACAGCAGACGGTGAACCACCCCGTTGAATATGCCCCAGTATGGTTGTACGAATATCAATACCGGTGAATTCCTTCTGAAATTTTGCTGCAATATCGATTGCCCTGCCTTCGTCTTCTCCCTCTGCAACAAGAATAATTGTTGACCGCTTTTCTTTAACCCGTTTGGTAAGGATCTGCCTCAGCTTGTCAAGCTGTCCCTTCACTTCAGGTATAAGTATACCCTTTGCCCCGCAGGCTATCCCGCTTTGCATGGCTACAAAACCGGCTTCTTTTCCCATGACCTCAACAAAGAACACACGGTTAAGCGAGCTGGCAGTATCCCTGATCTTATCCACTGCCGTTACAATGGTATTCAGGGCCGTATCATAACCAATCGTATATTCGGTGCCATAAAGATCATTGTCAATGGTCCCCGGAATCCCCACGAAAGGGATATCATATTCCTTTGACATCAGGCTTGCACCGGTAAAGGAACCGTCACCACCAATAACGATCACGGCGTCTATTCCGGCTTTTTCTAACTGATCATAAGCCTTTTTTCTGCCTTCCCGGGTTTTAAACTCTTCACAGCGGGCTGTCTTTAATATGGTACCGCCTCTTTGAATAATCCCGCTGACATCCCTGGAAGTTAACTTTCTTATATCCCCGTCAATCATACCCTGGTATCCGTGCATTATGCCCATAACTTCCAGTTCATGGTTTATTGCCGCTCGCGTAACGGAACGGATTGCCGCGTTCATTCCGGGTGAATCTCCTCCCGAAGTAAAAACTCCTATTCGGTTTATTCTTCCCATATCATGTAATTTTTTTACAACTATTATATATTATTCAAAATAAATGAAACACATCAAAAAAAATCAAAATATTTTTATTCTCATGGTTCGGATTCAATATACCCGGCTACCTGCTCCATCAGCCACTGGGGAGTTGAGGTAGCACCACATATACCAACCGATCCGGCATTTTCTATCCATGCAGGATCAATTTCATTTATGTCAGATATGAAATAACTTCGCGGATTGATAGCGTGGCATTCGGAAAATAAATACTTTCCGTTAGAACTTTTCTTCCCGCTTACAAACAAAATAACATCATGTTCGCGGCTGAACTCACGTAATTTTTTTGCACGGTCGGCTACTTGCCCGCAGGTTGATTTTGCACATCTTATAAATGGTTCTGTTTTTAAAGCTGAAGCTTTTGTCCTGACAATATTCACAATCTCTTCATATTGCTCCCTGCTTTTGGTGGTTTGTGAATAAAGATGAACGGGGCGTGAAAAGTTAACCTGGTCAAGGTCTTCAGCTTTTTCAATAATAATTGCACTGTTACCTGCACGGCCGAGTAACCCGATAATTTCAGGATGGTTCTTTTTACCGTAAATAACAACCTGCCCTTTATTATGCTGAAGCTCTTCATAACTTAACCTTACTCTCTCCTGAAGCTTCAGCACAACCGGACAGGTTCCTTCAATAAGCTCAATATTATTACGTTGTGCTGTCTGGTATGTCTCGGGCGGCTCCCCATGGGCCCGTAGTAAAACTTTGCAGTTTTTCAATTCCCTGTATTTATCATAAGTAATGGTTTCCAGACCCTTCTCTTCCAGCCGCCTGATCTCCCTTTCATTATGTACTATCTCTCCCAGGCAGTAAAGATGGCCTTCTTTTTTAAGTATATCTTCCGCTATCTGAATTGTGTTTATCACTCCGAAACAAAATCCCGAGTCTTTATTAATTTCAACCTTCATCATTATTAATGATTTCAATGATTCACCTGATAAGCATGCCCCCTGCCTGTTGCGTTTGCCGGTATCTGTGCCCATGCGGGAATATATGCAATAATTATCAATACTCCCGAAGCAATCGATCAAACCACTCAATCTGATCGTCCACGGTCATTGTCGAATTGTCAAGTACAATTGCATCGGGTGCCTTAATCAGAGGACTTTCCTCACGAGTCAGATCGAGATTATCCCTGTCCTCAATATTTTGTTTTATCTCGTTATAATTTACCCTTATACCCTTTGTAATCAGCTCATCATATCTTCGCCTGGCTCTTATCTCCATATCAGCAACCATAAAGATCTTTATTTCTGCTTTCGGAAATACAACCGTTCCAATATCCCTTCCTTCCATTACCACTCCCTTGCTTTCTCCCATTTTACGCTGAAGGGCAACCATTTTCTCCCGCACTTTCTTAATTTTACTGATCTGACTCACAATGCCAGACACTTCAACACCCCGTATTTCAGCTTCAACATTTTTGTCGTTCAGCAAAGTTTCGTGAATGCCTGTATCCGGATTATATTCAAAAGAGATATTTATATCATCAAGCCGCCCGGTAAGCATTTCCTGATCAACCTCGTAACCACGGATCAACTGGTGCTTTATGCAATATAACGCCACGGCCCTGTACATCGCGCCGCTGTCGATGTAAAGGTAGCCCAAATCATTGGCAACGGTCCTTGCGAAAGTACTTTTACCGCATGACGAATACCCGTCAATGGCAATTGTGAGCTTTTTACCCGGAGGATCCATTTAGTTGTGTTTATAAAAACACGAAGATAGCAATTTCATACCCCTTTAAAACATTTTACCAAATTCAGAAAGATTGGTGCTGAGAGAAAAATGATTGGAGGCTCCTGAAAGATGATAAGCTGCACGGCCATAACTGATATGAAACTTAGATACGCGAATGCCAAAACCCCATGAAAATCCGACCATTGCCGTCCGTGTATCCAGTTTCATCTCCTGCCGGCGCTTATAATTGTAACCCAGCCGTATCATGAAACTTTCGACCGGAAAAAACTCGACCCCTACAATAACATGGCGCATAAGCCTGTCAAAAAACTGATCAAGCTTAGCCGGTTTCTCAACCTGTCCCGTGAAAGGGTCAATCTCATCATGGATATCTTCCTCTGTTTTATAGGTCAGGTCCCATTTCTCAAGATGCTGGGCAACAAAGCTAAAACGAAAAGGCGCATGTTGCAGCTCCCGCGAAAACCCGGCAAGTATTTCAAAAGGAAGCGGTTCACGATCACCATTTTTGTAATATGTAGTGAGTTGGGTACCAAAATTTTTCATCACAAGAGATGCAGAAAATAATCTGTCAGGATTAAAATAAGTAATACCGGCATCAAGTGCAATGCCTAGTGAGCTGTATGATTCAAGGGATGAATAAACCGGCTTAAGATTAACGCCGAAACTTATCAGACTGTCGACTTTCCGTGAATATATCAGGTTAAAAGCATATTCGGCTGCTGTAAATTCACCTGTAATTTCTCCTATCGGATCAGCAGCTGTAAAGGTCCCATAATTAAGGTAGTGAATACCTGCAGCAAAATTGCCTGCCTCCCCGATAGAATTTGCATATGAAAAGTACCCGTAATTTAAACCTGCAAAATAATTGACATAATTCAATACCAGGTGATTGCTCATTTCTTCATTCAGAAGTGCAGGATTATGAAAAGGAAGGTTCAGGTCGTTATCATACACCGTAATCAGTTTACCTCCCAGGGAAGCTGCCCGGGCTGAATTTGTAAGATTCAGGAAATCATAGGTATTATCACCTCCGGATTGAGCTACCGAAACCAGCATCAGAAAAATCAGGCCTGTGGTGGCTGCAATCCTTCTCAACCCTGTACTCAGAAAAAGAATAACATGAATATAAAGCCAGAACTTTAATAACCCCTGCCAGGCCGGCCCTTTTTCCGAAAAATAAGTGTCACGATGAGTCTGGATCATTCTATTAAATGAAAAAGTCGATATAATAACGAAAATAACAAAAAAATATTATCTGACCGGCATTATTCATATGTCGGGCCGGAATCAGTTATTATTATCATAACTATTCCTGCAGGGGACTGGCAACAGGCGGCTTCTTTCCTGATAAAGGCTCAATATTATATTCAATCTCCATTTCAGAAAACAAAAAAGCACCGGGACCTGTCACAGTAACCGGTATCCCGCCGGAAGAACCATTAATTCCGTTATTGGAAGAAGATGTGTTATCACTGGTCAAAAAGCTAAATACCTGCTCCTTGTCAGATGAAGTAATTACATTTTTCATCAGATCATCCGGCACATTCTTAATATAAGCTGACCTGACCAGTTTTTCATCTCCGCTTTCGATATCAACCTTGTAAATACCGGCAGGATAATATGATCCCGACACCTCCGGGGACCTCACTATCAGTGCATATTCATATCCCTCCTCCCGCGCGTGCCTTATCAGTGTATTTTTCAACCCTTTACAAGATTGCGACGAATCGTATCGGACCCTGAGAATACCGGGAGAGATGCTTTTCGATACAAATGAAGGGTGAAGTGAAAAACGTTTATAACCGTTTGAAGAGGGCACGGATCGTGTGGGTGTCCTGTCATTCAACAAATTCTTCAGGATCCCGTTTTGGATCAATACCAAACTATCCTCCGGCATAACTCCTTCCGCATCCACTTTAAACGAACCGGGCAAAGGAGCAAAAGAAAAACCCGGGTAAGCCGGCATTGTGGTTATGGTTAGATTTTCGGAAGCCACCTTCTTATTCAGTTTTGTTTCAAATGTATTGGGATTTTGTTCGTAATAGACACTGTTCTGCGGACCAGCCGACAGGGATTCCCTATATGCCACCAGGGAATTCTTACCCCTGAATAAATCGTTATAGACCATTTGAAGGGCAGGTTGCCCCTGTACCAGAACCGGTCCGGAATAATTTTCCTGGAGGGGATCGGCAGTATTAACGGCGGTAATGTTAGCCGCCAGGGTGTTAAGATCTTTTTCAAGGCTATCAGAAGAAATCAGTTCCTTAATGTCCCGCGAAAAAGTCACTACATGATGCGTGATCTCTTTTCCGGCAGGATCGAATATTGAGGCTGAGGATGATATAATGGACAGCTGCAGGGGAATTTTCAGTGTCGTTCCTTCTGAATTGACAAAATAGACTGTTGCAAAAATATAATTCAATGTAACTTCCGAATCGATAATATCAGGATACCGGTAATATACTTCAGATAACTGTTTTACCAGATCTTCCAGTTTATCAATATCAGGATCAGGTTTGATCACGGTATCGATCATTTCCACAACAGGAGCCCTGCTGAAATCATCAATCTCAAGGTCTTCAACAGAAAGGCCGCTTCTTTCAAGCATCTCCATCTTGTTTTTATAGCCCGCACCGGCTCTTTTATAAATATTATTCGTAATAACCCATAATGCCTGTCTGATACCGTCGTAATCGTCCTCAACCGGCAGGTCATACTCGGGTATATCGGGAAGTGAAGGTTGCGGATTTCCATCAAAATTTTCATCATTCACCTTATAGTCACCTGCCATAACCCTTGCCGCCCATGTTTTATGTTTGTTTTCCCCGGAAGAGATCAGTGCTCCCAGGGTGGCACTTATATGCAAAGAATGCATGTCAGCCACGGTATAACTTATGAAAAACGGTTTATCAAAATCCTTATAAACCAGTTCGGTCATATTGCGTTCCATTTCATCCTTCATGGCCTGCAAGACAATATCAGGCTGACAAAACATCTTTCCGGAATTTATTCCTGGTAATAACAATATAAACAACAATGCAAATGCCGCGTTGTATTTCTTCATTTTTCTGATATTTTATTCGGAGTTTCCTGTTGCCCTGGGGTTTGGCAGAACCGGCATGGTCATTACCGCAACAGGTTGTCGCTGTGTTTCAACTTTATTCACTAAAAGGGCCGGAGAAATAGTGCTAACCGGAACCTGGCCGGATTCAGCACCGCACATACCGTTAAATACACCCATCGTATCTCCGGTACCTTCAATCCCGGAAAACATTACAAGGGGAGTACCGATCAGGTTCACCCCGCGAACCAGCTCATCAGACCTGCCATCAACATATATCCGGTATACTTCAATAGGCGTAATATTAAATACATTCGGGGAATAACGGGAAGTTTGTGTAAAACCGCCAATAACGGTTTTAAAATAATACCCGAATTCCTTATCCTGTCTTTTGCATGTTCTGATCAATTTTTTCCTTAACGCTCTGTCAGACAATGGCTTTTTTGTCCGAACAAACATGTTTGATTGCCGGGAAACAGGAGCCTGACCTGCTCCGGCACGACCATGCCCGTTAGATGTATCCCCTTCTTTTACAGGCACTCGTGATAACAAAAAATCTTTAACCACTCCGTTCCGGATCACATCTACCTTTTGTCCCCGGATCCCCTGATCATCATATTTATATGAGCCAAACAAATCCGTATCAAGGTAATTTTCAGCCTGGGGATCAAAGCTTATCGAAATGTATTCCGGAAGATACTGATGCTCCTGCTTACCTTTAAAAGTGTGACTGTCTGTAAAATTACGCATCCTGTGTCCTTCCACACGATGACCAAAGATCTCATGGAAAAAAACACCCGCGGCTTCGGGTGAGAGAATAGCAGGACCGGAATATGCCTCTGCCAATGGTGCATCTTTCAGTTTTGTCATCAGTATTCTTAACTCAATTAAACTGCTGGTGATCTCCTGTTCCGAAGGCAGGCGATCCGGAGTAAATGCTGTAAATGATTTCTGAAATGGAATGGGATTACCCTCCTTCGTCAATACAGCACAAATAAAATGTAACTGGCAATGGGAATTATTTTGAACAACGGAACTGCCTTCCGTTGAAACGAAATATTTTCTTTCGGTAGAATATGCAAGATAACCTTCGGCAAAAAAGATACCCGAATCCTGGTTAAAGAGTTCCGTATACCGTTTCAGCTTTTCCTCCCAGACCGCGACATCCGGAAATTTATCATCAGTAAGCGGCGGTTCATAGAAAGTTTCCGGCACAGCTTTGGCAAAATCAGGTATACTCTTCCCGTCGGATTGGTCAGGCATATTCTCCCTTATCGTCAGATAGCGTTGAATGGCCTTCTCATACGAGCTGTTTGTAATCTTCCATAACTGTTGCTTAATGGCCATCTCATTATTATCCAGGGGAATGATGCCGCCTTGCCCTTCGTCTGCCATCATTCCTGAAGGATGGGAAGCAAACAAATGCGTATTATCAAAATTATAATCACCTATCCTCACATTGGAAAAAGCTATACGTTGCCTGTTGTTCCGTGAACGGATCAGACTTCCGAGTGATGCTCCGATCACATATTCATTCATTTCGTTTACCCTGTATTCCATATAATACACAGGATGATCCAACTTACTGAGGATCTCAAATTCTCGGTTGAGCTCATCATTCAGAACAGGCAATAAACTTTCTCGCGAAAATCCCTGCTGAAAAAATAAAAGTAATGCAAACAAAAGGGCCGGAGCCCGTTTAAAAAATAC
Organism: uncultured Bacteroidales bacterium; assembly: GCA_964492185.1. GTDB lineage: Bacteria > Bacteroidota > Bacteroidia > Bacteroidales > UBA10428 > JAFGSZ01. The sequence goes on along the minus strand of CAZBJH010000023.1, from coordinate 19,487 downwards.
CATGATCCCTCCTTAAATTAAACAATCTTTTTATATCAGCATTAATCAGGTCCTGCTGAAAAACATGAAATAAATATATAATCAGTATCATGGCCAATTAAACATTTTGTCAACTTTATTGACGAACACTAATCAGGACCTGTCCATAATGTCCGGTATCCGCGTTGCTGCCAAAATTTTAAACCCTCGAATACCTTAGTATACCGCGGTTTAAAATTTTCGCGCGCCTTGATCTCGAACATTCTGAACAAACACTACGAGTTAATTGACAGACTCTAATTATAAACACTTTTTTAAAAACTCAAAAATAAGATAATTTGTTATACTCTTCACGGAAATAATCTTTTCATAGTTATTTGTTATTTTTATGACTATATATTTATAAACTGTATTAATCACACTCATCAACTTTGAAGAAAATGCAAGGCATAGAAAGCTGAAGCTGTTGTTACCTGCCGCGAAGCTTTAGCCATGACAAGCCATTAATGCAAAATAAGTACAATATTTTTTTATGGACGCACGCTTAAACAACCATCCCTTCAAAAAGGCCCTGAAGGATTATCATTATCTGATCAACCGGGGTTATCCTGAAAGGGGAGTGCTAAAACTGGTGGGTGACCGCCATAAGTTAAGCGGAGATCTCCGCGCTGTACTTTACAGGGGAATCTCCCGGGATGATAAGGTAGTGAAACGAAAAAGCAAATTGACAGATACCCTGAACCATACAATTGTTATGGACGGGTATAATGTGTTATTCACCATTCTGAATTACCGTCTTGGCAGGATCGTTTTCCTGTCTAATGACGGGATATGCAGGGATGCAGGATCCCTACACGGAAAAACGAGAAACCTTTATCTGTTTGAAGATTGTGTTAATAAAGTTCTTGTTTTTCTGAGGAACAGGATCAGGAACCTCATTGTATTCCTTGACGCTCCGGTTGAGAGGAGTAAAGATCACCAGTCATACATTCAACAAAAAATGAGATTATTGTCCCTGGAAGGCGAATGCCGTATAGAAAAATCAGTAGACAAGGTGATAAGGGATTTTGTCAGCGGACAGATTGCCAGCTCTGATACCGGAATTATCGACAATACCGGCCTGAGCATTGCAGATCTTCCATTTTTAATCCTTACAGACACCTTTAGGGCAAAATTAACAAATCTCACAGCTATGCTGAATAATACAGCTGTTTAATGTTTCTCCTTATAATTAAGAACCTGCAAGTATTTAACCGTAAATAGGGTCTGCTGAAAAACATGAAATAGATTAATAACCTGTACAATACAGTAACTAATTGTTTGTTAAGTGCAAGGGTTTTAACTCATATTAATAAAATCCTTTGCATTTATTTAGAGTCTGTCAATAAAGTCCCAGTGTTTGTTCAGAATGTTCGAGATCAAGGCGCGTGAACATTTTAAACCGCGGTATACTAAAGTATTTGAGGATTTAAAAAGTTTTCACAACGTTAATTATTTTTAAAGGTGTTCAAGAGCTCACTTTAAAATTAAGTTCTTGAACTCACTTTAAAGAACTCACTTTAAAATTAAGTTCTTGAACTCACTTAAAAAAGTGAGTTCAAGAGCTCACTTCGTTCGGTTGAGCAGCAACGCGGATATCGGACATTATGGACAGACACTATTTAAGGATAATATTTCGTTAGTCTGTAGCACATCATCTACCGCGATGGCTGCAGCTCGCGGTATTCTTATACAGCTTCGCTTTGCCGCCTTGTATCTGATGCGCTACAGACTTTTTCAGCAGATCCTAAATAAGAAAAGCCGGGAAACGTCAACCCCAGGGAAAAAGAAGGAAATAAAAAGAAAACAATGAATCCGGCAAAACAGATCCGACAGACGAAAAAGCCGGATTCTGGCAATGCCCGTACCATACTCACGTGCCTGTATTGAAGTGATCAGCCACCTTAATTCCCGAAAAGGAGATTACCCTGAATAACTATTCCGCAAAGTTTTCAGATCTTAATTTCGTGATTTATTTTTTGACTTTGATCTTTCGGGGTGGTACTGGATCATAGCCATGCGTGCCCCATGGATGACAACGGGCGATACGTCTCATGCCCATCCAACTTCCCTTCAGGGCACCATGAATTTTTATCGCTTCAACAGTATATTGTGAACAACTTGGAATATGCCTGCAACTGCCCGGAAGCAAAGGAGAAATTGTATACTGGTAAATTCTAACCGGTATAATAAATATCGTATTAATAACTTTCCTGAAAACCCCCATAATATAATTTCCCTGTTTAGCGTATTCTGATAACCTGTAACCATTCAATCTCATTCCATCACTCACTCAGGCTTTCTATCGCTCTCTCCTTTTCCTTTTACCAACCATCCTGGTTCGCTATTCACCTTTACAGCCCATGGATTGCAGGTAACCGACCGGTTACCCTCGACTTCATTCTCCCGAATATTCTACAAAGTTACGCTCAGTTTCATACAAAACAATACTAATATCCAACTTATTACTGATCTTAGCGCGCAAAATATTGTAAATGATCACCGCTATATTCTCAGTTGTCGGATTAAGGTTCTTAAACTCCTTCAAATCTATATTCAGGTTATAATGATCAAACCGTTTAACAATATATTTGTCAATAATCCTTTTAAGATGGTTCATATCCATAACAAAACCGGTTTCCGGATCAATATCCCCTGTTACCTTGACAATAAGGTCATAATTATGCCCGTGATAATTGGGCCTGCTGCATATGCCAAAGGCATCATAATTTTTCTTCTCATCCCAGGCCGGATTATGTAATCTGTGAGCAGCATTAAAGTGCGCTCTACGGCAAACAGTGACTTTCATATAAAGTGGCTTTATAAATTAACATATTTACACAGATATGGTTTAATATTAATTATTTATAGTTCGTCAATAAACTCGTAGTGTTTGTTCAGAATGTTCGGGATCAAGGCGCGTTAACATTTTAAACCGCGGTATACTAAAGTATTTGAGGATTTAAAATGTGAGCAGCAACGCGGATATCGGACATTATGGACAGAAACTATTTAATTATGAATACCTTTTACCTGTGACGATTTGGCGGATTTCCCGGCCGATTTCGAAAATTAGTTATATTTTTGCCGAAAAGCAAAATCCATCCGAACGGGGTTTTGAAGTAGCGGTACAAAACAGGAAGTGATCGCGTGCGTGAGTGAATAAGTGAGTGATATTGATCATGGGGAAATCAGGGCTGAAGGATTGAAATGCTGCTGATGTCTCTAATGTGAGCATAACCCGGGAAAGAAGAGAACAATCATCAGTAAAATGAAAAAGTACCTCATAATACAAACAGCATTTATAGGTGACGTAATCCTCGCTACGCCCCTGCCGGAAAAAATCAGGAAATATTTTCCCGATGCCCGGATTGATTTTCTGGTCAGACATGGAAATGAATCATTGCTTGAGAATAATCCCCATATCAATAATATTATCACATGGGAGAAAAAAAAGCGTAAGCTGGCAGGATTGCTTAAAATAACACGTAAAATAAGGTCAACCCGATATGATGAGATCATTAATTTACAGCGTTTTTTTTCAACAGGATTATTATGTTTTTTTTCGGGTGCTGACAAAATTACCGGTTTTAATAAAAACCCGTTTTCATTTTATTATTCAAAAAAAGTGAAACATCTGATTGGTGACGACCTTCATGAGGCAGCACGTAATCTGAAGCTTATTGAACATATCACCGACAAAGAATTTATAAGGCCTGCATTGTATCCTTCTGAAGCCAATTACAGATCAGTTCAATCATACAAAAATAAACCCTATGTATGCATTGCCCCTGCTTCTGTATGGTATACAAAACAATTCCCCGCCGAAAAATGGACAGAGTTGATCAGCCTGATGAAAAAAGATATAAAAATATATCTTATCGGTAGCCGGGATGACAAATTGCTGTGTGACAAAATTATTGAAAAAAGCAATAAAAAAAATGCAGTTTATAATCTTTGCGGTAAACTGAATTTGCTTGAATCTGCAGCTTTAATGAGTACTGCGGTTATGAATTATGTCAATGATTCTGCCCCCTTACACATTGCATCAGCTGTTAATGCACCAACTACAGCAGTCTTTTGTTCAACAGTGCCTGAATTCGGTTTTGGCCCCCTGGCAGATAATTCACGTATTATTGAGGTCGGTTATAAACTTGAATGCCGTCCATGCGGATTACATGGATATAGGAAATGTCCGGAAGGGCATTTTAAGTGTGCATGGGATATTCCTGTGAGCAAAATGGTACAGGACCATATTGATTAAGCCAATTTCCTGTTTACTAATGTTTAACACAATGATCAATGATATAAATAATGCACTGACCATATTAAAGCAGGGGGGCATTATCCTGTACCCCACCGATACTGTTTGGGGAATTGGTTGCGATGCAACTTGCGAAGATGCGGTGGAAAGAATATATAAGATCAAAAAACGACACGACTCAAGAAGCATGCTTATACTGCTCGACTCAATCCACCGTCTTACTCAGTATGCAGGTACGATTCCCGATGTTGCCTTCGAACTGAACGAAGTATCAGTTAATCCCCTTACTATTATTTATCCTGATGCTAAAAATCTGGCCCCTAACCTGCCGGCCGAAGATAATTCGATAGGAATTCGTATAATACATGACGAATTCTGTCGCAAGTTGATCGAACGCCTGAAAAAACCACTGGTTTCCACCTCTGCCAATATAAGCGGTAAACCTGCGCCCCCAGGTTTCCATAATATTGATCCGGAGATCAAAAAAGCAGTTGACTATATTGTAGAATGGCGCCAGAATGACCTTTCTGCTGTTTCACCGTCGGGAATTATCAAACTTGGACAAAATGGTGAGGTTCAGGTTATCAGGGAATAATATATACCGGGTCAATGACGAAAATTAATTCTTTTTGCCGCATGACAATTTAACAATTATTTGTTTATAAAAAAAATGGTACGATTTATGTATGGATAAATATATATATATTTGTATATTTGTAATGAATAAATAAACATATTAGGCATGAGGCGAACAAATACCTCCTGATTTATTGTTTAATATGTAACCACTGTAATTCATAAATCAACAAAATAAAGAATATTCATATAAAACGAGCATGATATTTTTTAAGCATAAATATCACAAAAGATTATGTTTAAAAAATAATATGCGAGAGCGAAGCGGTTACATTCGTTCTCAAATTTTTAATTAATTTTTTATCAAATAATTACAAAATTTTAAACGAATGAAAAAGTTTATTATTAGCGCCATGGTTTTTACATCAGCTGTATTGATAAGTTGTAACAGCCAGACTACAAAGGAAGATGAATCAGGTAAATCTGAAAGTTTTAAACCTGAAATTACCGCGTCAACAGAAAAAGATGCTGAAATAAATACCAAACCGATAAAACTGACCAGGCAGGATTTTTTGAATAAGATTATGGATTATGAATCAAATCCCCAAGTATGGAACTACAAAGGAGAACTGCCGGGTATTATTGATTTTTATGCTGACTGGTGTGCACCCTGCCGCACAACATCACCTATCCTTGAAGAGCTGGCCGGGGAATATGCAGGCAGGATAAATGTATATAAAGTGGACGTGGACGCGGAAAAGGAGCTGGCTGCCGTATTCGGAATTCAGGGTATTCCTTCATTTCTTTTTATTCCAATGGAAGGAAATCCGAGTATGACATCCGGGATTGCCCGTACTAAGGAAGAAACAAAACAATTATTTGTCGATAATATCGAAAAATTATTGCTTAATAATTCTGACACAAGGCCGTGATTTAACCCCAAATTAATGTCTGTCCATAATGTCCGATATCCGCGTTGCTGATGAGGTTTTAAATCCTCAAATACTTTAGTATTCCGCGGTTTATAATGCTTACGCGCATTGAGGCTATTCTATAGAATAATATTGTTTTAATTTCTTCCCGCGAACCGGGATTTTGCCAACATTATTATTTCCTTAACTTTGGTTTTTAAAACAAACCATTAATAAACTTTTTTCGTTTATTACGGGAACGATTAATTCAACCAATTGTCTAACTATTGCACAGTGTGACTTCAGAAGAGATCCTAATAAAAGAATGCAAAAGGCACAACAGGTTCGCTCAGAAGGAGTTGTATGAAAAATACACACCTGTGATGTATGGTATTTGCATTCGTTACACCAGTGATCCCGATGAAGCAAAAGACATTATGCAGGAAGGATTTATAAAAATATTTTCGCATATCAGGCAATATAAAGCAAAAGGTTCTTTTGAAGGCTGGATGAAAAGAATAATGGTAAACACGGCCATTACCCATTATCATAAAAATAAAAAAGGTAATGTTGTCGGGAGGATTGAAGAAATAGACGAATCGGGAATTCTTCACGAACAAAGCCAGACGGAAGAAATGGAAGAAGGAATTGATAAGGCGGATATCAACAGCTCAAAAATTGATTACCGTATAGTATCACATGCCCAACTGAGTGTGAATGAATTGCTAAAAGCTTTGCATGTGTTGCCTGAAGCATTTAAAATGGTGTTTAATTTACACTGTATAGAAGGTTACAAGCATAAAGAAATCGCCGGGATGCTGAAGATCGATGAAAAGACTTCACGCACAAGATTATTAAGGGCGAGAAATATATTACAGAAAGAAATTTATAAAATGAGTATAATTAAAGTGGGGAAATAGTGGCGCAGGACAATTCAAATATAGATCAACTGTTTAAGGATTCCTTTTCGGACTATAAACCGCGAAGAAATGATTTTTCATTTGTTGAGATTGACTCAAAACTCAGCAAATCAGCATTTTTTTCATTCAGGCTTTCTTCTTTTAACATTTATTACGCGTCAGCTATTGTCGCCACTCTGATCTTATCAACTTACCTCACGGCGGGAACATTATTCACTACTCAATCAAAGCATGTCAACGAAGAACGAAATGAACAACAACACACGCACGAGATTTATGAAGAACCCGGGGATGCTGCTGAAGAAAGTTCAAAAATCAATTTGCCTGAAAATGAAAACAAGGTAAAAATATCACCTGCCGTTCCTGATGTAACGGTTAAAGAAAGTATTGAAAGAAATATTGATCATACATCGGCAGAATCGACTGAAGTAATACATGACGAAAAAAATAAAGAAACAGAAAAACCTGATATTTCTTCCACTCCCCTTGATATCGAGAATGAAGAGATTGAAGAAGACAGTGTAACTATAATTAAAACCGAGGATGTGATAATTCGCGATACTTTTGAAGTTATCATTCCGGGTTCGAGAGGTTCAAACCGAAAAAATCGTTAAATTTGGTCATCAGAAATTTAACCATGGATTTTGATGATCAGATTATCATGGATACTTGTCTTTTTCTTGATCCGCATAGCAGTTCCACATAATGATCTTACTGCTGCAACACCCTCTTCACCAAATGACACCATTTTTATTAAAGCGGATACTATCCGTATGACAGATACGGTGGTTATCGTAGCTGAAGAGAAAAAAAAGCTTCATATAAACCTGAAAACATATATTAACCCCATGATACCGGCAGGAAAATACGGCTCAACATCCTCACTCACTGAAGATCTTGCAGATTACTACAACAATGAACGCAAAGGACTGCCCTCTTTTTCACTCGGAACACAGGCAGGAGTGGAATATGGCAAATGGATGAGCAGGATGGGCCTGGCATATACCGTATTCAGGGAACAAGTGGATCATGCTCCGACAAATGTTATAATCAGTAAAAAAAACTACTTTCAAACCGATACGCTTGATGAGTATTTTCGTGTATACCAGGGTGATACAACCTGGATTTATGCCACACAAAACAGGCAGTATTCATATATTGATACTACATACCTGAATACCCCTTATACAAACAGGTATTCCTATTTTGAGATTCCTTTCTCGGTAGGATATTCACTTAAATATTCCAAATTTTCCTATATCCTTAATACCGGTATTATTGCCGGTTTTTACATTAAGCGCCTGAATCAGAGAAATGTATATGTCGAACAGGAAAGGTCTCTTCAATTTCTCAATGAACAGAACGCGATGAAGAGATTCAACTTTTCGGTTTTTCTGAGTGTCGAAATAAGTTACTACTATTCTGAAAAATTTGACTTCTTCGTTGAACCGATGATCAAAAAACACATCAACTCTTTTTTCAGAAGTACTTACCCTTATCATTATTCACCTGCATCAATTGGTCTTAAAGCAGGATTTAAATATTATTTCAATATTGAAAAACCCGTTAAAAAATAATGTATTCCAGGCTCTTCATATCACTCATAATTCTTAATATCCTGTTACAATGCCTGTTGTTATGCCACCTTAATGCACAAAGCAGTCCAGTGCCATTTATTATCAATGAGCAATTGATAATCGATAATGACACCACCTGGAATTCAGACACAATTCTAATATATGATAATGTTTCTGTTAGTCCCGGTGTATTGCTTACAATCAGCAAGGGTGTTTATATTGAATTTCAGGGACATTATTCTTTCACGGTTTTCGGAAGATTAAATATCTATGGTTCGGCTGATGAAAAAGTGCGGTTTACCGTGAATGATACCACGGGTTTTTCATTGCGGCAGTCGCCGCAAGGGGCATGGCAGGGTATCAGATTTCGCGGCGGAACCGGTCCCTCTGTTATGCAACACGCTGTTATTGAATATGCAAAAGCCACTGATCAGCCTCTCAGCGGCAACGGAGGAGGAATTTATATTGAGACCTATAATAACCTGGAGATCAGCAATTGTATCATAAGGAACAATTATGCCCGTATCGGCGGGGGCATTTTCTGCGATAACAGTAATGCTGTAATTTCTCATAATCTTATACATTCCAATATTTCGGAGGATGGCGGCGGGGGCATTTTCATTCATAATTCCGAATTAAAGATTATTAATAACATAATTTATGATAATATTTCATCCCGGGGCGGGGGTGTTTTTTTTCAAAACGCTGCTGACCCTGTTCTGGTTAATAATACCATAATCAATAATTCTGCCGGTGAATCAGGTGGCGGAATTTATTTTCATTTAGGTTCCGATCCGGAAATCAGCAATACAATAATTTACGGTAACCAGGCAGAGACAGGCGGCAAGCAGTTACATATTCCTTCAGGTTTGATACCCTCGTTTTATTATTGTGATATTGAAGGAGGCGAAGTGGAATTAACCAAGGATCCTGAAGTGGAATATCCTGGGATAGCCGAAAATATTATTGATGTCATGCCGGATTTCAGATTGGATCATCCTTTTGATTTCAGCTTAAGGGATACCAGCGGATGTATTGATGCAGGAAATAATAGTTACGTGGAGCACAAACTCGATTTTATCAACAACCTGCGGATCTGGGACGGAGATATGAATGACACGGCTACGGTTGACATCGGGGCATATGAATATGGCGCGCCACCCGGCCTTCAGGTTACATACCAGGCACAGGATGTTACAGTACAGGGTGCGGCTAATGGTAAACTGGTGCTTAACATTACCGGGGGAATTCACCCCTACCATCTCTCACTCAGCGGGCTTTATACTTCAAAATATTTTACTGATGTCGATACAGGTGACTTTGTTATTGACAAGTTATATACCGGACGTTATGACTTAACGGTATGGGATAACAACGGATATTCATATTCAACGGAAATAGATATTAATTTCAGCGGAACAGTAGATTTTTCAATTAGCGGAAACGTTTTTACAAAACACGGTCTGTTAAATGAAGGAGTAGTCATTGCATTTCTGAAAATGGAGAATTATTACAAACCTGTGGATATTGTAGAGGTATATAATGGTGAATACCTGTTTGAGAATATTGATTCGGCAGAATATATCTTATATGCCATCCCGAATTTCATCAATACTCCCAATTATATGCCAACCTTCTTTGCAAATACAAGCACATGGGATCAGTCAAATATAGTAGAGGCATACGGTAATACGTACGGAGTAGATATTTACCTTGAAAATATCGCCCCGAAATCCATCCATGACGGTAGAATAACAGGGAACATTATTTATGAGGATAGTTTAAGCTACGAACCGGATATATATAAAATTTCCTGGTTTGATAAAGACCCCGACAGTTTAATTAATCCGGACAATTCAGGAGAGAATATCACGATTATTCTGTTTAATGGAGGGCAAGCTATAGCCTGGACATTATCGGATAAAAACGGCAATTTCCATTTCAGCAACCTGCCTTATGATACCTATTCACTTATGGTTATCAAGCCCGGGCTTGAGATGTATAATGTACCCTCATTAACAATTAACGAAGAAAGCAACACATTTGACGATATAAAGGTTTTTATACGTTCGTCGGATATTTTTATAAGTATAGAACAGGAGAAAACCGACTGGGATGTTCAAATAGGGCCAAATCCTGTACGCGATATCCTGAATATCAATTTTAACCATTACAATGAATTGCCATTCCGGATCAAGATCACGGACATGAAAGGAAGGGAGATAAGTAATCGCCTATATGTCAAGCCCTCAGCTATTACAAATTTAGAAATAAGAATGGATGATCTGATAAGCGGTGTTTATTATTGCGGCATTGAAGCTTCAAGTTACAGGTATGCCTTCAAAATAATTAAGTATTAGCGCCGGGGCGCAATAATTAATAACTATGAGAAACAGAAGACTGATAACATATTATATTATCTTATTATTCGGAATTCTTTCAGTTACAGAAAAGATATCCGGTCAAAACACAATTACCGGAGAAAAAGCGTCTCCGGGATCATTAATGAGCACGGAACAGTTGAAGCTTTTTCTTCCCCGCGATTATATCAGTAATCTGCTTCCTGAACAATTAGTATCTATAATTCCCGAAGACCTTTCTTTCTCAGCTTTTAGCGATCAACCTTTATACTGCTATGAAGGAACAGATTACAACTGGGCCATCACAAAAAGCATAAGGAAAGAATTAAATATAGCAGACCGCAGCATCAATCTGTATATAAGTGAGTGGGACAGTGCTAATATGAATTTTATGCCGGCTGAAAAATATATGTTTGTTTTTACTGATTCGGGGCAGATCACTGATGAAAATCTCCGCGTGTGGGATAGCACGAACTGGACTGATATATATCAGACCCGCTATTATTACAATAACCTGATGGAACTTGATTCCTCGATAAAACAACTATGGAGCGTGGAACAAAAGGAATGGGTAAACAATAGAAGGGTAATTGCCAGTTATTTAGATAAAGACTCTGTTGAGCAGGTAAAATATGTTTGGAACACTGATCCGGCCGAATGGACTTATACAACCAGGATCAATATTAAACAGGTTGATTCTCTCGGTATAAGAACAACAATAAATTATACCCGGGATACAGAAAACAATTTGTGGAAAAACAAGTCTTATACTATTGATAGTCTCAACGACCGGAATGATATCAAATTAAAAATAACATGGATATGGGATCAGGAACAGGAATTTTGGGGCAATTATGAAAAGGTTTACTGGGCATATGACCACCAACATCATATTTCCGGAAAAACAATTAATTACTGGGATCCGAATGATTCGACATGGTATACCGACAATAGCACAAAACATATATATGATGAAAGAACCGGCCTTGTTCAATCAAATAAATTTTACCTGGATTTTGTTCTCGATGAATTAAGCTTATCTGAAAAAGTGACATATATATATGAGGATAATTTCCTTTTTGAAATAACAGAAACCCGTTACAACACATCCGGAGAATCATGGAAAAATGTTTACCGGCTGAGCAGATTATTTGAACCTTTTAATTCTACATCAATTACCCCTTCACCGGATAATAAGAAACCCTTTATTTTCCCAAATCCTGTGGCGGATTATTTATACATCAGCCTGCCTGAGAATACCGGGCCGGTATATGATCTTGGTATTTTTTCAATTACCGGACAAATCATCTTTACTAAACCACAATATTATCCCGGGCAGTCAATAGAGCTCAGGGGTATTAATAGCGGTTTTTATATTCTGAAATTCAGAACCGGCAATGAATTCCATACCCTGCCCTTCATTAAGAAATAATTTTTAAAAACCAGGATCCCGGATCCATAGATGTGCTTTGCTTTAAGCCCTTTTCAAATACCAGACTGCAAAACTTTTCCATTTTTATCAACACCCCTGTTTATTTGTAATGTTTTGAAGTAATTTTACTTTCAAATCATGGTGATCGTTTTACCCTTTATTAATCTAAATAGAGTCCGTCTATAAAGTAGTCAAAATGTTTAACTGGCCATGTGTCTGTTCATAAAGTTTCATTTGCAAGGCTCGCGCGGTCCGAAAACGCGGAGTTTACTTGTCGTAAATGAGCAATTTACGGACAAGCGTAACGCGGCAAATGGGACTTTATGGACAGAAACTAAATAGAATCTGTCAATAAACTCGCGGTGTTTGTTCAGAATGTTCGAGATCAAGGCGTGCAAAAATTTTAAACCGCAGTATACTATGGTATTCGAGGATTTAAAATTTTGGCAGCAACGAAGATATCGGACATTATAGACAAACACTAAATAAACCGATTGATCAATGTTCCTAATATTTGATACTGAAACCACGGGCCTACCCGGTAATCTTAATGCCGCGCTGACTGATCTTGCTAACTGGCCCCGAATGGTGCAACTTGCATGGGAAGTCCATGACGAAACAGGAAAACTGGTTGAAGCAAAAAACCGTATCATCAAACCGGAAGGATATACTATCCCTTATTCAGCCGAAAAGATACATGGGATATCCACTGATAAAGCTTTGCAGGAAGGAGAAAATATTATTGAAGTTTTGAATGAATTCTCCGTTTCGGCAGAAAGATCAAAAGTAATTATCGGGCATAATGTCGAATTCGACACCAAAATACTTGGCGCCGAGTATCTGAGAAACGATTTGGAAGCAGCATTTCTTAAGAAAAACATTATTTGTACCAAAATAACCAGTACTGATTTCTGTGCCTTACCGGGCGGGCGAAACGGAAAATACAAATGGCCCAATCTGGCCGAACTTCATACAAAACTATTCAGTGAACAATTTGCTGAAGCACACAATGCCTCAGCTGATGTAGCTGCCACAGCGCGATGCTTCCTGGAGCTTTACCGGCTTGGAGTAATATCGCCGAAAAAACTTGGCACGACTGAACAAAGTTACACCGAATTTATTAAATTAAATCCTACGATCATACCTCCTGTTGCTGTTGAGATAATTTCAAACAAGGATCCTCAGAATGAAATTGACATAAAGCCTGTTACAGATGATCTTACAGGCAATGCCGATGATACCGGTAACATTCCTTTCACACATCTGCATGTACACACACAGTATTCCATACTCGATGGTGCAGCGGATATCCCGGGTCTGGTCCGGAAAGCCAAAGATGATGGAATGGATGCCATGGCAATAACCGATCACGGAAATATGTTTGGTGTAAAGGAATTTCATAATACCTGTAAAAAATCCGGCATAAAGCCCATACTGGGTTGCGAGGTATATATTGCACGCCGGTCAAGGTTTGATAAATCGGAAAAAACCGATGGCGGTGGATTTCATCTTGTATTGCTTGCCAAAAATATAACCGGTTACCGGAACCTGATCAGGCTGGTTTCATACGGATGGACCGAAGGTTTTTATTATAAACCGAGGATCGACAAGGAACTCCTTAAAAAATATAACGAGGGCCTGATCGCTACTTCCGCTTGTTTAAATGGTGAGATCCCTTACATCATCCGCCACGAAAACAAAGAAAATACCCGAAAGGCCATAGAAGAATATAAAAGTGTCTTTAAGGATGATTTTTACCTGGAACTGCAACAACACCCATCTGATGACCCCAAAACCAGAAATGTATTTGAAGACCAGGTGTTTGTGAATAAACAACTGATCGGGCTGGCAAAAGAAACCGCGACCAAACTCATCGCAACCAACGATGTTCATTTTATAAACCGTGAAGATGCTGCCGCTCACGACAGGCTCTTATGCATCAGTACGGGAAAAGATGTTGATGATCCTTCAAGAATGCGCTACACGCAACAGGAATGGTTTAAAACAAAATACGAGATGCGGGAATTGTTTGCCGCGATTCCTGAAGCACTTGAAAACACCAGGGAAATCGCTGACAAGGTAGAATTGTACGAACTTGATTCAGATCCTGTAATGCCTGACTTTCCTATCCCTGATCAGTTTGAAACTGAAGATGATTACCTGCGGCACATAACATATGAAGGCGCTGAAGAACGTTATTCCGGGCTGACGGATGAAATAAAAAACCGTATTGATTTTGAGCTGGAAACCATTAAAAAGATGGGCTTCCCCGGGTATTTCCTCATAGTTTGGGACTTTATCAAAGCTGCACGTGAACTCGGTGTGTCCGTGGGCCCGGGAAGGGGTTCAGCGGCCGGCTCGGCTGTAGCATACTGCCTCAAAATTACAGACATCGACCCTATAAAATATGACTTACTGTTTGAACGTTTTTTAAACCCCGACAGAATCTCAATGCCTGATATTGATATTGATTTTGACGAGGACGGGCGGGAAAAAGTGCTGCAGTGGGTCGTAAATAAGTATGGTAAAAACCGGGTGGCACATATTATTACGTTTGGCACCATGGCCCCAAAAATGGCAATACGTGATGTGGCACGAGTTCAAAAACTTGAACTTGCCGAGGCTGACCGCCTGGCCAAGCTTATTCCCGAACGGCCCGGGACGACATTCGTGAAAGCATACCGAGAGGTTCCCGAACTGGAAAAAGAAAGACATTCATCCAATGAATTGATCTCTTCTACTCTTAAATATGCCGAAGTACTTGAAGGATCAGTCAGGCAAACAGGTGTACACGCCTGCGGTATCATCATTGGCCGCGATGATCTTGAAAAATACATTCCTATATCTACAAATAAAGATGCTGATCTCTTTGTTACCCAGTACGACGGCAAGCATATTGAATCTGTTGGCATGCTCAAGATGGATTTCCTGGGTCTGAAAACACTTTCCATTATCAAAGACGCGGTTGATAATATAAAGATCTCCAAAGGTATTGATATCGATATTAATGATATTCCCCTTGATGACCCGCTTACTTTCGAACTTTACAGTAAGGGAGAAACAACCGGCTTGTTCCAGTTTGAATCTGACGGAATGAAAAAACACCTGCGCACCCTGAAACCCAACCGTTTTGCAGACCTTATCGCCATGAATGCACTTTACCGTCCGGGTCCCATGGAATATATCCCACAATATATCGCCCGTAAACACGGGAAAGAAAAAATAGTATACGACCTTCCCGAAATGGAGGAATACCTGAAAGACACTTACGGGATCACGGTGTACCAGGAACAGGTCATGCTTCTTTCGCAAAAGCTTGCAGGATTTACCAAAGGGATGGCCGACTCATTGAGAAAAGCCATGGGGAAAAAGATAAGGTCGATGATGGATAACCTGAAGGAGAAGTTCATTGAAGGTTGCCGGGCTAATGGCTACAATGAAAACATCGCCCTTAAGATCTGGTCCGACTGGGAAGCATTTGCCCAGTACGCGTTCAACAAATCACATTCCACATGCTATGCATACGTTTCTTATCAAACAGCTTATTTAAAAGCACATTACCCGGCTGAATTCATGGCAGCCGTCCTCAGCAGGAACCTCAATGACATCAAAAAGATCTCTTTCTTTATGGATGAATGCCGGCGAATGGGGGCAAAAGTGCTGGTGCCGGATATAAACGAGAGCTTTTCCCGCTTTACGGTAAATAAGGAAGGAAATATAAGGTTTGGCCTTGCTGCGATTAAAGGTGTTGGTGAGTCAGCCGTGGAACATATCATTGAAGAAAGGAATAAAAACGGTCATTTTACCGATATATATAATTTCGTTGAAAGAGTCAACCTTGCGACGGTAAATAAAAGATGTACAGAAGCATTGATCATGGCCGGCGGCTTCGATAGTTTCCCGGATATTAAACGCCATCAGTATTTTGAAGATAATGACAAAGAGGAAAGCTTTCTTGAAAAACTGATAAAATATGGTAGTAAAATGCAGGGTGAATGTAATGCTGCCCCTACCCTATTCGGGGATATCGTTGACATTGAGATTGCCAGACCCGTTCCGGCCGATAAAGAGGAATGGCCCCATCTGGCCAAACTCAATAAGGAGAAAGAAGTGATCGGGATTTACCTCTCGGCTCATCCCCTTGATAATTTCAAACTTGAGATAAATTCTTTTTGCAATACCACACTTTCAGAGTTAAAAAACCTGTCTTCTCTGAAAGGTAAAGATGTTATACTGGCTGGTATAGTTATCCGGGCTGATCATTCCATATCAAAAAAAGGAAACCCTTACGGTATAATGGTACTGGAAGATTATACGGATTCATACAGAATAAATTTATTCGGAAAGGATTATGAAACTTACCGTAATTTCATGTTTCCCGGGTATTCATTATTTTTAAAAGGCACGGTTCAGGAACGCACATGGCCAAAAGACAGTACCGAGCTGGAATTCAAGCTAAAAAGCATTACAATGCTGGCAAATGTAAAAGAAGAGATGATCAGGAGCCTGAGCATCAGGATGTCGCTGGATAACCTTACAGATGAACTGATCCAAAACCTTCAGCAGGTTCTTCCCGAAAACGGGGGGAAGACTGATCTGAAATTCTATATTGTTGATGAACCGGAAGGACTTGGTATTAAGATGTTTTCACGCAATCACAGAGTTAATCTTTCTGACCGGCTCATTCATTTTCTTGAAAACACACCGGAACTTGAATTTAAAGTAAATTGATTGTAATAAGAAGTTCAGTGCCCGGGAAGTTGACCGGCTGAAGAATATAATATTTATTATTGCCTGTTCCTGACCCAAAGTCATCAGGCATGGGCAGGTTAAAGAATTGAGAAGCTGAGATGATCCTGAAAAATTTCTTTACCCGGAACATAAGTTTGCTATCGCCGGTCTTCAGACCTGAAACTTTTATTAATTTAATTTGTTATTTTTGTTGATCTTTTAAAACCAAAATTAATCTGAATTATTCATTTAAAGTACGATAATATGACAGTAGAAATTACAGACGGCAATTTTGATGAAATGGTATTGCAATCGGACAAGCCTGTAATAATTGATCTTTGGGCCGAATGGTGCGGGCCGTGCCGGATTATAGGTCCAATAATAAATGAGATCTCCGAGGAATACAAAGATAAAATAGTTGCCGGAAAACTGGATGTCGACAGCAATCCGGATATACCCGGCAAATACGGGATACGAAACATCCCAACGGTTTTATTCTTTAAAAACGGTGAAATAGCCGATAAACAGGTAGGAGCCGTTCCCAAAGCAAGTATTGTAAAAAAACTGGAAGCACTTTTATAAGCTGTATTATATACTCGTAAAGCTAACACACTACATAATTCTCATTCATTTTTTGAACCTTTAGCCCGGCGAAGCCAATAATACAGAATAAATTATTAGTCAATATAAATAATGAAATATTGAAATGCCGGATTACCGGGCTTACCGGAAAAAAATAAAACCTGGATAAGGACCGTTTCCTTATTTTTATAATATTTATTCAAGTATTTGTTATCCCGGAATTCCGGTGATCGTGAAAAGCCATGCTGATCAAACTTTTCAAACGCGGAGATTCACTTGTTTACCTGATAATCCTGCTGTTAGCACTTGTCATGTGGTTTCCGTCTTTTACCGGTAAACCATGGACTACCTTTCAGTTCGATTATTACCCGGGGTTTCTTTACCGGGTTTTGCAACCCGAACTTTTTTCTCATAAAATATTTTATCAGATTTGTTCTTTCCTGCTGCTTGTTATCCTCTCTCTTTTACTTATCAGACTGAATATCCTGTTCTTTTTTATTAATACCCGCACACAACTTCCTGCTCTCTTTTTTCTGGTAATTGTCTCCTCATTATTTCCCCTGCAAAGGCCCACACCTGTTCTGATCTCACTGTTATTGTTTGTTTTTGCTATTATCAGGATCTTTGCATCCTATGAGGAGGACGAGCCGGCATTTCATTATTTTGATGCTGCCATCCTGTTATCAACCGGAAGTTTATTCTACTTTAATACCTTTTTTTTCCTTCCCTTATTATGGATCTCATTAATATTGTTCAGGCCTTTCGTGTGGAGAGAATGGGTATTTACCATTTTTGGTGCCCTGCTACCTTATATCTTTCTTGTTTCAATGTATTATATTTCAGGAAAAGACCCCTCCCTGGTATTTTCTGACATTACATCCCAGGTATACAAACCTTCTGCTACCTTTCGGGTCAGTGAATATGTTTTGTCATTCTATGTTTTTCTTGGCATCATCCTAATGCTTTCCAGCTTTTTCATGATAAAAAAATATGCCATTAAAAAAATTCAATCACGAAAATTTTTCGTTTTTTTCCTGTACTCTTTTATTAATTCTCTGTTCATATACATATTTGTCCCTTCAGCCGGTTTGGAGATCATATATTTCACCGCCATATCACTTAGTTTTTTATTTACACATTATTTTATTAACACCCATAACACTTTGATTATAAATCTTTTATTTTTCATTACTGCATTTGGCGGTATCATCATTCGCTACTATGCCTGAACGATGGTTGGTTGGGTTTTCCCTTTTTAGCAAGCCTGTAGCGGCTGCCGGTTCCATTGGGAAGTACCCATTCCGGTTCTTACAAAAATACCTATTGGTCAGAATGTAAATCAAGCATATATAAGCATCCCAAATCATGCCGAGATTCGCATATTATTTCAATATTCCTTCCCCTGCCGATGAATATCCCTTTTGAATATTTTTCAGCCTTATTAAAGAACTTTTTTGTTTTGTTCTTATAAAGAACTGATAATCTGATTATTAATCTTCTAACCGCTAAAGGGCGGCCTTCAGCGTTTCTCCATAATTTTTACTATTTCTACGATGTATTAAACATTTTAATGAGCGATGGGCTTGTTTCTCCATCGACGCCTTGAAGATAATAATTTTCAGGGCTTCCCCCCAATAATCAAATAGTTAAACAGGGCTTGTTGAAAACATGAAATAGATTAATAGTCAGCATAATACAGCAACTAATTGTTTGTCAGGTGCAAGTGTTCTAACTCATATTAATAAAATCTTTTGCACTTATTAAGGATAATATTTCGTTAGCCTGTAGCACATCATCTACAGCGTTGCCTGCAGCTCGCGGTATTCTTATACAGCTTCGCTTTGCCGCCTTGTATCTGATGCACTAAAGACTTTTTCAGCAGACTCTAAATAGTGTCTGTCCATAATGTCCGATATCCGCGTTGCTGCTCACATTTTAAATCCTCAAATACTTTAGTATTCTCCGGTTTAAAATGTTCACGCGCCTTGATCTCGAACATTCTGAACAAACACTAGGACTTTATAGACAAACTCTAAATAATAAACCGGCAACGTGTAAATACCTCAAGGAATAAACAGTATTCCTTAATAGCATAAAAAAGTCGGGCACTTGTCAG
>CAZBJH010000022.1:21778-33536 GCA_964492185.1 uncultured Bacteroidales bacterium | reverse complement strand
AACTCACTTAACATGAGTTCAAGAACTCACTTAACATGAGTTCAAGAACTCACTTCGTTCGGTTCACGCGCCTTGATCTCGAACATTCTGAACAAACACTTTAAGTTTATTGACAAACTCTAATTACCACAAAAGAATTAATACCACTGACAGGATGACCGGATATACCGGAAGGATAATGCTATCTTATATTTTGTTGACTTTTATATATGCTCCTGTCGGACTTGCTGGTGATAATGAACTTACCGGAGATTCTGCAAGACACGATAGTGATTTTAATATAATTATTCCAACCTTCCTGGGAAATGAGCAGCGTAATTATTATGGCAACGAAGCTCCTGACGAGCTCCATGTCATATGGAAGCATTACCTGGGGAAAGGCAAAACGGTTATTTCGCGGAAACTGGGTGAACGGGAATGGGCAGGAGCCGGATGGACCGGTCAGCCTTTGCTTGTTGAAGAGGATTCAAATCTTTTTATTATACAGGGTGCTTATGATCATCATTTAAAAAAGATCAATGCACACAACGGGAAACTTATTTGGCAATATAAGTTTGATGATGTGGTTAAAGGAACCGGTTCGATCTGGTACAACAGCGGTAGTGAGGAACTTAAAAACCGGGTTGTCATTTTGCAGGGAAGCCGTCTTGGTGTGGGAAATTATCTCGACACGAAACATATTCCCAGTTACAGGGCAATATCTTATTTCACCGGAGAGGAGTTGTGGCGGCTGGATGTAAAATGGACTGACAGTTACAGCCGTGATGCCGACGGATCGGCCCTGATCATAAAAGATACGGTTTATATTGGCCTGGAAAATTCGCTTTTTACTGTTCTTGACCCTGATTATAATAATGCAGCCATGATTGATAATATGCTGCAACCCAAAATATACCAGGAAACAAAACTATATGAACAGAAAGATGTAATTACCCATAAAAATAATGTGGTTACCGAATCATCACCTGCTCTGCTGAATGGAAAGATATATATTGCTTCAGGGTCAGGCCATGTTTATGGATATGATCTGTTAACAGATCAGCTTACCTGGGATTTTTATATCGGGTCGGATATAGATGGTTCGGCAATCGTCACAAGTGACAGTTGTCTGCTGGTGTCAGTTGAGAAACAATATATTAAAGGTAATGGAGGTGTTTTTAAACTGGATCCCTCAAAATTACCTGACAAAGCAGTTATTTGGTATTTTCCCACTGAAGATACACTATTTTCAGGCTGGGAAGGTGGGGTGATAGGATCAGTGGGAATAAACGATCAATATGTTAAGGATGACGAACCCCGGTTTGCTGTGATTAATGCGATTGACGGATATATGTATGTCGTTGATCATATGAAAGTTGATACTGGGAAAAAAGTAAAAGGTCCTGACGGTGTAAGATTGTATCCGAAACCCGAATTAATATACAAGAAACAAACAGGCCCGTCAATTTCTACTCCCATTATAGTGAAAAATAGGATCATCTCCGCGGGATATCACGGTTTGTATTTGTTCGTGATAGATGAATCAATGAATATAAAATTACTTTCAAAGATACCGGCTACATTTGAAGCAACTCCTGTTGTTCATAACAGACGGATCTATGTGGCTTCACGCAACGGTTATTTTTATTGTTTAGGTGATAATTTGTAAATACTTGGTTACTGAGGATTTATTTATTAATTTAGTTGTTTAAAAACTGATATACTTTTTTATTCATGCCCTATAAAGAGAAAAAGGTTGAAAAACTGTATTATTCTATAGGTGAGGTAGCGAAGATATTTGATGTGAATACTTCACTTATACGTTTTTGGGAAAAGGAATTTGATATTATCAAACCCAAAAAGAATAAAAAGGGTAACAGGTTTTTTACAAAGCAGGACATTGACAACTTTCACCTTATCTTTCATTTGGTTAAAGAGAAAGGAATGACCCTTAACGGAGCCAAGAAGAAGCTGAAAGAGAATAAGGAAGACACGGTGAATAATTTTGAGATCATAAGATCGTTATCTGAAATTAAAAACCTGCTGAACGAGATCAGGGACACACTTTAGAGTCCGTCTATAAAGTTGTCAAAATATTTAACTGGTCATGTGTCTGTTCAGAAGGTTCCATTTGCAAGGCTCGCGCGGTACGAAAACGCGGAGTTTACTAGTCGTAAATGAGCAATTTTCGGACAAGTGTAACGAAGCAAATGGGACTTTATGGACAGACACACTTTAATTTTTATTATTGGCCTCATCGGGCAAAATGCCCATAAAAATGAATGAAAAGTTTGTAGTATTATGAGTGATAATAATATTACATAATAGAATACATTACCGGATGGATATCTAATAATATTTTTGTATGCAACTATCAGAAATAATCTCCGCGTTTGAACATTTTGCTCCCCTGGATTATCAGGAATCATATGATAACACGGGATTGATCCTTGGTGATCCTGATGAAGAGATCAACGGCGCGTTGCTTACGGTGGATGTTACCGATGAGGTCATAGAAGAGGCCGTACGTTTAAAGTATAATCTTGTGATATCTCATCACCCTCTTATATTTTCCGCTATAAAAAGATTATCGGACCAGGATCTGACAGGGCGTGTTTTGATCAAAGCAATAAGGCATAATATTGCCCTTTATGCAGTACATACCAATCTTGACAATGTAATCAGGGGGGTGAATGCAAAGATCTGTGAAAAGATTAACCTGAAAAACAATACTATACTGGTTCCGGCAACGAATAGACTTTCCAAACTTGTTACCTTTGTTCCGGCCGGCCATGCCGAAAATATAAGAAAGGCTGTTTTCGGGGCAGGAGCCGGCCATATTGGAGAATACGACCGGTGCAGTTATAATATTGAAGGCACCGGAACATTCAGGGGGTCGGAAAATACTGATCCCTGGGTGGGTGAAAAAGGAAAGCTGCATCATGAAAAAGAAATACGTATTGAAACCATTTTCCCTAACACTCTTCAATCCGGGATCATAAGCGCCTTAATAAATGCGCATCCATATGAAGAGGTGGCTTATGATATATATCCCCTCTCCAATAATTTTAACAATGCAGGTAGTGGTATGAAAGGTGAATTTCCGGAAGCTTTGCAGGAAAAGGACTTTCTCGGGCTGTTGAAAGAACGCTTTTCATCTGCCTGCATCAGGCATAGCCGTTTATTGGGCAAGCCGGTAAAAAAAGTGGCTGTATGCGGCGGAAGTGGCAGCTTCTTAATCCACAACGCTATAGCTGCCCGTGTTGATGCTTTTATTACCGCGGATATGAAATATCATCAGTTTTTTGATGCTGATGGAAAAATTGTTATTGCTGATATAGGACATTATGAAAGTGAACAGTTTACAAAGGAGATTTTTTATGAATTACTTACAAAAAAATTTCCTAACTTTGCGGTTCGTTTTTCGGAGATAAATACAAATTCAATTAATTATTTTTGATATATGGCTGAAACTAAGAAAGAGAAGACTGCAAAAGAAAAGACTGAAAAAGCTGAATTCACCATTGAAGAAAAATTAAGGGCTTTATATCGATTGCAAACCGCGAATACAGAGATCGATCAGATCAGGACATTAAGAGGAGAACTGCCTCTTGAAGTTCAGGATCTGGAAGATGAAATTGCCGGTTTGGAAACGCGGATAAAGAATTACAAGGATGAAGTAAAAACATTTGAAACGAGCATCTCAAATAAGCAAAATGAAATTGCAAATGCCCAGGCGCTGATAAAAAAATATGAAGATCAGCAAAATAATGTCAGAAATAACAGGGAATTTGATTCGCTTTCGAAGGAAATAGAGTATCAGACTCTTGAGATCGAGCTGTGTGAAAAGCATATTAAGGAATTCACAGCCGAGATGAACGGAAAGACAGAGCTTATTGAACAATCAAAAAAGATCCTTGAAGAGCGTCAGGGGGATTTAGCAAACAAAAAAAGCGAGCTTGATGAAATTGTTTCTGATACAAAGAAAGATGAGCAGAAGCTTAACGAAAGGATCAGGGAACTTGAGGAAATGGTAGAAGACCGCTTATTGTCGGCGTTTAGAAAAATCAGGAAAAATGCACGCAACGGGCTGGCGGTTGTTACTGTTGAACGTGATGCCTGTGGTGGCTGCTTTAATAAAATTCCACCCCAAAGACAACTGGATATACGTTCACGAAAAAAGATCATCGTTTGTGAGTATTGCGGAAGGATCCTGGTTGATAATGATATTTTGGAAGAAAAGAAACCTGTGGAAAAGTAAAGCGATACCCGCTTATTTTATAAGTTATTTTATCCTTTCGGGGTGATAGTTAAGGTAATAATTATCTTCGGGTATATTTTTCAGTAATTGTTTCGTGTCCCTGTAAAAACGATTTATCCTGTATTTATCATTATCAGAAATATTAAAAAATGCTTCATTATTAAAGTACATGCTTGTTGGGATGATATAGAATATAGATTTTTCCTGAAGGTCTTCCCGGTAGACCCATGCCGGAAGATAGCCGTGATTCCTGATCTTCGTTTTAGCAGATGTTTTTTCAAGGACCATTTTAAATAATATTCCTCCGTCTCTATACCGGCTGCGCTGATTGGATACAAGATTACCAAGGGAGTAGACAACAATGTTGAAATCCGATGAATCCTCCGGATTATTGTAATATGCTTTTACAGGCTGAACAACATGGGGGTGTGAGCCGATTATGGCATTAGCGCCGTGAGCCATCATAAACCGGGCAAGTTTTCTCTGTGTGATATTTTCTTCACGTTCATATTCTTTCCCCCAATGGATAGTGACAATAGTGTAGTCAGGTAATGCAAGAGCTGCTTTTTCAAGGTCTTTTCGTATTTGATCCGTATCTATCCTGTTGACTATTGAGGGGGCAGGAATTCTTAATCCGTTGGTTCCATAGGTGTAGTTTAACAAAGCAATACGTATGGAGTTTTTTTCTATGATCAGCGGGTAATTTTTGTCTCGCACCACATTGTCGTAAAAAGTACCTGTTTGTATGAATTGTAATGAATCGAGGACGGTCAGTGTCCTTCGAAAACCTTGTGTACCTCTGTCGAGTGCATGATTGTTCGCATTTATCAGTATGTCGAATCCAGCGTTTTTGGCGGCAATTGCAAGTTCGTCGGGACTTGAGAATTGGGGGTATCCCTTATATGGAGGTCCGGCAAGGGTTACCTCAAGATTGCCAATGGCAATATCGGCATCTTCAATAACAGGTTTAATGTAACGAAATGTA
The DNA here is from genome assembly GCA_964492185.1 of uncultured Bacteroidales bacterium. Lineage (GTDB taxonomy): Bacteria > Bacteroidota > Bacteroidia > Bacteroidales > UBA10428 > JAFGSZ01. Next base: position 28,311 of record CAZBJH010000022.1, on the reverse strand, counting down.
GGTTCATAGTCATAACTTTGTGTTTCAGCATTATATGCTCCGTTGATCTGGGTATCATGCCCCATAATATCACCCGCGAAGATCAGGCTCAGGGTATCTGTCGCGGGTTCGGCCGCCCTTATATTAAAAAGTCCGGATATAAACAGGACAGAAAAAAATATGCTGATCTTTATTTGAGTCATAAAAAATAAATATTTCTACCAGCTTCCCCCTGCACCTCCGCCACCAAAACTTCCTCCTCCGAATCCGCCAAAACTTCCTCCGCCTGATGAGAAGTTACCAAAACTTCCACTGTGACGGGATGATGATCCGAGCATTGACAGAGCTATCCAGAAAGGAACACTACGTCCGAGGGATCGTCTTCTAACACGCCGGGCACCTCCAAACAGACGGGAAATGATAATAAAAAATATTATTATAAAAAGTAAGGGGGCGAAGATATTTTCCCCGTCATTACCGGTTTTTTTATTATATTCCTCTGCTGAGAATTCTTCCAGGCTCAGAGATATAAGTGTATTAACAGCTTTATCAAGCCCTGAAAAATATTTACCTTGCTTAAATGCAGGCAGGATCTCATTTTCTACAATTCGTTTTGCTGTGGCATCAGGAATCACAGCTTCAAGACCGTACCCCGGAGCGATAAACACTTCTCCCCTGGAATCTGCCAATTTATTTTTCACAAGTATAACGATACCATTATCAGAACCTTTTTGTCCGACTCCCCATTCTTCACCAATTTCATAGGCAAACATGGCTTTATCATATCCCTGAAGTGATTTGACGGTCAAGATAACTATTTGTGTGGAGGTGCGATCAGAGAAATCCCGCAGTTTACGTTCTAAATTTAATTCTTCACTTTCGGTAAGCATCTCGGCAAGATCATTGACAAGCTTTGGCGGATCAGGCCTGGGAGGAATATTCTGTGCTATACTGTTTGCACAAAAAAAGAATAACAGGTAAAAAGCTATATGCCGGATGTGTCTCATCATTGTTTTATTTTCCAAATGAAATATCATTACTAAGTTCGTTTATATCGTCTTTTTGATAAGGGAAATGTTTCTTTAATTGTTCCCCTGCCATAACGATACCTTCTGATAAACCCTTTGTGAATTCATTATTTTTGAAATGCAGGGCCAATTTTTCTTTTATTGAATCCCAGAAATTATCGGGCACAGCAGCATTGATACCGGCATCACCCAGTATGGCAAATTTATGGTCATCAATTGCAAGATAGAACAATACCCCGTTTCTTTTTTCTGTTTTATGCATTTTAAGCTTCTCAAAAACAGCCGCAGCACGGTCCAATACATCTTCCCTGCATTTTTTCTCAATATGAACACGGATTTCTCCCGATGTATTCAATTCCGCTTCTTTGATAGCATTTATTATTTGTCTTTTTTCTTCTTTTCTAAGAATTTCTGAGGGTTTCATTCGTATATATATGCTAAGTTATTAGTAATTAGTTTGTTATTTTATTTAATCAAAGTTGGTGGTATGTGTTGCCTCACCAAATTATTATATTTTTAAGGTGTTCGGCGAACCCTCACCAATAACCTGGTTATAAAAATATTCATGTCCTTGTTGTCTATGTACTTCATATTTTAAACTCTCTTAATGGTGAGGGTTTCATACTATTAGTTTAAAATTCTACAACAGGAACTTCTTCGGCACCTTGATCTGCTTCAAAATATGCATTTTCATCAAATCCGAAAATACCGGCATAGATATTTTGGGGAAAGGTTTTGATCCTGGTATTGTATGTCCTTACTGTATTATTGAACTTTCTTCGTTCAACAGCAATACGGTTTTCGGTTCCTTCCAGCTGTGCCTGCAGGTCACGAAAATTCTCATTTGCTTTCAGTTCGGGGTAGCGTTCAACTACAACCATTAATCTTGACAGGGCACTTCCAAGAGCTGCCTGTGATTCCTGGAACTGTTCCAGGCTCTGGTCTGTAAGGCTATTGGGATTGACATTCACGGATGTAGCCTTTGCACGGGCTTCAATAACCTGGGTCAGGGTTTCCTGCTCAAAATCAGCATAGGCTTTTACTGTGTTTACCAGGTTAGGTATAAGATCGGCCCGGCGTTGATAAGCATTTTCAACATTGGCCCATTGTTCTGTAACATTTTCCCGCAGAATTACCATGTTGTTATAATTCTTTCTGGAACAGGAAAATACCATAAGAATTAAAGCTACAACTACAATAATAATGATCCAGCTTCTCTTCATATTATTTAATTTTATTGGTTACATGCAAAATTACAATTATTACTGAACTTTGGTATACTTAGTGTCAGTCAAAATAGTCGGCAAAATAATTAGTGGTTGACTATAAAGTAGTCAAAATGTTTAACCATACATGTGTCTGTTCAGAAAGTTCCATTTGCAAGGCTCGCGCAGTCCGAAAATGCGGAGTTTACTAGTCGTAAATGAGTAATTTTCGGACAAGCGTAACGCGGCAAATGGGACTTTATGGACAGATATTAATTAACTAATCATGTGTGTTGGGTAACATAATACTGCAATATATAGTATACATAAATAATTATTTTATCTGTATATAATAGTTTTGGTATAATTTTAGATATGATGATATAAAAATAAATTTCTTAAACAATATTTATCATATAAAGATAAATATAATAAATTCATGTTTCGGACAAGCGTAACGCGGCAAATGGGACTTTATGGACAGACACTATATAGCTAAAAACCATGAAAAGATTTACAGTCGTTTTTCAGATCATCACAGCATTCATATTTTTCCTTGGTTCATGCGAATTACTGGAAGATGATTTTGATCCTGCTGATACCAGAACAAAAATAGAAGGACAATGGCTTTGTGATGAGGATGCTGCAGCATTCAAATCAACCATGGAGGCATATCCTGTATATATATGGCTTGATGATTTTGACAGTACTAAAATTAATATTGATAACATTGTTAATCTCGGCTTTGAGGTTACTGCTTCGGTCACCATGAACGGCCAGCAACTCACCATCCCTGACCAGATGCTGAAAGGTGATATCCGTATCAACGGATCGGGAGAAATATCATCAAATTATAAAACGATAGACTGGAACTATTCTGTTGATATTGGTGACGGGATACTTGATTCCTATACAGCTATATATACAAAACAATAGAATGATTATTTTTATCCGGATAGTTGTTATTCAGGTACTGCCGGATACAACTCCTAAAATGAATATTTGAATATTATCCGCATTTTTTGTATCTTGAGACGGGATCATTATATTTTCTTAACATTATTAAAACTACCACTATGAGTAGTGAAATCATTGAAAAGATCCTTGTACCGGTTGATTATTCGGAATATTCAATGCTGGCCCTGCGATATGCCATTAAGATTGCCTGCACTACAGATGCAAAAATAGAGCTGCTTCATGCCTACTATTCACCTGCATTTGATCTGATCAGCCTTACGGGAAACAACCAAACACAGATCCAGTTACGTTCAGACGTTATTAAGAATTTGGAAACCAGCGAAAAGGAATCCGTCCAAAAATTGATTAATGAGCTGAAACCCTATTGTAAATCATGCAAATATGATATTAACAAAATAAGTTACAGCCTTATTCCGGGTATGGCAGAGGAAGCTATTCTGAATCACTGCCAGGAGTTCGTGCCTGACCTGGTGATCATGGGTACACGGGGAAAGGATAAACGGGCAAATTCCATTCTTGGAAGCGTTACTGAGGTGATAATAAATAAGTTAAAGTTCCCGGTACTTGCTATACCTGAGCATTATGAGTTTATTGGCGGAGAAAATGTGAATAACATTTTGTATGTGACCAGCTTTGATGAAAGTGACTTTATCTCTATCAGAAAGCTGATGAAGTTTACCAAACCAATGAAATTGAAGGTTTTTCTTATTCATATTGCTGATAAAAGGGAGAATTGGGATGTTATTAAAATGGAAGGTCTGAGGGAATATTTTAAGAAAGCTTACGGAGAGCTTAAGGTTGAAATTGGTTTTGTTAGCAATAAGGATTTGTTAAAAGATATTGAGGATTATGTACTTCAAAATAATATACATATTGTTTCGATTACCACGCGTAAAAGGAATCTGATAAACAGGCTTTTTAAACCCGATATCACCAAAAAATTATTTTATCATACTAATTTGCCTCTTCTTGTTTTTCATTCATAGCAACTTAGGCTATTGAATGGAATAATTTCTTCCCGCGGGCTGCGGTTTCGAACTGCCTGCAAGGCAGTTCGACCTTCTTTTTTACTCCCTTCGGTCATGAGATCGCTTCGCTAAGTTGTCTTCTACACAAAAAAGAAGGCAAAAAAAGTCACCGTTCCATAAAAATCGCTTGATTTACTACGGAAGGTTTTCTCCCCGCGGAACCCAAACTCACTCCTCCTTCGTCGTCGCTCGGACAGGGTTCCTCCAGGGCCCCCGCGACGAAAACCTTCCTTGAAATCTTACGCGATTTTTCTGAGACGGCCCACGCTACTGCAAAACTATTTGCTTGTTTTAAAGAAAGTGGGTTTTACGAAACAACGGCTCCATCTGCCTGAATTGGGGTAAAGAAACATCCGGATTAGCTTCGCTGAGCTCACCCCGGTCGGTTATAAATCCGGATGAGATGTGTGTTCCTTTTGCCATAGCAAAGGTTTTCATAAAGTAATGTAAGTTTCTTACGGTAGCATCCTTTCCAGATCAAGCAACAATAGAACGGGACCCCGCCTTCAGGATTTTCCGTTAAAAAAAATCAAGGTGATCACCGTTAAAAAAATCGAGCTGTCCGACGTTAGGAGTTCTCGATTTTTAGGTGAGCACCTTGATTTTTTAGGAAAATCATGTCAGCGGCGGCATTTTTGCCTACTTTTTTTGCTGTTGAACTTAGCCGAAGGCGATCTCACGACCCGTCAGGGGGGTAAAAAAGTAGGTCGAACCGCATGGGGAGCGGCTCGAAACAATTAGCCCTTTAAATGGCAATATTTTATAAAACAATCATATTTTATATGAGAGCTTTAACTAACCATATTGGCCTGCCAGATTAAATAAGCGTATAATCCAAACCGCAAAAACCGGGCTGTGGAATATAGCATAAACTTTCGTCCGGGGTATTTGATAGCTCCTATAAGCATGCTTATTCCCGAATAGGGAAGGGGGGTAAGTGATGCAACAAGGATGATATAGATACCGTACTGCTTTAGTTTCTGTTCTGACCTGTGAAGAAATTTTCTGCTTAAAAAACGATATAAACGTGTCTTGTTTAAATATCTTCCAAACAAAAAGCCTATTATCCCCGCACTATATGATAAAACGGAAAGGATAAGAATGATAATAATATATTCACGTGCCGATTCATTTTGTAATGCCCAGATCATAAATAATTCCGGAGGTATCAGTCCGATCATTATTTCAGAAAGAAAAAAGACTACGATGACCCACTCCGGGTAATTATAAACTGGTGCCAGTATTCTGTCATAATCAATATGAACGCTGGTCTTAAAAAAAATAAATACACCGATAATAATTAACAGCCATATAAAACCACGCAGAAGATTTTTAAATAAAAACGCATGTTTATTTTGTTTTTTTTCCATAAATACCGGTTTATATTTCAAATTTATTGAATCTATTCCGGTTTTTGGGAAAGAACCCATGAAAACTTTTTCAACAGACCTTGTCAATTAAGTTGGTAACAACGCAGATATCGGACATTATGGACAGACACTATTTATGCATAAGAGCCACCGCGTAGGCAGCAATACCTTCTTCACGGCCTGTGAACCCCAGTTTTTCTGTTGTTGTAGCTTTAATGGAGATCTGGGAAGGTTCAATACCCATGGTTTTGGCAAGTATATTTTGCATCTCAGGTATATGATCCTTTATTTTTGGTCTCTCAAGGCATACCGTACAATCAATGTTACCGGTATAAAAGCCCTCTGAGGCTGTAAGATCAATGGTTTTTGCAAGCAGGATCTTACTGTCAATGTTCTTATAAGCTTCTGCATTATCGGGAAAGTGAACGCCTATATCACGCATTCCGGCTGCACCGAGCAGGGCATCACATATTGCATGGATCAGAACATCCCCGTCGGAATGCGCGATACATCCCTTATCATGCGGGATAATAATGCCGCCCAGAACTAATTTGCGTCCGGATTCCAGCCGGTGAACATCAAAACCGAATCCTACACGGATGTTCATGGTTTACCTGAAATCACTGAAGTTGTCAAATGAAAAGCCAAGAGTGAACCGCATGGTGTTGGCAAGGGGATTTTGTCTTCCCGATGTGGGGATAAGATAGGCAAAATCGAGTGAAAAAACATTAAGCCTTAAGCCAATACCGGCTGTAAAATATTTTCTGTTTCCCTTGGTCTGATGTTCATTGAAATACCCGGCACGAACGGCAAACTGTTTTTGATAAAGATATTCAACCCCTATGGAAAACATTATCTCATGGAGCTCTTCCTTAAAACCCGCGGGGGCATCATAAAATGAACGAACTATTCCCAAAGGTACTGAAACGTCAGGATTATATCCTG
>CAZBJH010000022.1:0-21678 GCA_964492185.1 uncultured Bacteroidales bacterium | reverse complement strand
TCATAAAATGAACGAACTATTCCCAAAGGTACTGAAACGTCAGGATTATATCCTGTTGGTACAAGAAATTTATTGATATCGGCAGCAAATATCATGGAATTGTATTCATCCAGGTCAATACTCAGGCGGCCACCCAAACGGAAATTAATTGGAATGAACTGTTTATCCTGGTCTTCAGTATAGGAAATCTTGTTTCCCATATTGGATATGTTTAAACCAAAAGCCATTTCCGAGTCTTTATTGTCAATTTCAATGGCTTTCTGGTAATACGCGCTAATGTCGGCAGCAAAAGAAATTCCGGCATTATAGGTTGTGTTTGAAGTTACACCTCCACCGGTTATATCACTTCGGATAAAGCGGAAAGTCAGTGCACCGGAAAAATTATCGGAAAACAATCTTGAGTAACCTGCATCGATTGCAAATTCATTGGGTGTACGCTGACCCTGGTAATCACCGAATTCATTTCTGAAAACAATATCACCCAGACTGAAATAACGCAGTGAACCGCTTAATACCTGCCTGGTATCAATTCGGTAGAATCCGGCCAGGTAGGCCAGGTTAATATCAGTTACCAGGTTCTTGAGCCAGGGAGTATATGATAATGCTATACCACCCTCACCGGGGGCAAATGCATATTTGGCTGCATTCCAATGTTGAGAATTGATATCCGGTGCAGTGGCTGCACCAATATCCCCCATGGCTCCGGCTCTTGAATCAGGAGCTATAGTGAGAAAAGGCAATGTTGTTTGAATGGGGTTCAATGCATCGGGGTCTGCCCCTGCCAGATCATCAACATTTATTTGGGCGCTAGTGATCTGAATCGCGCAAAACAATGAAATGGTAATGAAAATAAGTCTGTTATCCAATCGCATGTTTATTTATTTTTGTGGAGCAAAGATAAAATAATTATTATAAATACGAGAAATTGTTTATTTTAGTATAAGTAGTTTATTATATTCTTCAGCTATTTGATTATCAGATGTTTTTACCCTGACACGATAGATATAAATGCCTTCTGCTACCGGACTTCCGTATCCGGACCGGGCATCCCAGGTCATGTCTTCCGAGCGGTAACCCCGGGAATCGACTTCCTGCCGTATGGATCTGACAAGTTTACCGGAAAGGTCGAATATATCAATTGTTATCTCATGGCCGGTTCCGGACCTGTTATGTTCAAATTGAAAAGTAGTATGATCTTTTACGGGATTGGGATAATTAAATACATTCCTGATAACGAATTCATTGGAATTTACAACCTCAAATTCTATGGTTTTGCTGGAGGAATTGTTGTAACTGTCCCATACCTTAACAGTAAGCGTATGTTTACCTTCTTCCAGGTTACTTAACCGGTAATACAGGGTTCCCTTTCTGAAATTGTCCTTTTCAGCCTCATAATAATCATTCATTATAAAAGGATTTGCCAGATCATTGTCAAGAACACCTACCACATCATGGCCGATACCGTTTCCTACACGATTAATTCCGCTTTCATCATATATTTCGGCATATACGGCGGGATCTTTACCGGTAATACCTCCCGGCCGGAAATTCGTATCATTTATATACACATTAAGGTCAGGCCCCAAATAATCGGGAATGACGTCATCGGATGTACCCCCGATATGAAAATCCCTGAAATAACCCTGTGCATCAATAACTGAATTTTCGGCATAATATGTGATTTTTCCCTTGCCGAAGTGATATTGAATATCTTTAGGAATTATAAAGGAAAAGTTAAATCTGCCGTTTTCGACGGTTGCCTTACCTTTATATATAATGTTTGTTTGTTCACTGAACTCGTACGGATCGATTCCGTCATTCCCCCGGGTAAGACTTGTTACCGCTTTATCGAAAACCGAGGGATAGATGGTGCCGTGAAAATCGTTCATCAGCACATTGTCATGATCAGTAACATGCCCGGAAACATTTATATAGCTGAAGGCTTTCAGTGTGTCAATATCATCATTAACGCTCGCCCCGTTAATTGAGTCCGTAATAACATTATATTCGGGCCATGCCAGCTCAAGCGCCGGATCGCCCAGCAGCGTGAAATTCAGTTTATTGTTACCGTAAGTATTGTTTTTTGTCAGTCGCATCAGATCACCCAGCCTGTACTTTTTATTATCACCGTCTCTCTTAAAAACATATTTAAAAAAGTTTTTATTCAGTATAAAATTGTCACCTCCAAAGGCCAGGCGTGTCGTAGTTAAAAGGGCAATTCCACCTCCATCCGGGTTTAGCAGTACAAGTTCACCTGCAGATGGTTTTGATTTTAACTTACCGGTTTCTTCATTAATATCGACATCGTCAAAACGGCTGAATTCGCAGGTTGCAGTGATAAACAGGGGAAGCTGTTCATTTTTCCATGCAGGAATATCGTACCGGGTAATGACCTGTTCGAGTGTTAAACCGTTTTCACTGCCATGGCCGAGGTAATTAAATATCAACATGCCGCGATTCAGATTACCTGTTATTGCTTTTTTTACATCAGGATAGCCCGGTCCTGTTGAAGTTATTTCCTGCTTGTATGCATCAAGGAGGATCTTGTCAACTGTAAACCCGGGATAATTTTGTTCTGCATAATCGCCCAGTAGGCTCGCATGATTCATATAAGTACTTCCGTCACCAAATTCACCGTCATCACCCATGAAACATAAAAGGTTTCGCCAGTCTGTCATGTTGTCGCTTGTATTGTACCTTATGATCTTATCAACCAGCGCCTGAACTTCGGTTTCATCTTCACCGTCAGATGAAGCAGGCAAACGTCCGATACCTATATCCAGCAGGCCGGTGGCTTCACCCTCATTATCATCCAGTAACCCGAAAAAATCATCACTGACATAAGAACCTGTTTCTGACAGCGAGTTTTCTGACTGGTAGGTAAGAATGTAATTGGTATTAGCGGGGTCGTTTGACATATTATCAAAGGATCCGTCACCAAACAATAAGAGGTACTTTAAATCATTTTTACCACCGGTGGAATGGTCATAGACCATTTTCAAAAAGTCACGTATGGCACTTACATCGGGTTTGCCTGATGAAAATTCGTTATAGATCTTTTCGGGTGTTACCACATATACACTCATATTGTCTTTTTCATGATGAAAATCAGCAAGCTGACCGGCCTGGTCAATAAAATTTTCATGGCTTACAATAATCATTTCGTGGGGGTTTACAGCATGAAGATCCTGGTTTTCAATAGATCCTATATCGCTTTTTTCCTCATCAGTATCCGGCGAGGGGAACTGCCCTGATCTGTCAAAAATAACATATTCCCTGATTTTATCAGCACGGCCAACAAAACTGATCACCGAACCTGAAATGCTTGTGTTCATTTTTTTCAGCTTGTCGGGATCCGTGACATCCCACACTATAAGTCCGTCTTTAGCATTTGAGATCTCATACTTCACAACATCTGCATTATCATATGCCTCTGTACTTCTGAAAAAAAGAGGTGTATTATTGTAACGCAGTGATTGTTTCGCGTTGATATCGATATAATCGAGCCATCCCTTGTCATTTGTCGATATGCCGTCATACTTAATGTTAAGGCTGATGTTTTCAGAATTTGAACTGAATCCGGTTAACAGGCTTCCGGTTTTTGCAAATTCATACTTGTTAGACACCCCTGATACACTAATTGTGCCGGTATGCTGATTATTTACATTCACTGTAAAACGGCAGACAGAACCTGATTGGCTGGCCACTTCAATTTTAATTTTTACAGGGGAGGAAGTGATGATACCGGGAAAAGTAAAAGAGGTTGAAAATCCCGACGAGGATCCGATTTTTTCACCGAACCACCGTCTTCCGGATTTAATAAGATTATAAAGGTTTTCTTCATGATAATCGTAACCATCAAAAGTATTAATAGTCAGCCCGGGAGCTTCCCCGGGAACAGCCTGAGTGCCGGCTTCTGCCGGCGCACCCCGGTCTGTTGTAAGAAAATAGTAAGAATATTCGGAGTATAAGTGTTTGTTATGAAGGTACATCCCCGAAATTGTATCATATTCCCAGGTAACCGGTCCCTGCCCGTAAAATAAAATATAATCACCGCTATTGAATGTGTCGTCGCCGCCTTTGTGAATATATACGGGATTATTTAGCAGATCGTCCGGCCGTGGCACATTATTCATATATGGCAATTGCCGGCCCCCGTTTCCGTAAACACGGATATTTTGCGGATTGCTAAAACCCAGTTCAACCAGCTTATCATACGTGATCTTATAGATACCTGTTTCAGCAATTCTTATTTTATACCATTTGCCGGTGGCCAGAACGGAATTGTTTGCATAGGATCGGGTGAGGGATTTCGGGGTTAATCCGCCGGAGGTGGATTTTGTGCTGAACTGCCGGACAGTAAATCCGGTCAGACGTTCCACCCGGTTTGTTGAATCATTATAGCGTAAGGGGATAAAGCTAAGCTGTATCTTTTTTTGTTTTCTGCTTATAGCGGTATTCACCAAGGGTTGGATATTGTTTGGCAAACCGGTCAGGTTTTTGATATTGGACAACTGTTGTTCCGGTACCACCTCAAATTTTTTATTTTCCAGAACAATTCCAATATTTGTCCCGGCGTCTTTTGCATCGATCAATTCATAATACCATGGCAACCTGTTATCTGCGCCAGGATATTCCGCACCTTCAAAATGCAGGCATTCTGTCACAATAGGTTCATCATTTTCTTCGTTTATCTGATCATTATGGTAAATGTTGGATGTCCATCTTATATTACGCTGAACATTTTGGGCAGAAAGATTGAAACCAACAGCAAGAAGAAAGATAACCGGTATTCGGTACATAAGTGAATGCAGTTTGATAATTTTGTGACCGTACAATTTTATATATTTACAAAAACGTAAAAATAGTCATATTATTTTATGTGATTTTGTATTACAGAAGGTATTAGCATTGTTTTAACAAATTAATCCGTATCAAATATGACACTAATTAGAGCCTGTCTATAAAGTAGTCAAAATGTTTAACCGTACATGTGTCTGTTCAGAAGGTTCCATTTGCAAGGCTCGCGCGGTCCGAAAACGCGGAGTTTACTAGTCGTAAATGAGCAATTTTCGGACAAGCGTAACACGGCAAATGGGACTTTATGGACAGACACTAATAATTGGCTTTTGGTGAAATTAAGGTATATAATAATGGGTGTTTTGGTTGGTGCTGCAGGTGATAACCTTTTTGCGCGGGATTTTATTTTCTCCAATTATCTTGATAATCAGGTTTACATAAATCCGGCCACTGCCAGCATGCTGGATAATGCGGAAGTTACCATGACTTACAGGAACCAATGGCCGGGACTGTCGGCAACTTATGTTACTTATTCTGCTTCCTACGCTCAACCTGTGAGTTTTTTACACGGGGGACTGGGATTGCACGTTACTAATGATGCAATACAGCAGGGTGTATTATCCACTACTTCGGTCAATGGTATATACGGGTATTATATCAATCTTGACCGGCGTACAAGGATAGGTGCAGGCATTCAGGCGTCCTTGTCATTCAGGAACCTGTCAGCAGATGGTTTTGAGTTCGAGTCGGATCTGCTGTATGGCATGGGAATGGGCACAAACGGAGAATCAGTGCCGGGTTATACAACACATTATCCTGATTTTTCAATTGGTTTTCTCGGAGAGTTTGATGAGAAGTATACGGCCGGTTTTGCTGTTCATCATCTGTTGCAGCCTGTGATCAGCGACCAGTCAGTTATTGAAAACAGGTTACAAAGAAGATATTCCCTGCATGCACATGCAATAATAGATGTTAATACACATTACAGAAGAAAATCAATTTTTCTGATGCCCGGAATTCATTATCATCAGCAACAAAGTTATCAACAGTTAAATTATGGCACGACCGTCCATTATGAGCCATTGATAATGGGTGTATGGCTCCGGCAGGATCTTGGTTTTCATTTTGATGCGGCAATTTTTTTACTGGGAATATCACTGTCAAATTATAGTTTCGTGTACAGTTATGATGTAAATTTGTCGGGCAATCATTTTTTTTTATCAAAGATGGGGGCTCATGAAGTAACATTTTTGATCGAATTTCAGTATAAAAGCAAAAGAAAGAAACGCGGGGCAATAAAATGCCCCGATATTTAGTTTTTTTTCTAAACCATATCATCAGAACAACGAATTATTATTTTATATTTGAAAATAAAAATCATAGAGTCATGAAATTAAAAATCTCAGCAATTTTTCTGCTGTTCGTTTTAGCTCTTTTTATAACCTCATGTGGCGGGGGAGGACGTAATTCATCAACAACCACCGGCTGGGAATACAATGATCCGGATAATGGCGGATTTGAAGTCAAGTTCGGTTATGATCAGGAAACAGGTCCCGGTTTGGTGATGATTGAAGGAGGTACCTTTGTCATGGGGCGTGTTGAACAGGATTTACTGTACGATTGGAATAATATACCGAGAAGGGTTACGGTAAGTTCGTTCTACATGGATGAAACTGAGATTAGAAACGTTGATTACAGGGAATATCTTTACTGGATATCAAGAGTGTTTGTTGATTATCCTGAAGTACACAGGAAGGCCTTGCCTGACACTCTCGTATGGCGAAGACCGATGTCATATAACGAGCCATATGTGCAGTATTATTTCAGGCATCCTTCATATAATGATTACCCTGTTGTTGGTGTAAACTGGTTACAGGCAACGGATTATTGTACATGGAGAACCGACCGTGTAAATGAAAGAATATTAATACGCGAAGGGATTTTATTACCCGATCCGAATCAGATCGGTGAAGAAAACTTCAATACCGAGGCTTATATTGCAGGCCAGTACGAAGGCGTAGTAGATCAAAACCTTCCTTCTCTTGATCCTAACTCTGAAACAAGAAGGGTCCGCCTGGAAGACGGATTGCTGCTTCCGAGATACCGCCTTCCTACCGAAGCCGAATGGGAATACGCGGCACTGGCGCTTATCGGTAATTCATACGAAGAACGTATATACGAACGCAGGGTATATCCATGGGATGGTCATAATGTAAGGCATGATGCTAAAAAAGTACGTGGTGAAATGAGAGCCAACTTTGTTCGTGGCCGGGGTGACCTTATGGGTGTTGCCGGTGATCTTAATGATAATGCAACTGTGCCTGCACCTGTTGATTCATACTGGCCAAACGATTACGGTTTATATTGTATGGCCGGGAATGTTAACGAATGGGTTCAGGATGTATACAGGCCGCTTACATTCCAGGATTTTAATGAATTCAATCCTTTCCGTGGCAATGTATTTCAAACTCTTGTACGCGATGAAGAAGGAAATGTTGCCGAGAAAGACAGTCTCGGAAGGTTACGCTATCGTGAGATAACGGATGAAGAAGCCATGGACAGGTTTAATTACAGAAAAGCAGATTACAGAAACTACCGTGACGGTGATTACGAATCAAGTGTGGCTGATGTAAGTGATTGGTCTGCAGATGCGGCTGATCAGGAACGTGGTTCGCAACGCATGTATTCACAGGAGCCTGGTGATGAATCCTCGCTGATATCGGATCATGTGAGGGTTTATAAAGGAGGTTCATGGAGAGACAGGGCTTATTGGATGAGTCCCGGCACAAGAAGGTATCTTGATGAAGAAGCCAGCAGGGATGACCTGGGATTCCGGTGTGCTATGATCCGCGTGGGCAGTCCGGGTGGCAAATAAAATATATTAAATTAGAGTCTGTCAATAAAGTAGTCAAAATGTTTAACCGGACATGTGTCTGTTCAGAAAGTTCCATTTGCAAGGCTTGCGCAGTCCGAAAATGCGGAGTTTACTAGTCGTAAATGAGCAATTTTCGGACAAGCGTAACGCAGCAAATGGGACTTTATGGACAGACACTAATTAAGAAAACCTCATTATATTTAATGAGGTTTTTTTAGTTAACTGAATAATAACTTACAATTATTGCCAATTTGAAAATTGAGAAGTTATATCAACTATACCGTAGCCATCCGGAGATTTCTACAGACTCACGTTCTGTAAAAAAGGGTTCTGTTTTTTTCGCGTTAAAGGGTTCAAACTTTAACGGGAACATGTATGCACACGAAGCAATTGACAAAGGTGCGTCTTATGCCATTGTTGATGAGAAACAGTATGCTTCCGGCGAAAAGCTTATCCTGGTTGAAGATGTTTTGAAAACCCTGCAGAATCTTGCCAATTATCACAGGCATCAGTTAAAAGCCATAATCATTGCAATTACAGGCTCGAATGGCAAAACTACAACCAAAGAACTGATAAAAAACGTGTTATCGGAAAAATTCATAACGATAGCGACAAAAGGTAACCTTAATAATCATATAGGTGTACCCTTAACCTTATTGTCAATGCAGGAAGAAACGCGGTATGCAGTTATTGAAATGGGGGCTAACCATCCCGGCGAGATACGTGAATTGTGCAATATTGCCGAACCTGATATGGGTTTGATCACCAATATCGGGAAAGCTCATCTTGAAGGATTCGGTGATATCGGGGGTGTGGCAAGATCAAAAGGGGAAATGTATGAATATTTGTCTTCCCCGGGGAAAATTATTTTTTATAATAATAATAATGACCTGTTGAAAAATATATTACCGCGGGGTATTAAAGCAGTACCATATGGTACAGGTACTTCCCTGGATCTCTATGGTGAGCTGCTGTCGGCTTCTCCTTTTTTAAAGTTCAATCTGGTAATTAAAAAGGGAGGCAGGAGAGACAAAACAGAGTTTGTTACCAGGCTTTCAGGTGATTATAATCTTGAGAATGTTTTAGCTGCAATTTCTATCGGGATATTTTTAAATATTCCTTTGAAACAGGTCAAAAGGGCAGTTGAAAGTTATATTCCCGCGGATAATCGCTCGCAGGTGATAAACACAACCGGCAACCGTGTGATCCTTGATGCCTATAATGCCAATCCCACAAGCATGTACGCGGCACTGACCAGTTTTTTATCACAGAAAGATAAGGATGAAAAAATCCTTATTATCGGAGAAATGCGCGAGCTGGGTAAATACAGCAATGAGGAACACAAAAAGCTTGTCGGTTTTTTGCGAAAAACGCCCGATGTGATGGTATTTTTTGTTGGAGAATGTTTTTATCCGTTCAAAACAGGAGATGATTATTATTTCAGCAGGGTTGATGATCTTATTGAATGGCTGAAGGACCATAAAATAAAAAATGCATCCGTATTAATCAAAGGTTCACGTGCCAATAAGCTTGAAAAGCTTATAGATTATCTTTGAATTATTCGTAGATGATTGCTTTTATTCATTATCGTTTTTGAAATGGTTTTATAAAAACTGCCGGGCAAAATAGGTTTTGAAAGATAACCGTCGAACCCGGCTTTATTACACTTTTGTTCTTCTGATCTGAAACCAAAAGCTGTTTGCGCGATTAAAATTGTTTCCGGCTTGTATTTTCTGATTAACCTCAGGGTTTCATACCCGTCAAGCACCGGCATGATCAGATCTATGAGCACAACCGAAACAGAGGGATTTTTCAGGCATGCCGTTACGGCTTCAACGCCATTTGTAGTACAGATGGTTTTTCCACCGGTCCTGGTGATGAGTTTTTCAAGGTAAAAACAGCTGTAATAGTCATCATCAGCAATGAGAAAATGCAGGTTCGACCAATCGGGTAAGGTTTTTGAAAAATTCATACTCATAAATAATCAACATTGGGTTTTTTCCTGATGCAAGCTGCAAATCTATATTTGTTAATATGTAAAAGCAGGAAAAAGTAACCTCTGTATGAAAAAAATCAGTGGATGGACAATTGAATGATCCTGCTGTTAAAGGCGGGATAAAGATGTTTTGTTCCTATTGATATCATGAGTTCGTATTTACCGGGTTTTTCAGGTGTCATTATTTTGAGCGTTTCCATTATATGTTCACCCGGATCCAGGGAATGCAGGATATCCTGTGCTGAAAATTTACGGGTATGTAAAAATTCCCCCCTGTGAATTAAAGAATATGTTGTGAAGGCAGGTGCCCCGGCCATTTCATTAAAATCAACATGAATATTATACTGGTTTGAGATCAGTACAGGAATTCTTACCAGGGCATTGGAGGGGAATGAATATTGCTTATGCAAAGGGCTGATTTTTATCTTGTTATATGAAAAAAAATTATCTATGAACTTATAGGGGTAGTCAAGCCCGATACTTGTATGAAGTGTGTCTTTTGCTCCGCGTGCCCTAATGAACAGGATATCCTCCCCCCTTACGGAGTCTTCATATTGCCATATATCATACTGGTTTTGCCGGTAGTAGATATTGTTAATTACATATGCATTTTCACCGGCATAAAATGAATATCTTGAAGGGTCCTGGAAAGAATTGTAGAATACAACCTTTTTATCTCCGGCAAATTGTTTTATATCATCCGCCCATGATCGCCAGTCCTTAAACTCATTAATATGAACCCATTTATCAGGAATAATGGGAAAAACTAAATGTATACGAATGATCAAAAACAGAATAATACCCGGAAGAAAAAGAAAGTTTATCCATTTATTCGCTTTTTTAGCCGTCAGGATACCCTTATAAGCCAATACCAGCATAGGGATATATGCTATGGCTGTCCAGTGAGCCTCAACGCGTCCCCTGAAGCTTGAAAAAAAGAAAAACAACAAAAATCCTACAAGTATAAATTTCATGGATCGCTCAAACCGGCCGGAGGTCCTGAATTTAAAGCTATGGTAAAGAATAATGACTCCAACAAGCGGTCCCGCGATAAGTACCTGGCTGTAGAAATAATTAACCGTGTAGTCAAATTTATATGGCCGTGAACGGGAAAAAAGATGATAGGTAAAAGTCGGGAAATCCTTGTTTATTTGCCATAACAAATGCGGGATGACAGCTACAACGATAATAGTAACAATATACCAGAAGCTTCTGCGGCGCGTAATTTTAATATCCGAGAGCAGGATAAATATAAAAACAAGAACAGCATGATATTTGCTGTATAACATCAATGCCCCTGTAATGCCCAGCAGTATCCACCATTTTGCTTTATCTTCCACCAGGTAGTTACGATATAGTAACAGGAATAATGCACTGAAAAACACAACGGGAATATCCGGTAATGCCAGAAAGCCGCAAACATGTGTTTGTAACAGGATAACGGAGGAAGTAAGCATTATAAAAAGCGATAACTTTTTATTTTCCGTTTCGATTAATGTGTAAATAAGCCAGAGTGTCAGCGTGCCCATAAGAGCAGGGAAAAGGCGTACACCCAGCTCATTGGGGATAATACCGTAACCAGCCCTGATCAATAGTGCAATGCAGGGCGGATGATCGAAAAATCCCCAATCCGGATTTTTGGAATACATCCAGTAGTATGCTTCATCGGAATGCAAAGGTGTTAATCCTGCCTGTAGTAAGTTTATGATCAACCATAATAGAAGATAAAAATAAATGATTTTGGAACTATGGGGAGTATTGTCTAATTTGCTTAAGATATTTTTCATTATTATTGTCAGTTTCCCTGCTTAAAGATATATCATTACAATCAGGCAAATAATTCAGATGCAGATTTTTGTCTTACAACTGAAGCACAAGGAAGAACTTTTTTCCTTTTGATCTGCAAATTAACTAATATTGCGTAAAAAAAGCATCTTCAATGTTATCAGTTCGTAATTTTTTTTTCGCAACAATATTTCTGGTTTTATTGGTAATACCGGTAAATGCACAAAGTTGGTTATGGAGATCGTCTTTTAACGGCTTCTTCGATAACCGGGAATATTTTAATGATTATGTTGCCCCGCGAACCATGTTCGGATCAAGGATATCAGCTGAAACAGGTTTTCTGGCAGATGATAATAACCGGTTTTTATTCGGATTGGATTTCTTATATGAATTTGGCAGCAGGGGAGAGTTATTATATCCTGATATAACCATGTATTTTCAGCATAAAGGTGATTTCGCTGCATTAAGTATAGGTGCATTTCCCCGGCGGGATATTGCAAAGACACCCCGGATGCTGCTGAACGATACGATAAATTACTACCGGCCGAATATTGAGGGCCTCTACCTGGGGTTTGACAGGGAGTGGGGATATTTGCACGGATGGCTTGACTGGACAAGCAGGCAGTCGGATACAAAGCGGGAGACATTTATGGTCCGTGTGTCGGCAAGGCAGAATATTGATATTTTCTTTCTTCAGCAGGATCTGTTGATGTATCATTTTGCAGGTACTGCCATACATAATCCTGATGATCATCTGCGTGATAATGGCGGAATTCTGGCAGTTGGCGGGATCAGGCCGGAAATTGATCTGTTTGAAAAAACTGAAGCATACACAGGTATTGCCCTATCATATGACCGTGCAAGGGGCTTATATGACCTGAGCTTTAAAAAAGGCTGGTATTCAGCGCTTGCACTGCAGTTTCGGCGACTGGGTTTTTCCGGGAGTTATTTCAGGGCGCTAAGCCCTCCTTCATATAATGAAACAAACAGGGGTACATATTATGAAGGCATGACTGTAATGACTGGTGACGGTTTTTACAAAGCAAAGGAATACGGGAGGCTGGATTTTTTTCTTATTCCCATAGAAACAGGCCGGATAAGATCCAAAGTGAGCTTTTCACTGCATCTGATACCCGGAATTCTTGATTTTTCGCAACAATTTACGCTGTATATTGATATTGAAGGTAGAAAAAAGCTTAAGGGTTTTTCCGGTTAAACCGAGGCTCTAATTTTAAAAAGGATTGTTTTAATATGCCTTCCCGGGGGCTGGGGTTTCGAACTGCCCGCAAGGCAGTTCGACTAACTTTTTGTCTTCCACGCGAAAAGTTAGCAAAAAGGTCACCGTTCCATAAAAACCGCTTGATTTTTTAGGAAAATCATGTCAGCGGCGGCATTTTTGCCTACTTTTTTTGCTGTTGAACTTAGCCGAAGGCGGTCTCACGACCCGTCAGGGGAGTAAAAAAGTAGGTCGAACCGCTCCCCAAGCGGTTCGAAACAATTAGGCATCGAAATGCCTTCATGATATATTATCTGTCAGGTCGTCCGTTGTGCCCAGTCCGATCGTTTCCATTTAACTAAATTTGTTTTATCCGGTTATGAAAATGTCAGAGTAAAAATAGTTTCCTCGTCAGGCACTGACTGTGCAGAGATAGTGCCGTTGTGTAAACGTAAGATCTGCCGTGATAAGCTCAGGCCAATACCCGAACCTGATGATTTAGTGGTAAAAAAGGGTATGAATATTTTATCAATTACATCTTTTAATATCCCGTGCCCGTTATCGACAACCTGTATTGTTACCTGGCCCCGTTTGTTCCTGAAGCCTTTAAGTATGATCTTTCCCTTACGGCGTCTGTTAATTGCATATACCGAATTCCTGACAAGATTGATCAGCACCTGTTCAATCAGTTGTTCGTCCGCGGTAAATGTAATATCTTCCGGTTCAACGGTAGTAGTTAGTGATATATTTTTTTCGGTTATTTCTTTCTCCATCAACCGTTGAATATTGGTTAAAAGTTCTTTCATCTGACAAACCCTGAAATTTGGCTTTGGTATACGGGTAAGGTTTCTGTAGGTATTCACAAAATGAAGTAACCCGGTGCTTCGCCGGTTAATGGTCTGCAGTGCCTGTTGTATTTCCTCCAGGTTTACAGCTTCTATCGATATATTCTCATCCTTATCTTTATTATCTGTCAGACTTTTCAGCATAAGATCAAGCGTTGAGGACAGTGAAGCTATAGGTGTAATGGAATTCATGATCTCATGAGTCAGCACCCTGATCAGTTTTTGCCATGCTTCGGTTTCCTGTTCTTCAAGAACATTCTGAATATCCTTAATTGTTGCCAGGGTGATAATATTATCCTTTATCTTGATCGTAGTTGCATATAATGCCAGTTGTAAAATATCATCATCAAAGCGGATCTTTACCAGTTTATTTTCCCCGGGTTTAATTTCAAAAAGAGTATCTACCAGTTCCTGACTGATAGCATCAAGCATCTTTATGTTTTTCAGTCCGCTGAACTGAAAAAGCTTTTTAGCCGCTTTATTTATCAGTTCAATGTTGCCGTCTTTTTTATAGGCTATCAGGCTGACATCAATATTTTGCACAATGGTTTGCAAATAGTGAAAGTGTTCTTCTTTTTCGGATCGTACTTTCTGAAAGTCCCGGATCACATCATTGAAAGCCCTGTTCAGTTCATCAAACGAACTTCCCATGCCCTGTATCTGAAAAGAGCGGCTGAATTCGGCAAAACGTATAGATTCCAGGAAACTTGTAAGTTCCCGGTTGGTCTTGTCAAGGTAACGGATCAAAGCCGATATCTCAAAAAATATAACAATTGCAATAATTATCGGTGTAATAAAATAATTGGTCTGAAACGAATAAAAAAACAGGAATATTGAACCTGCCAGTATCAATACCCTGATAATGATGTTTGTACGAAAATTCTTAAAGACCATATTTATCCATTCTCCGGTATAGTGATGTTCTGGTAAGGCCTAGCTCCTGTGCAGCCTGTGTAATATTTCCCTGGTTTTGTTTAAGTACTTTGGAAATGATCTTTTTTTCAACTTCATCCAGGTTATATGTATCCAGCTCCATTTCATTTGTTTTCTTCACCGGGGAAGAAAGAATGAAATCATCAGGTTCCAGGATGGATGATTCCCCTAAAATGATGGCCCTTTCAATGGCATGCTGCAATTCCCGTACATTTCCCGGCCATGAGTAGTGGTTAAGCTTTTTTATCGCCGCGGGTGATATGGCTTTAATTTGTTTCCGGTATTTTTTTGAATAAATTTTTAAAAAGTGATTGGCCAGAAGCGGGATGTCATTTGTACGTTCACGCAGGGGGGGAAGGTGTATTTCTACTGTATTGATCCTGTACAGCAGGTCCTGCCGGAAATTATTTTCATTTACCAGGGTGTGAATATCATTATTGGTAGCACAAATTAACCGAACATCCACTGAAACAGGTTTATTTGAACCAACACGGGTGATTTCCCTTCGTTCTATGGCTGTTAACAGCTTGGTTTGCAAGGGCATTGACAAGTTGCCGATCTCGTCGAGAAACAGGGTTCCTTTGGAGGCTATTTCAAATCTTCCCGGCTTTTCCTTTTTGGCGTCCGTAAAGGCACCTTTTTCATGTCCAAAAAGTTCGCTTTCAAAAAGTGACTCACTGATAGATCCGAGGTCAACACTGATAAATACTTCTTCACTGCGCGATGAATTACGATGCAATGCTCTTGCCACAAGTTCTTTTCCGGTACCGTTCTCTCCCAGTATCAACACATTGGCATCTGTCTTCGCCACTTTTTTTATGGTGGTGAAAACCTCCTGCATTTCCGGTGAGTTCCCAATAAATTCGTGAAAAGGCTGGTCAAGCATTGCCGTTATTTCTTTCTGCCTGCTTCGCAATTCATCAGCCTCCAGTCTTGATTTTCTCAGTTTGATAGCAGAGGAGAGAGTAGCCAGCATTTTTTCATTCTGCCATGGTTTTAGCACAAAATCCGTAGCACCTGATTTGATCGCTTTCACTGCCTTTTCGGCATCACCATATGCTGTGATGAATATAACTACCGCGTTGGGATCAATCTCAAGGATCCTGCCAAGCCAGTCAAATCCTTCCTGACCGCTGATCGCATCCTTGGTAAAATTCATGTCAAGGAATATAACATCAAAAAATTCCTTCATCATTAATTCCGGGATCTCTGCCGGCCGGCTGATGGTTTCAATCTTTTCTGCATGTGGTTTTAGCAGTAATTTCAGAGCGAACAACACATCTTCATTATCATCAACCACTAAAATATTCCCACTTTTTTCACTCATGCCTCTAAAATATACAATTGTTAAACGTTTATTTCTTCATTTAATTCTGCAAAGACAAATGTAATTAATATATTGCACTTGTTCGATATCGGACTGTTTCTGTAACATATTCGTACAGCATTATTTGGAATATATTTTTTATATTTATTGTAAGTAGCAGTAAAACAGGGCGATAATATTTTTGGCATAATTAATGTAAATTTCAGCCCTGACAGAAAAAAGATTTTGTGGTTATGGATGGCATGGATCGTAAGATAGAGAATAAGTATAAACATACACGGAGGATCATCTGGATTGGTGTTTCCGTGATATTGATCCTGCTTGTCTTTTATAAGATCCTGTTTGGAGATAAAAGTGCAAAATTAAATGTGGATTCGGAGAAAATAACCATCCGTGAAGTGATCTATGATAAGTATCAGGATTATATTTCAGTTAACGGTACGGTTGAACCCATTAAAACCATCTATCTCGATGCAGTGGAGGGCGGGAGAGTGGAAGAGATCATCATTGATGAAGGGAACCTGGTAAAACAAGGGGATGTGATCCTCCAACTGAGCAATACAAATCTTTTGCTTGAGATATCAAGTAACGAAGCAAGCGTGGAAAGGGCTATTAATGACCTGAACTCCACGAGGATAAATCTCGATAATCAAAAACTCAACTCGAGGTCACGTATCCTTGAGCTAAGGTATGAGATAAAGAAGCTCAGAAGGACTTTTGATTATAACAACAAGCTTTACGCCGAAAAGCATATATCAGACGAAGAGTATGAATATTCAAAAGAACAACTGGAACTTGCGGAAGAGCAGCTTAAACTCCAAAAACAGAAATATTATCAGGACTCGGTATTTATCGCAAAAAGGCTGAAAATATCTGAAGAATCGGTTGCCCGGATGCAGGATAACCTGGATCTTGTGCGCAAAAGGCTGGATAACCTGAATGTCAGGGCACCCGTTAACGGTGAACTGGCAGTCTTAAATCCCGAGGTGGGTGAGGTGGTAGGCTACGGTACACGGATCGGCACTATCAATATCCTCGATTCATATAAAATGCGCGTGGAGATTGATGAACATTATATTGCCCGGATTAACAGAGGACTGAAAGGAGAGTTTGACTTTGCGGGAGAGAATCATAAAATGGTGATCACTAAAGTGTATCCCGAGGTGAAAAGCGGGACATTTGCCGTTGACATGGAATTTACCAGTCCCGTTCCCGAAAGGATCCGGATAGGCCAGACTGCACGTATACGTTTGGAACTTGGTGAGCCCGAAGATGCTATATTAATTGCAAAGGGCGGGTTTTATCAAAGTACAGGCGGACAATGGGTATTTGTAGTCAATGAGAAAGAAGGAGTTGCTGAAAAGCGTTCAATTCATATCGGTCGCCAGAACCCGAGATACTATGAAGTGCTTGACGGGCTATATGAAGGAGAAAAGGTCATTGTATCAGGTTATGATAATTTTGGCAACGTGGATAAGCTGATATTGAAGTAAATCATTTTAAACTGCAACAATCAGGATACCGGCATATTGCATATATCCCAAACCTGACACGTGAACAATACAGCTAAAATAAACTAATTTATTATTTAGTATTTTCAAATTTTTAAGAAAATGATAAAAACAGAAAATCTTGTAAAAATTTTTCGCACTGATGAGGTGGAAACCACTGCATTAAACAAGGTGAACCTGGCTGTTCAGCCTGGTGAATTTGTAGCCATTATGGGGCCGTCCGGATGCGGCAAATCCACCTTACTGAATATTCTCGGGTTGCTTGATAATCCAACAGGTGGAAAATACTGGTTCAGGGGTAATGAAGTATCTTCATTCAAAGAGCGTCATCGTACAAATCTGCGCAAAGGAAATATAGGATTTGTTTTTCAGAGTTTCAACCTTATTGATGAACTCACTGTCTTTGAAAATGTTGAATTGCCCCTCCTTTATCTCAGGGTTTCTTCATCAGAACGAAAAAAGAAAGTGGGAGATGTGCTTGACCGGATGAAAATTACGCACCGTAAAAAGCATTTTCCACAACAATTATCGGGGGGGCAACAGCAACGTGTGGCTATTGCCCGGGCTGTGGTGGCAAATCCGGGCCTGATTCTTGCCGATGAGCCGACAGGTAACCTGGATTCTGCAAACGGGGAGGAGGTGATGAATTTGCTTACCGAACTGAATGGCGATGGCACAACCATTGTAATGGTAACCCATTCACCGTCGGATGCCGATAAGGCCCACCGGATCGTTCAGTTGTTTGACGGGCATGTTGTGACGGAGAACATAAAACAGGTGCTTTAAAAGTAACAATCCGCCATATTCATAGCCGCGGAATATCTTTTATAAGATTTTTTAACATTACCGATCCTGCAGGGGAAAAAAACAATGATATATTTGTATTCATTCGAAAAAGCTAAGTTTAATTAAATTTTATGTTAAATGAAACCGAACCAACTTTATTATCTGATTTTTAGTATTGTTCTGTCAGGTACTGCGGCATATGCACAAAATCCATGGTCAATAGAAGAATGCATTGATTACGCGCATAAGAATAATATCCGGATCAAGAGGCAGGAACTGATGACCGATATTTCGAAAAAAAACTATAATCAGGCGAAGTTCGACCTTTTACCTAACCTGAACGGGAGCGCGGAACATACATATAGTTCAGGACGTTCCCTTAATACTGAAATATATAGCTGGGAAACCAGTGAAAAGCAGCAGGGTAGTATGGGTATTGGAAGTTCTGTAGGACTTTTCAAAGGACTGCGGAATTACAATAACATTCAGTTGAACGAGTATGAATTTTTATCAAGCAGGGCTGAACTGGAAAAGGCGAAAAATGATATTGCAGTGTCTATTGCCGGGGCTTATCTGCAGATATTGTTTGACCGTGAAATAGTTAATATTGCCGAACAACAGCTTGATGTGGTAAACCAGCAGGTGGAAAGGACACGAAAGCTGGTTGAGGTAGGTAATGTTGCCCGTGGTGAATTGCTGAGGATACAGGCCCAGGCTGCCAATGAGCAGGTAAACCTGATCAACAGTCAGAACAGCCTTCATATTTCATATCTGAACCTTACCCAGATCCTTGATTTGGATTCTGCCGAAGGATTTGAAATAAAAATACCCGGGATCCTTGCTGTTGGGGAATATGCTATTCCACCGGTAGACGATATATACAGGGAAGGTTTACAGTTACCGCAAATTGAAAGTGCACAATACAGTGTATTATCTGCTAAGAAAAATCTTGATATGGCCAGGGGGCAGCTGGCTCCTGAATTAAGTCTGAGTGCTTATTACACAACAAGATATACTTTAAATATCAGTGATCCTTTGCATCCGGACAATGAATGGGTATTTAAAGATCAGCTAAAAGATAACCAGTATAAACAGGTAGGATTAAATCTCAGCATACCAATTTTCAACAGGATGGCTGTAAATACAGGTATTCAGAAGGCAAAGATCAATCTGAGCGACGCGGATCTCCAGCTTGAATTATCAAAACAGCAGTTGTACAAGGAAATTCAGCAGGCCAGGGCAGATGCAGTGGCTGCATTGGAAAAGTTCAGGGCAGCACAACAGGCTGTTGTATCCAATGAAGAAGCCTTTAAGTACGCGGAGCAAAAATTCAATGTGGGACTGGTGAATTCACTGGATTACAACCAGGCAAAGAATGATCTTATATCTGCACAATCACAGTTATTACAGGCAAAGTACGAGTATTATTTCAGCATTAAGATACTTGATTTTTACCGGGGGATACCGATCACATTATAGAATTGATGAAAATCAGATCTCCTTTTCATAACAATAGAAAGGAGTTTTCTGGTATTCGGTAAGAAATTCGCCGGCCTTTTTGAAATTATGGGCAGTGATCATATCCGACGAAAAGCTGTCTTTACTGAATGTATCGAGCCTTATACTGGTAAATTCATTATCCCTGGCATATTGTTCGGCCTGGCCGATCAGCATTTCAACAATTCCGGCATCTTTCCATTTCGGATGGACTGCCATGCGATGGACATATAATACTTTTTCCGATCCTGAATGCCACTCCATGTTTTTGTAATTGCCTGGAGCATCTTTATCCAGTGTGATCATACCTTTACATACTTCATTGTCTTTGATCAGAAAAATCGACCTGCTTTGCAGGTCACGGATTATGATCTCACTTCCCGGATAAAATGTGTTCCAGTATTTTAATCCCCGGGCATTCATGTCGGTAACACACTCCTTTACCAGATAGAGTATCTCAACAAGATCAGACATCTCAGCTCGAACTATTCTCATTCGTATGATAAGGTTATAGAAATAATATGTTTAAACAACCAAATATAATAAAATATACAGGATTTGTTTGGATACAAAATATACACATATACGTGAATACTGCTTTAATGGTTTAAAAAATAATTTTAAATGTTATCTTACGTTTATAAGTTAATAGTTTAGCCTGTATTATTCACGCGTCAAGTTTGGGGCAGATGCAAGGCGTCGGAAGCTGAAGCTGTAGTTACCTACCGTGAAGCTTTCGCAACGAAGCAGATGCCCTGAAATTGGCGCGCTTTGTAAAAATGAATGAAAAATAAATTTCACGGTTCTAATTTGTTATTTTAATGTTCTTCAACATATTACATAATTCTCATTCATTTTTATGAATAATGCAGGTTAGATGGACGAATTATTAAATAATAACTAACAACTACTACAAATTAATTATTTTTACCGCTTATTGAATTTACCTATGCAAAAGTTGTTCATATATTTTTTTCTGCTGTCTGTGATCCTGTTTTTCGGGAAATGCCGTAAGGATGATATTATTACCAGCAGTAGTGCCGCTATTGATTTTTCAACTGACACTGTTACTTTTGATACTATTTTTACCACCATCGGTTCCACGACAAAAAGTTTCAGGGTTTATAACCCCCATTCTCAACCGGTTGTTATTTCATCTATTGAGCTGGCCGGAGGTGATGATTCAAAATTCAGGTTGAATATCGATGGACGAAGAGCCAGTAAACTGCAGAACATCGAGTTGCCTGAGAAAGACAGTATATTCATCTTTGTAGAGGTTACACTCGACCCCAACGAAAAAAACATTCCTTTTGTAGTGAAAGATTCAATAAGCTTCATTACTAATGGTAATTACCAGGATGTTAAGCTTATTGCTTTTGGTCAGGATGTGCATCTTATAAACGGGGAATACGTTGGCACGGAAACCTGGACAGCAGATAAGCCCTACCTGATATATAATTCGGTGGCGGTGGACGAGAATGAGGTGCTGACAATTGAAGAGGGTGTTCAGGTATATTTTCACGGTACACGATCCAGCATGTTGGTGTTAGGATCGCTGAGGGTGAAAGGAACAATGGATAATCCAGTGGTTTTTCAGGGTGACAGGCTGGAAAAATTTTATGAAAATATTCCTGGGCAGTGGGGTACCATCGTGTTTTTCCCTGAAAGCAAAGATAATATAATCGAATATGCTGTTATCAAAAACGCCATTGCAGGCCTTCAGGTGGGTTTTTATGATGATTATTCGATGCCTGACCTGACCATTCTCAATTCAGTGATCAGGGATATGTCGTTTGCCGGCATCTATGCCTTCGGTGCTAGGATCGAAGCAAGAAATACGGTTTTTGCCTATTGTTCCGGGGCTGCGCTTTCATTGCTGCGGGGAGGTGAATACCGTTTTTATCATTGCACGGTTTCCGGCCAGGGAGATTATTATGCCGGTCATTCCGACCCGTCGGTGGTTATTACCAACCGTATATTCATTGATGAACCTGATTCACTGAAACAAAAATATGTGGAAGTTGAGTATACCGGTGACCTTAAAAATACGCTGTTTCATAATTGCATAATTTATGGCAGCCTGGAAAATGAAATACGGATGGTAAAC
>CAZBJH010000021.1:0-35238 GCA_964492185.1 uncultured Bacteroidales bacterium | reverse complement strand
GTTCTTTGAATAAGCTGTTTAATCCGGAAGCAGGAAACAAATCCTGAATTACCCCTTTTGGGAGTAGTTTGGTATGATTACGGGGTGAGGATGTATGATGCGACGTTGGAGAGATTTTTTACGCAAGATAGGTTTGCAGAGAAATATTATTCTATCTCTCCTTACCAATATGCAGCTAATAATCCTATTGCTCTTGTCGATATAAATGGAAATTCTATTTGGATAAGCTACCGAAATGAAAGAATTCTATATGAGGATGGAAATTTATACACAGTAGGAAGTGATGGTAACAAGTCTGACTATGCAGGTAGAGGTTTAAGAAGGGATGGTTCATTAAAAGGATTTCTAGGGAAGACAGTTGATGCGTTGGGTGAGATGGGAACCCAAATGTTCAATAAACTCAAAAAAGGCAAGGCAGAACGGGGATATGTTGAATTTGCCAGTAAGCTCAAGTCATGGAAGAAATATAGGCGGTGTATATTTACCAAACTAAATTGCGACGGATCAGCACAGTAAATAATGGATTTCGACAAGCCGGACAATGTCATCTACACGAACATAGGCAACTGTAAAGAGGCCGATGACAAATTACATGCAGCAGGCGGGGAAGCTTATTTCCAGGCAAGTGCCATTATAGGCCTTTGCCATCAAAGGGGTACCGACGAGTTGGTACACAGGAGCATAAAAGAGTTGGCCACTAAAGAACATTTACCGTTCAAACCGTTTGGGACAGTATTGCTGTAGATACAAAATTGTCAGGAATTAGTGAAGACCATAAAAAAATATTGGATGAACGCCTGGAAGCCCATAAAACCAATCCGAATGATGTTGTAAGTTGGAACAAAGTTAAAAAAAGCGTTAAAAAAATTCCATGAAATACATAGTATATTTTAAGAAAGAGGCACATCTTAATATTATAGAAGGAGTTGCATGGTATGAGGAAAGACGAGAAGGTTTAGGCGATGAGTTATTGATTGCTATAGAGAATGAGAAGCATTTTACCTAAGTTGAACGATTGCACTTAATCTGGTTTATATCAGCAATTGAAAGCGTGTCTTCGAACACTCCAACCGTTCAACTTAGGCCTTGGTTTTTAATCAGTTGTTTTTACCAACCGAATATAATAAACACCACCGGCAGTACTGCCAGGAAGAGCGTGGAATTTAACCCTGATGTTTTCTTTCCCTTCAACCATGGAGTTGGGAATGGGATATTCAACATTTTGAAATTGAGACTGATTCCATTTTCCGGTATTGTCAACGGTTAGTAACTTTTCATCATCAATATATATATCAAACTTTCTTGTTCCCCATTCGGCACCCCAGTACCTTACAAACAGGATTAGGTTGTTTTCGGAGTTTGTTATCATATCATAACTAAAATATCCTCCTCTGCCGGCTTCGCGATAAATCTCATCGAAGTTATTATCTGTTCGCGAACTTTCGCTTTGCATCTTATGGTCAGTTTCCGGTTGTTGCTCACCTGTATTTACTTTATCGACCGTACGTCTTTCAAGTGCAAGTCTTTTTTCTTCAGATTTCGAAAGAGAATCGAGGTATTGCTTATACTTGTTGTTTGTTAATGAAAGCCAATAAATCATGTACCTTGAATCGTGAATTTGATAAAAAGGTTCAAGAACAAGGTTTTCAATAGGATTAACCATTTTAACATTTAACTTGAAGTTCAATGGTTTTCCTTCAACAGGTTCCAGTTTATCGCCAATGTTTTCAATATCGTTATATAGCAGAATCGGAGCTTTGTCTATTGGCAGCATTCTACCGCCAGTGTACTGATCGAAGCGTCCGTCACCTGCAATAAGATTTCCCATATCTTCTGTTCCTGTTTTAGCTCCAAGTAATATCGGGCCGTGCATAATAGCTATATAATCAGGCACGTTTGTCATTCGTTCAATGGTATTTTTCATTGGCAAGAAAATTTGAACCTCGTCACTTTTTTTCCATTTTCTATTGATACTAACATAAGAAGATGGCATTGCAGAATGTTTAAATTCTTGTCCATTTACCAATATTTTAAGAGTCCCTTCATCTACCCATCCCGGATACCTGATTAACAGGCTAAATTCTGCAGCTCCTTTTGTAATAGTCAGTTTGGTCCTCTCTTCAAACGGAAAATTAGTTTCCTGCTTGATTTCAACACCTTTCTCTTTCCAGTTAAGCTGTGAAGCAATAAAAAGATTTAAGTATAAGTCATTGTTTGAATGAGTAAATATCATCTGGTTATATTTACCATGGTTCTCCATGCCTGTACCAACACAACACCACATAGCCATATTAGGTGCTGAATATTTGCGGTGTTGACGAGGACGGGCAGAAGTAAAATAGACATAACCACCATGCTCAGGATGTTGTGTTGAACGAATGTGGTTAAATGTTGCCCTTTCGTAATAATCCATGTACCTTGCTTCTGGCTGATTCCTGAATAAATTTTCGGTCAATTTAAGCATATTGTAAGTATTACACGATTCCGGCCCATCGGTAACAAGCAAATAATCGAAGCATGATGTTTGGCTAGGAAAATGTTCTCTACGACTGTTTCCTCCAAATGCCAAAGAACGATTTTCGGTTATGGTTTCCCATGAAAAGCTCGCAGCTTTAGCATATTTATTATCGCCACTAAGTTCAGCAATTCTATCAAAACCAATAAATTTTGGTATTTGCGTATTTGCATGTTTGTTGTCCAGATTATCGACACCTCGCGATAAGGGCTCAAGGAATTGTTTGTGAGAATATCTTTTTGCAGCAGTAAGGTATTTTTCATCTTTTGTTATCTGGTAAGCATCAGCAAACATTTCATTCATTCCGCCATGCTCCATATTTAGCATTCTTTCCATCTGTTCGTCAGATAAACCGGCCGTAATATCAATACCCCAGTCGCAAAATTTAAGGAACATATCTTTAGCTTCATTATTATCGGCATACAACCATGCATCGCGCAAACCTGCATATATTTTATGCAAATTATAGAAAGGGGCCCATGCTGAACTATAAATGCTTAAATCACCCTTTTTTAAGGCAGACCATAATTTTGCACTGTTTGGGAAACCACCTGCATAACCAACACCCCATTCGGAATTGTTTTTTGCGTTGGCTTCCTGACATTCTTTGAGTTCTTTAATCATATATTCCATACGATTTTTACACTCCTGGTTTCCGGTGGCAGTATAATTCATCGCCATAGCCGACAAATAATGACCTCCAACGTGCCCGTCCAATCCAGCCCAATTAGGGTAACATTCTGCTTTTTTTGATAATCCTGCCTCTTTTCGATAAGGTGCTAATAAGCGATCAACATCATATTGCAAAAGAACCTTTATATTAAGATCACGTGAATCTTTAAAAGGACTCTCCAAAAGGGTTACATCACTTAATGGAAATTCATTATGGTATAGCTTTTCCTGAGCAATTATTGAAAAAGGGAAAAGCAATCCTAGTACTACTATTGCTTTAATCAGTTGACTATTTCCAGATACAAAGAAGTAATATTGTTTTTTCACAAGAATATATTTTATTTAAGTTATTAGTAATTAATTTGTTATTTCGTTTAATCAAAGTTGGTGGTTTTTGTTCACCTGTTGTTTATTTTAAATGGTGTTCACGAGCTCTCCCGCTTAGGCGGGATCGGTTGTTCACCTGTTGTTTATTTTAAATGGTGTTCACGAGCTCTCCCGCTTAGGCGGGATCGGTTGTTCACCTGTTGTTTATTTTTAATGGTGTTCACTTCACCATGAAGTTGGAGGGTACGGTTATAATAATCAGCCATAACTAAAGGCATAGCATTTGCTTTAATGCCTGTACCTGTGCCAATTCCGGTGAAAGGTCCCTGAACGGTGCCATCGGTATAAATAAAATCGGAATTAAAGTAAAGGTATTCAACACAAACCTGTCGTCGACAATCGCCACCAGGAGATCCATCCAGTTCGTATGCACCATCGTTGTAAAAGAAATACCACTGTCCCTTAAACTCAACAACAGCAGGGTGTATAGTATAACCGTGCTTTGCCGGACCAGTTACAAATCCGCCGTACGACCAAGGCCCTGTAATTTTGGGAGCAGTAGAATAGCACATTTGTTCAGGTTGAACACCCGGCGTATCGGCAGCATAAACATTGTAATAAAGGTTGCCTCGTTTAAAAAGCCATGCTCCCTCTGAAAAATTTCTAAAGGATACTTTGGTTATTGGGCCATCCAATTCCACCATGTTGCGGTTGAGTTTCACCATATAGCAATCACTATTTTCCGGCTTCCACCTCTTTACCAGCCACTATTCGACGTGGTTTACCATCAGCACAAAAAAGTTCCACAAAGTACTTTTTTTGCATATTGTCAAAACCAATGGACACATCGCCAAACAATTGTCCTGCTGCTCCTTCTTTGCAAAGGTACACCTGCTCAGTACCCAGTAGGTTACATTTCAAACTGGCTTCAATTGTCCAGCTTTTGCGCATATCGTAATATGCCAACTGGCGATCATATGTAACAAAGTATTCTCCTGTTTTAAGAGAAAGTGATCGCGTATTTGGCTTTCCATCTACTTGAGGTGTTGGAACATCATCGGAGAAAACAATAGGAGATTCTTTTGCACCACGTACCTGTAGATAGTTTCCTTTACCCGATTCATCAAAGACATAGGGTTGAGGTTCTATCGGATCGCGGTTGTCTGCTGTAAGGGGCTGACCCACAACAGGCGTTGAAACTGAATCACCTTTGAGGTGTTTTATATGTTCAAAACTCCAATGGGTTAATACCTGGCCCTTTGCACTGTTGCCATCGATAATTATTGCAACAAAAAGAGTACTGATTAAAATTCTGATTATATTCATTTTTGCTTCCTCTGTATTTTATTCAAATTCTACTTTAAACACAGTAGCTAATTCATCCAACTCCGATTCATTTGGTGTTGTAAAGGATAATTTTTTATCATTTACAGACCATTTAAGTTCGGCACCACTTCCAACAACAGATACCTTCTTGATTTTTGATTCGACAGGTGTTTGAATTTCAATTTCAGCATTTGGCGTGGGTAGCCCAAGTGAGAATATATATAGCTGTTTCTTGTCTTTTGATTGAGTAAATCTTATATCATTCTTATTATAGTCAATGGTTGCCGTTTGTCCTCCGAACATACTGGCTTCAAATTCAGCTTCACCATACCCAAAGGTATTGTATGCCCTGGTTTCATATATTGCTTCTTTGTGCTTATCTATCCATTGCCCAATGGCAGCTAAAACATCTCGCTGCTCTTCGGGTATAGTACCATCGGCTTTCGGGGAAATATTAAGCAGTACAATTCCTTTTTTACTCCATACATCAATCATATTTCTAATAACCAGTGCAGGGTTTTTATAGGTTTGCCCGTTTGTGTAACTCCAACTGCCATAACTAATGGTTATATCGGTTAACCAATAATCATCGGCGAGTTCAGTTTTACCACCTTGTTCCATATCCAGAATACCAACATTGGCAGGAAGGTCTTCCTGCTTATAATTTACAATTGGTTGTTGGCCACGTGAAACAGCTGTATTGAAGTGGTGGGCTACCATCCGTTGACGGTAGTTTTCAGGAATTTCGTCGAGCCATGAATCAAACCAAATCATATCAGGGGCATACTTATCAACCACTTCATTTACCTGATTAAGCCAGTAATCGTGGAATTTGTCAGCAGGCATATTTCCATAAAGTTTTCTGAGTTTTGGGTCGGTAGTTGAAGTTATATAATCGGGATGATAGGGGTAATGGCTATCCCAACCCGGGTCGGGTGTGTTTTTAGCCCATTTTGCCGTATCCTGCACATACCTCTGAAGAAGTCTTGCATGATGAAATGTAGCAATAGTCTTCATGTCATTCTTCTTAAGTTCGGTATATAATTCGCCAAGTATATCTTTCTGTGGCCCCATGTCTTTGGCATTCCATGGGTTCACCTCGCTTTCCCACATGGCAAAACCATCATGATGCTGTGCTACAGGACCGGCAAAACGTGCGCCTGATTTTATAAATAAATCGGTCCACTCTTTAGCATCAAAGTTTTCGGCCGTAAACATGGGGATAAAATCATGGTAATTAAACTCACTTAGCGGACCAAAGTTTTTTTCATGGAAACTAAAAACCTGTCCTCCCCAGTTTTCTCTACCGGGAACATACATCCAACGCGGATACCATTCAGTATCAAAAGCAGGTACACTATAAACGCCCCAATGAAAATATATTCCAAATTTGGCATCTTTGAACCACTCTGGTTCTTTGTTATTAGTCGCCAATGATTCCCATGTTGCCTCGAATTTCGGTTTCTTAGATTGAGATGCATTTTGGCATGAATTGAATCCCAATAATAAACTTACTATTAAAATACTTAAATTTATTCTCTTCATAATTGTTGTTATACTGTTATTAAAAAATTAAATATAAAAAAAATAATGTTCAAATTAACTCCGAGCGGGTTGGTAAAATTGCACTCTTTGGTAAAGCTTTGATATTAGCGAGGGCTAGCGGGGCTATGCCAATGTGTGCAATGTGGGTTGGGTTTTCCTTTATCTTTGCCGGAGAAAGAAAAACAAAATAAATTTTTTCGAACTAGATGCGATAGGAATAGGCAGAAGAAACCGAGCGAAGCGAGCTCACGAACTCCATTGAAAATATATTATATGGTGAGTATCACCCTTATTCCTCGCTCTCGTTGGAGAGCTTACATATCTCCTGAGTTCTGAAGACTGACCTTTATGCACCCCGACCTTAGTTACGGGGCAGGCTATGCCCTGCTCTTTGACCACGGTGGTTGAACATATCTAGATCGCCCTGTGAATATGCTCTTGCTGCCTTCCAAATAAACGTATTCCGTCGGCTTAACCACGACTTAATACCACTTTTGCTCATAAAGCATTAAATTTTCAATGGTATTGGCTTCGCCGGGCTCCACTTCGTTCCAACTATGCGGGCAAATAATTTGGCGGCAAAACTATGTGAGTTTATGAACCAAACTGAGACTTGTTATCCCGGGACTGATTTGACTTTATTTTTCAAATCAATGGCAGAGTAATTACGATAGTATTGGAAATCTGAAATTATTTGAGAACCCGGAATCAGAACCGGAAGCAAAAGTTAAGAAATCGCACCGGTGGGAGTGGTTTTAGGCATCCCAGGGGTTAATCAGTTGCAGCCCTTCAATGACTTTAAAATCAGAAATGTTGCGGGAAACTAAGGTGAGTTCGTAGACCAGTGCAATAGCTACTCTCCCCTTACAAATATATAAATAAGATTAATAAAATCCAATACCCTCCGAAGCCCAAATCAATCCGATGCGCCCTGCTGCTGATGATTTGTAATCTGTATCTGTAACAGTAAGCAAAAAGTTGGTTGTTTAAAACTACCGCTATACTCTGGCGCAAGGCTCCATCCTTGTGCTCCCACGCCCGAATCGGATTCTGCTGTTGCGGATTGCAAACCCGTGCCAGCATTATGTTCGCATCAGCGGTGAAACACAGGCACGGATTACAAATACGCGCCAGCATCAGTAAGTTACAAATTCTTGCCAGAAGTGAAACACGAATTACAAATTAGCGCCACCATTAGCAGTATTAGTCCTATCCGGAATCAGACCGTCTTGAGGCCTTTCAAACCCGCATAAACAGTTGTAAACTACTCATTGTTGAAAAAAATTGAGTAACTACGCCACTTAAAATTTCCGGGTTTCTGAAAAATGGATGATTTTTACGTTTTATCATCCGAAGCCAATGAGAGATTTTACACTTACAGCACACCGTCATTTACTGCAAAACTTCTCCCGGAACATATTGGAACGGGGAAAGCGGCTTTTTCAGAATGATGCCGTGATTGAACTGGAGTTCGAAAAAGAAACAAAAGCCTTCTATTCCCTGGTAGAAAGCGAAAGCTTCCATGGTCATTATTATGAGGTGGAAATTGAATTTGATGAAGAGTTTTCAGCCTTCTGGCATTCATGTACCTGTCCGTATGGTGGAAATTGTAAACACGTTGCCGCTACCTTCATGCAGATCATCAGGGATCTTTCTTCCGGCAGGCTTGTAATGAGTATTGATCCGAAAAACCATACAGTAAAGACCGACCTCTTTGATGAAAAACATATCAGGGCGCTAACAGGTGAGATTGAATTTAAAAAAGCACGTAAACTGGCAAAAAACAAAAACAGCAAACTCAAAGTATTGAAAGCAGGTGAGGCAGAATACACATGTTCCTCAGACAATAACACCTACCGGGTAAAACTGAAAAATAAACGCTTCAGCAATGAGATTGAAACCTCCTGCCAGTGCAAGGATACGGAAAACAATCTTTGTATACACAAGACAGCTGCTTTTCTCACATTGGCAGATATCCGCGGTATGTACGGGCTGTTTGACACACACGATTATACTTTGGAAAAGAAGGGGATCCTCAGTCAGGTCGGACTGGATATTAAAGATAACTATGATGAGATCATTCATTTCAGGTTCAGGGATAATGATATTGCCGGAGAGATTATTAATGAAAAATTCATTGACCCGAACAGTTCGAACCTGATCCGGGATTACGTCCGTTTTGATGCACTGGAAACCCTGTTTGAAGAAACACCGGGTGAATACATGACAGGATACTTGCTTAATTTCATAAGTACCCCATCTTCGGCAGAATCTGAATTCATGGCAGTCACCGGGAAAAAATCCAAAAAAGGAGACCGCATGATCGGCAAACCCGATGTAACTATCTTCCCCTTATCTGATTCTTTCTGGAAAAGCGTTGCCGATGAAAAAGATTATAAGATCGTGGAGTTGATGAACAGAACCACGATGGCTCGTGATGGTCTGTTTACTAAAGTAGCACCGGAATTAGAAAGGTTCAGGTCAATATTCGGTTTATGCCAGGATAAGCAGGTATACGCGCGTAAAGGTGATTGGGATTACCGGACAGCAATAAAGGCTACTGAACTTGTACCCGTGTATCTCTCCCTGCAGCCGGTAAAAGCAAAAGCCAGGTGTTCATTACAGAAGCCATATATTACCGTCAGGTTCAGTTATCTGATCGATGACAAAGAGATCCTTCTTCACAATACATTTGATAAATCATACCTTTTTGTCGAGCAGCGAAATAACATACACCTTTGGCAGTCAGCCTGGGATTACAGTACCCTGACAATCTTAAAAGGCAAAGACGAAATACTGATTCCTGTAAAACAATGGAAAGTAATATGGGACAGCTGGCTTCGTGATCTGGCAAACAATATTATTTTCGAATTCGATGAATATTTTAATCCGGTTACAGAAATGACGCATGTTAAAACACAACCACGGGTGTATCTGAAAGAGGAAGGTAATTTTTTATTGGTTTACCCGGCCATGGCATACCATAATATTGATGTGCATGTTCTGGAAAAAGGAGAACATCACTACACGAAGGATGATAAAAAGATCCTTCGTGACCAGGAAAAGGAGCAGGCACTGATCCGGCAGATAGCGTCCACACATCCCACGTTCAATATCAGTACTTTCCAACCATTTTTCTATATTCCGGCTGATAAGGTGCTGGAAAAAATGTGGTTTATTAATTTCTATGAGACCTGCAAACGGGAGAATATCGAAGTTTTCGGTATTGAAAATCTGAAAAAAGTCAAATACTATCCGGCAAAACCACTGATCAATTACAGATTTAAATCAGGAACCGACTGGTTTGATATTCATGTGCAGATCTCATATGATAATTTCACTGTGTCACTGACCGACATCCGCAAAGCCGTGTTGAAGAAAAGCAAATACATCATGCTTGGTAATAATAAATTTGCTATGCTCCCCGAAGAGTGGATCAATCGGTTTTCCGCTGCCATTCGGTTTGGAAGTCAGGGTAAAGACGAGACCATCCGCCTGAAGAAAAGCCAGTTTGCTTTGATCCATGACCTGTATGACGAAATAAACGATGTGGAAGTACAGCGTGAGCTGGCTGAAAAAAAGGCCCTGCTGAACGGCAATGACGGTATAATAAAGATTCGCGAACCCAAAACCATTACCGCCCGGTTGCGTGACTATCAGTCGGAAGGGATAAGCTGGCTGGCCTACCTGTATAAGATCAACCTTGGCGGCTGCCTTGCCGATGACATGGGACTGGGGAAAACACTTCAGATGCTGGCCATTTTTGCATGGGCTAAAGGACAACACCCGAATAAAAGGCTGACAAACCTGGTGGTTTGCCCCACCTCACTGCTATACAACTGGAAGAACGAGATCGATAAATTCTCACCCGCTTTGAAAACAGTCATCCATTGGGGTCTGACACGAGATACAGACAGTTCCTCATGGAAAAAACAGGATATCATCATTACCAGTTACGGTACGCTGACGAATGATATCGAATGGATCAGAAAATTCAAATTTAATGTTGCCGTGCTGGACGAGTCACAGGCCATAAAAAATCCGGCTTCGCTCAGGTACAAGGCGGTCAACCTGATCTCTGCCCGTCAACGCTATGTTATGACAGGGACACCGATCGAAAACAATACCGTGGAGCTGTATGCACAGATGCATTTCCTGAATCCAGGCATACTTGGACCATTGAATGCTTTCCGGAACGACTTTGCTTCAAGCATTGAAAAAGACAGGGACGAAGACAAGATCAATCACCTCAAACAACTCGTACACCCTTTCATCCTCCGCCGGAAAAAGGAAGATGTGGCCAAGGAGCTTCCGCCGAAAACGGAACAGGTTTTGTTTTGCGCTATGGATGAGGAACAACGCCGGGTATATGATGCCCATAAAGAAGACATTCGCGACCGGATAATGAACAAGATCGATAAGGAGGGGATCAATAAATCGCGTTTTACCGTACTGGAAGGACTGACAAAACTTCGCCAGATATGCGATTCCCCCGCCCTGCTCAACAGCGATGAAGATTACGGATATGCTTCAATCAAGGCCGATGAGCTTGTACGTCATATTACAGGGAAGATCAGTGACCATAAAGCACTGGTATTTTCCCAGTTCCTTGGGATGCTTTCATTGATAGAAGAGCGTCTGCAAAAGGAGAAGATCAAATATGTAAAGCTGACCGGAAGCTCAACAAAAAGGCAGGAACTTGTAAATGCCTTTGAGAATGACAAGGATTGCAGGGTATTTCTGATCAGTCTCAGGGCCGGGGGGTTGGGATTGAACCTTATAAGTGCTGATTATGTGTTTTTGGTTGATCCCTGGTGGAATCCCGCCGTGGAGAACCAGGCTATCGACAGAACACACCGGATCGGCCAGACCAGGAATGTCTTTGCCTATCGTATGATCTGTAAGAATACCATCGAGGAGAAAATCATGGATATCCAGAAAAAAAAGAAAGCTCTGGCTGACGATCTCATCAATACGGAGCAGGGTTTTGTAAGCAAGCTTACCAAGAAGGATCTGGAGCAGCTTTTCAGCTAGAAAGACACGGGCAGGGATTGCAAATCCGTGCCAGCAGGAGCCGATCCGGACTCGGGGGCACAAGATCGGAGCCATGCGCCAGAATGTGCCAGATTGTGAACGCCATGCGCCAGTGTATGGTGAGTATGGTGAAGAAGGAAAGCTGGTCCGGCTTCGGTATCCGGCGGGTTTTATGGTTCCAGGTGAAGGTCCTGTATTAATTCCCTGCTGAATACGCCGGCGGCTATTTCTCTGACCTCTCCGGTCATTCGTATGTTCATATCCTCTTCTATCTGCAACTTTAGAATCCCTCCCTGCATATTCATTGTAAGGTTTCTGTTTATTAATCCCCTTTTCACAAGGACAGAAGCGGCTGCGCAGGAGGAACTCCCCGATGCCAACGTGTATCCGGCTCCGCGTTCCCATATAAGTATTTGTGCCCTGTCAGGGGACAATACCTTTGCAAACTGCACATTTATGCGGTTGGGAAACAATTCATGATTTTCGATCATTGGGCCGTACTTTCTGATCTCTTTTTCATTCAGTCTGTCCATGATCACTACACAATGAGGATTGCCCACTGAAACACAGTTCACTTCAAATTCTCTATCCCCGGCAGTTATTGTTTCTTTAATAAACTCGGGCTTGTCAGAATCGACAGGTATATCGGAACTTTTGAAAATTGCCTTACCCATATCCACAGTAATCATAAATGCCTTACCGTCTTTTTCTTCATCAATAGTAGCATGCACTTTATCCGTCAGTGTCTCAACAGAAAACTTTCTGCTTTTTGTAAAACCATGATCATAAAGATATTTGCAAAATATCCGCAGGCCGTTTCCGCTCTTCTCAGCCTCCGATCCGTCAGGATTATAAACCCTGAATCCAAAATCAGCGCTTTTGGCAGGAACCTTCATAACAATACCATCCGAACCTATTCCGAAATTTACATTACAAATCCTTTTTACAGCATTTTTGGTCAGTTGAAAACCAATATTTTCGCTGTCAATAACTACATACTCATTTCCCAATCCGTGCGACTTAATAAAGGAGTTAGTTTCCAAATCGTTATATCTTAAAATTAAAAATCAATATAATTTAAAATACAGGTGAACTTACCTGCATATGGTAATAATCCCGATTCAATCCTTTATTGTAAAATTCCTTAACAAATCGTCCAGGTCATCTCTTCTGCGTATCAACCGGTAATCTCCTTCTGAATCAATCAATACCTCAGCAGGCCTCAGCCTGTTGTTATAGTTCGAGCTCATGGAATAGCCATAAGCGCCGCTATCCAGAACACCCAGTATATCTTTTTCGAATATTTCCGGCAGCTTCCTGTTGGAAGCGATAATATCTCCTGTCTCACAAATATTTCCAACGATCATCACCGTTTCTTTTTCGCGTGAAGCAGCTTTATCCATACTGTATATCTCAACATCATGATGAGAACCATACATTGTAGGTCGCAAAAGCACATTAAAACCAAGATCGGTGCCAATATACTTCTTATCATAGTTCATTTTCACAGCATTGACCCTGCCCAGCAAAATGCCGCATTCGGCAACAATATACCTCCCGGGTTCTATCTTGAATTCTATTCGTTTACCATAATCATTTACCCATCGTTCAATTTTGTCCGACAGCTTTTCCCCAAGCACATTCAGATCGAGCCTTGCCTGTTTTGCATGCTTTTGATATGGTATTCCGAATCCGCCTCCAAGATCAATAAATTCAAGGTCATCAAACTCTCCGGCTACCTGAAGGATCATCTCCGTACTGTTTAAATATGCTTCCCCATCCAGAAATAATGATCCTATATGTTGATTTATACCTTTAAGTTTCAGTTGATGCTTTTTTAGTATTTTTTTTACATCAGGGATATATTTTACTTCTATCCCGAATTTTGTTTTCTTCCCACCGGTTGTCACTTTTGCATGGTGCCCGGCTCCTACTCCGGGATTCAGGCGAAAAGCAACTTCTCCCCCGGGATTTAATTTACCATACATCTCAAGCTGGGATAATGAATCAACAGAGATTTTTACACCGCTGCTGATTGCAAATTTAAATTCCTCTTCACTGACATTATTGCAAATATAAAAGATCTGATCAGGCCTGTATCCGGCCTTAAGATTAACATAGATCTCCCCGGGAGACATGGCATCAACCGTCAATCCCTCATCCCTGATAATCTTTAATAATTCGAGATTGCTGTTTGCCTTTGGTGAATAATTTACAACAAACCTGTCATAAGATATGAGGCCTTTCAAATCACGACACCTTTTTCTTAATATATTTTCATTATACACATAAAGTGGTGTCCCGAATTCTTCTGACAATTTTACAGGATCAGTATTGCCAAAAAAATTTTTGTCTTTGCTTATAATCGAATAAATATAATTCATTGCTTCTCTATGATGTTACTTATATTTGTCGCAAAATTATTATAATGGCGCGAATAAACGAAAATTATTTGAAGTTACAAGCGGGATACCTGTTCCCGGAAATTGGAAAAAGAGTACACGAATACCATTCGAAAAATCCTGAAGCCAAAGTAATAAAGATGGGTATCGGAGATGTTATACTGCCCCTGGCTCCATGTGTTATCCGATCTTTTCATGAAGGAGTTGATGAAATGTCAAAACAGGAAACATTTAAAGGATACGGACCGGAGCAGGGATATGAATTTCTTCGACACGCGATAGCAAAAAATGAATACCGCGACAGGGGTATTGATATTCATGAAGACGAAATATTTATTTCTGACGGTGCAAAATGCGATACAGGCAATATCCTGGAAATTTTCGGGCAGGAG
Organism: uncultured Bacteroidales bacterium; assembly: GCA_964492185.1. GTDB lineage: Bacteria > Bacteroidota > Bacteroidia > Bacteroidales > UBA10428 > JAFGSZ01. Next base: position 21,025 of record CAZBJH010000021.1, on the reverse strand, counting down.
AATACCATTGCAGTACAAGATCCTGTTTATCCCGTGTATGTTGACACCACCGTGATGGCAGGCCGGACAGGCAACATACAAAAAAACGGCTATTATGAAAATTTGGTGTACATGCCATGTACAGCAGATAACGGATTTATCCCTGAGATACCCTCTGAAAAAACAGATATCGTGTTTTTATGCTACCCGAATAACCCGACCGGGACAACTGCCTCCGTGAAGGAACTGAAAAAGTGGGTGGATCATGCATTGAAAAACGATATTGTTATTCTTTTTGATGCGGCTTATGAAGCTTATATTTCTGAAAAGGATATTCCACATTCAATTTATGAGATCGAGGGAGCAGATCAGGTGGCAATAGAGTTTAAAAGTTTTTCCAAAACAGCAGGATTCACCGGTACGCGTTGTGCCTATACAATTGTCCCAAAAGCATTAAAAGGATATTCCTCCGGGGGCGAAAAACATTCCCTGCATTCATTGTGGTACCGGAGACAATCGACAAAATTCAACCAGGTTTCGTATCCTGTTCAGAAAGCCGCTGCTGCAGTTTATTCTGATAGCGGTAAAAAAGAGATACAGGAAACGATAGATTACTATATGGAAAATGCAAGGATAATGCGTGAAAGTTTTGCCGGTATTGGATTTGAAGTATACGGTGGTTTGAATGCTCCTTATGTCTGGGTAAATTCGGGAAAAGGATTAAGCTCATGGGAATTATTTGATAAGATATTGCATGAAGCCAATGTAGTGGGAACACCCGGTTCTGGCTTCGGCCCTTCGGGAGAAGGATATTTCAGGTTTTCCGCTTTTGCCTCACGTAATAATGTCATCGAAGCGATGGACAGACTAAAATCGCTTAATTTCTGAGAATAATTGTAAATATCCAGACCCTACATAACAATCCCTTTGAGATAATAAATACCTGATGCCGATTTTATATGTAAAATATAAATGCCTGCATCCAGCTTAATTGAAAAGATGGTGTTATTAATATGTTCGTCCTTTTTTACGACCATTCCATTAATGTTGAATACATCTACTGATGAAGGAGTTTCTAAATTGTGAATTGTAATTTTCCGAAATCCCGGAACAACAAACGGAGAGTCAATTTTTTTTTCTGATGGGGTTAAACCGGTTATATCATCCGATATATGTATAAGTGCCCATTGGCGATGATAATTACCTGTGGCTCCAAAATCCCACAAACCCACACTGGCTCCACTGGCGGTGCTTCCGCCTTCAACATCCATAGCCTTACCCGTTTTTATGGAATTTATCCTTACATACCCGCCTTCGACATGTGAAACATTGTAGACCTGGCCATCAAGGTTACCCGACCTTTCTTCCAGTCTCAAAAAATATGAACCGTCATCGGTAATAACTTTATGGGATGCCTTGTTTGATATCACATACCCATCGGGTACTACATAAAAATCCCAGTGTTCTTTGGTATCAATATAATCTTTGTCCGGAGTGGTTTGAATTACATTCTCATTATTGCCGGCTGTTAAGACATTATCACTGTTACGGCTATATATAATATATGTAGCTTGTTCAGGAGTTTCGTATTTATATTCAAGTGGTTCCGGATCATTATTGAAACTTATATTGTCCAAAAAAAGAATAGTGCGAAGGATTGTTGAACCGTATGGAGATATTTTTATTTCATAAATATTTTCACCTGACAGATCTTCAAGATCAACCACCAGATCAATCCATTGGCCGGCAGAAAATAATTTTTCTTCCACAACATTATTCACTTCAAACTTTAACTTTGGAATTGGGGATTTGACCATTACATGTAAAAACCGGGATTGATCAGTGACCAAAAGAGGTGATCCCAATAAAATAACCAATGTATCTTCCGTATGACCTTCATCGGCTACTTTGGGTATATCACATTCCAAAATATTTGCAGAAGTGTTAATACCAACGATCTCATTATTATCTGTTAAGGATGAACCGGGATTTCTGTCCTCATGGCAATTGAATTCGCATGCCGGGGTGGCCTGGGAAGATTCAAAATCATACACTGGAGGATCTTCGGTAACCACCCTCTCGTTCGGATCACTATTTATGCAAATATTATCAATGAAATACTCTGTATTGTCAACGGATGCATGAAAATTTAACCTGTTAAAAAAATTGCCCGGCTCCAGGTCAATAACCTGGTCCTTCCATTCATTGCCAATTCCGAGGTAAATATCATTGCTTGTATACGATGTGGGTGATCTTTCAATAATATCGGGTGTATAAGTCATCACATGCAGATATCGTGCTTCAGGCGATGTAAACAGCGTATCTTCAAATTGATAGATTATAGTGTCACTTTCACCGACAAATGATATGAGTGATTTTTGACTGTTATTCAGGCCATCCTTTTTTTGATTTTCATCCACGGTTAAATCATCACCTTTGAAACCACCGCTTGTGCCATCTTCAAATGAAATTCCATGAATAATAGCAAATTTATTATAGTCAAATACTTTCACAGGCAAAACAAATGTTGAAATGCTCATATCCGGAGATGTATACAACAATTTTTTTTGCGATACATCCAAATCACCCTTATCCTCGCAGTTTTCTATTGTGCTTGTTCTGTAAAACTTCGCGGAACCGGCTGTTTCACGAAATTCTGAAAGGTCAAAATCAAATGTCTGTTCCCTGCCTGAAAAGTTAATAACTGACATTACAAGTTCATCTTTCCCGGGACTAAGGGCAGCCAGCGTATTCATATTACCCGACTCAATAATTACATATCCCTGCTTTATAAACCTGGTAACCTGCATCCTTACATAAAAATTCTTTACAATATTATACGTCTCTTCCTCAAAATCACACCTTAACTGGCACCAGGTGTCGTTATGTTCTTCCATTAATTGCCAGTCGAGCCATGCCGAAGGTTTCATGTAACGGATGTCATCAAATAAACGTTGTGCCAGGCGTATATTATTTTCAAGGCCGCTGCCGCCAATACCTATGGGGCCGGTTTCGGACTGCCATAAGGTTTTATCCATTTTCCGTGAAAGGTTATAAGCCTCTACGCGTTCTGCATTTGATCCTGAATATGTATGCGTGTTAAGCTGTCCTAAAATACCAGGAATATCACCGGCCTTGATATAACCGTTCATTGCATAAAGAAAAGAATTTATGCCGGACTCATCAGAGGCAGCAATCACCGTGTTCAAACCCGAATTTTGAAGTTTCGGGTATAAAACACGCAACAGCCCGATCTGTGAATTAAGATCGAAATGACATCCCTCCTGCCCTCCAAGATAGCCCCAGTAACCGGTTAAGGATTCATTAAAAGGCTCCAATGTTTTAAACTCTATGCCAAAGGAATCCTTATAAAATTTACATACATCGATAAGGTAATTACAAAACATCCCGTAATATTCCGGCTTCAGATTATCCGCGGAGGCAGGATCATTGCCTGCCGAACAACCACTGTATGTCATCCAGTAGGGAGGAGAATTGGAAAATGCCTCGAAAACAGCATCAGGCCTTTTTTCTTTTATTTTTAACATGATCTTTCTCTGGCCCGGATCAGCTGTCCAGTCATAGAGAGAATCCTCTCCCGGCTTAAATCCTTCCATTTCGGCCCTTACACCCTTCCCCTCTGCCATGTGGCCGGGATCACCAGGTGTTGAATAATGTGACGGGTCATCACCTCCGCCGATATTATACCTGAAAATATTCATATTCAATTGATCAGGTGAAGTAATCAGGTCTATAATTTCATCTATCTTCGCTTCATCTTCCCATTTACCAACCATATTGGCCCACCAGCATAGCGATGAACCCCATCCTTCAATTGTCTGATATGTTTTATCCGCATCAAGTTTGACCTCCACCGTATCCTGGGCCCGCCCGGGATAAAATGTTATTAAAACAACTACAAAGAAACTTATGAAAAATCTTTTCATGACATAATTATTAAAATGTTTTTCTTCACGCCCTGTATTATTCACGCAACCTGTTTAATACATATGCAGTGTGTCAAATGCCGGCACATGAATAATTACAAAGGAACCTATATTAATATAGAGTCTTCTGAAAAAAGTCTGTAGTGCATCAGATACAAGGCGGCAAAGCGAAGGTGTATAATAATAATGAGAGCTGAAGCCAACGAAGTAGATGATGTGCTAAAGGCTAACGAAATATTGTCCTTAATAAATGCAAAGGATTTTATAATTATGCATCAATAACCTTGCACTTTACAAACAATGAGTTGCCGTATTGTTTTGAATATAAATTCATTTCGTGTTTTTCAGCAGACCCTAATAACGGAATTTGAGAAAAAGCCGCTATATGTCAATCTTACTGGCCGGGAAGTGTCTTATTTTCATCATCTTTCAGCATTACCGTAAAGATGAATAATACCACGGCTGAAGCTGCAAAAATCACGATTAGGGTCCAGATGATCTTTTCTAAGACCTCCTCCAGGGGGATCACATCCCAAATACCCAGTACACCCAGAATGGTAAATAATAAAACAAGTCCGATTAATAAATAAGCAACAATTTTTTTCACTGGATTCATGATTTATTGGTTTTTTATTTGACTAATTTTTTCAATTTAACTGACAAATCATATATTGAATAAAAAGTAAATCTTCCACTTTCAACATCCAGTTCCCATACCGGCTTTCCTTTTTCTTTCTTCACTTCAACAACCCCTGACCCTTCACTATTTACAGTTACCCTGAACCCCAGTCTGTTGAGCGCTTTTTCAGTAATACTTTTAATATCTTTATCTCCCTCCAAACGGATAGTTTTCACATAATGTCCCGCAAACCTGAACTCACCACTATCCTGATCAAAAATAACTCCCGAATCGCGAAACAATTTATTAAATATACCACTAATAATCAAATCTTCAGGTGCTCCTTCCATTATTTTACCCTCATCTATAAGCCATATCTTATCCGCAACCTGCAATGCAAGGTGAAGATCGTGTGAAGACATTATCACTGCCTTTCCAATTTCTGCAGCCAGCCTGCTTAATACACGTAAAATCTCAAACCTGTTTGCAAGATCGAGAAAAGCAGTAGGCTCATCAAGCAGGATAAGGGGAGTGTCCTGGGCAATAGCCCGTGCAATCATCACGCGCTGGCGTTCCCCGTCACTGATCCTGGCAATGTCATTGCCCGCTATATGATCAGCCTGAACCTTTTGTATTGCATCATCCACAATGTTCCAGTCATTCAGCCTCAAGCGCCCCAGCATATTTGTATACGGATGGCGCCCCAGTGCCACCATATCGCGAACAGACAAATGTTGTACGCGAACATTTCCTGCAGAAACAAAACTGATGGTTCTGGCAAGCTCACTTATTGCATATTGGCTACTCTCTTTTCCTGCATAATAAATATTTCCTGCTATGGATGACTGTAACACAGCCAGTGTGCGTAAAAGAGTGCTTTTCCCTGTTCCGTTCCTTCCAATGAGCACCACCAGTTCCCCCTTTTTGGCCTTAAGTGATATGTTTTCCAGCACGGTGTATTCTCTGCCTCCTGAAAGAGCATACCCTGCAGCAAGTTTATCGGTGCTTAGTATAATATCATCACTAATCATGCAAAACCTGATATTTTATGGTTTTTATAAATGATCCATATCACTATGGGTATACCCAGCAGTGAGGTGACTGAATTTATGGGCAACTGACTATCCTGCCCGGGCATCTGTGTGATCATATCGCTTAAAAGCATCAGCACTGCCCCCAGTAATATAGTTGCGGGTATTAATATCATATGATTGGCAGACCGGAAAAGAATTCGCGCCACATGGGGCACGGCAATGCCTATAAAGCCTATCGGACCGCAGAAGGCAGTTATGCTTCCTGCCAGCAAACTGGTAGACACAAAAATGATTATCCGGCTGGATATAATGTTCACTCCCATACTCCGGGCGTAATCCTCGCCCAGCAACAAAGCATTCAGAAGCTTGGCGGAAAGAAAAACCATAACCAGTCCTGTTACCACAGAAGGTATCAGAACATACAACTGTGAGCGCGTAAGGCTGCCCAGGTTACCCAGCGACCAAATAACATAGATCTTCAGCATGCTTTGGCTGGTAAAGTATTGCAATATGCTGACAAATGCAGAAATGGCACTGCCAAAAAGTATCCCGAGTATAAGAATGGTCATAATATCACGCACACGCATTGACACACCCAAAATTATGAACATGACAATACCTGATCCTATCCATGCAGCAATAACCTGGGCCCAGTTACCCATATTATTAAATCCCTGAACGGGAAAAAGTGATCCCAATCCCAGGATCAACATTGCCACACCAAAGCTGGCACCCGAACTGATACCCAACACATAAGGCCCTGCCAGCGGATTGCGAAAAACCGTCTGCATTTGTAAACCACTGACCGACAAAGCAGCACCGGCCAAAATGGCGGTGATGGCTTTTGGCAACCGAAAATTCATCATTATGGCATGCGTATCTTCACCTGCCATCTCACCTTTTACAATAGCAACAAGATCCGGAATGGCAATGCTCACCGGACCTGTCAGTAAATCGGCTATGAACAGAAGAATAAGAAGTATTCCTATTATTAGGAACAGGATGCTTGTCCTGCTGTGCATTCTCTCTTTCGTCAATTGATACGGTTTTTTGAATATAATTCAAAAGAACAAAATTTGACCGGTTTAGAAAAGAAAAAACGCAGGAAAGGAATTATATCCTATGGTAACTTCTGATAATAGTACAATTCGTGATCAGGCAGAATGTGTGGATGAAAGATGCTGATCATGTCGGCTAGGATAATATCAGGATGAACGATGCCGGATTCGAAATAATCATTGCCGCCGTGTTTGCTCACCCGTGCATTGTTATTATATACATTACCATATTGATAAGCTTTAATATCAGTAAAACGGCTGTCAGCTTCCCCAATATCCTGCAGACTGTTTGCATTGCCCGGGTTAAGCCAGTAATCAGCATCCCTGGTATTATCAAATATCAATTCCAGTCCCAGGGGCTGACTCTCCCGTGAGGTTCTGTCTTTCCAAAGGTAATCCCCTCCAGCATCATCAATAAGCTTTGCTATATATGAATTGCCACCCGACACATACCAGGTACCATTCCATGGAAGGTCAAGCATTACTTCCGGCCTTTCATCAATGTCTGCTGCTTTGCTTGCCAGACTGTTATATATGGCGGCAACCGAATCGAAACGCACGGCAACTTCCTTTTCCTTATTATAAAAGGCAGCCATAAATTTCACCCATTCCATTTTTCCCAAAGGTGAATTTTCAAGATAATCACCCACGAATACAACTGTTAAACCCATCTCTTCCAATCTCGACACTGATCGTAAAATATTTCCTGAAACACCATAAACAAAGATAACATCGGGATCTATGCTAATCAATGACTCATAATTAAGGTTTTCACTGTTACCTATATCCCTGATCTTTTGTTCCTCCAGGTTATTTTTTACAGTTGAATTAGTTATATACCTGCTTCCCGATATTCCGGCAATACTGTTTATCCCGCCAATAAAATCCAACATGGCAATATGTGTGGTTGACAGGCATACGACCTTATCCACAGGTATTTGCACATTAATTGCATATCCGGGAAGATGATCAGGTTTACCTGTGAATAAATAATATTCATACTGTATATCTTTTGCTTTTTGCCAGGGATCTTTCACAGTCAGTTTTTTATAACCGGGATGATATTCAACCTCAAAACCCGAAGCATATTCAATTAGTAAGGAATCAATACCTGTTGATTGATCCCGGGCGCTGTTTTTCCTGCCTGTTCGCGAACAGCTTATTAAAACAGCGATTACAGTTATAAAGAAAAGTACCTGCCTGTTCATTACATGCTGGTTTCCTTAAAATATTCACCACTTCTTTTTGATGTTTGTTGTTTGAAAAACTGTGAATTCACAAGCTTACCGTTTTGAAAATGTTCGGTACCCCACGAATATTTCACTTCCCTGAACTCATTGGCAACATTATCGCGGATAACGATATACCGCCGTATAGTACGAAATTCTTCCTTATATATCTCGAGAGTCACACCATCGGGATAATCCTTTTTTAACTTATCCAGGTATCTGTCACGCTCATCGTCATTTTTAAACTCCAGCTCAACCAGTTTGGATGAAGCAGCTTTATTACGCGCCGCGGGCTGCCTGGTCTGCTGTGTGTTTTGTTGTTTGGCCAGTAAGCTGGTGATCTCATCTATCTGCTTTATCCTTTGCCGCGGATACGCCTCACCGGCTTTTATATTCAAAGCATCCTGGTAACCTGATTTTGCAGTTTTATAATCAGCCTTGTCAAAGGCATTATCGGCTGCAGCAATAGTTGTTTCATACTCACGCTGAACAGCCAGTTGTTCCTGTTTCTGTTTCTCTGCCTGTGCAAGCAGTCCATCAATTTCAGCTATCTGCTGTTTGGGATAACTTTCCCCGGGCTGGTAAGCCAGCGCCTGGTTATAATACGATTTAGCCTGCTCATAATCTTTACGGTCAAACAACTGATCAGCCTGTACAATCAATTTCCGGTAGTTCTCCTTTTTTTGCCGCGCCTCAGCCAGTGCTTCCTGCTGTGATTTCAACAGTTGTTTAATTTCGCTTATTTTCCCCGAGGGATATTGCTCACCCGGTTTAATGGCAAGCGCATTATTGTATTCAGTAAGTGCTTCTTCGTATTCTTTCATCCTGAAAAGGCCATCGGCTTTACTTACAGCCGCCTTATAATCGTTTTCCATTTTCTGTTGCCTGTCCAGTTTACGTTGTTGATCAGCCACTAAGCGTTCAATCTCACTAATCCGGTTTTGCGGATGTACCTCTCCCGGTTTAATTCTTAACGCGCTTTCATAAGCCTGTTTGGCAGCAGTATAATTTCTTTCATTGAACATATTATCTGCATTGGCGATCATTTCATTATATTGCTTGTTTTTAGCCTGTTCTGCTCCCTGTTGTTCCTTTTTTTCCTTAATCAACAATTCGATCTCCCTGATCTTGCTTGTTGCCACAGGATCGCCGGGTTTATATGTAAGTGCTTCTTCGTAACTGTTCTTCGCATTTACATATTGTTTTGTATTAAATAATGATTGTGCATTCGCTACAGCATTATTATATCCCTGTTCTTTCCTCTGCTGTTCTTTAGCTTCCATGGCAGCCATCTCACGTTGTTCTTCAGCTTCCCTCTCAGCAATCTCACGTTGTTTTTCTGCTTCCCTGGCAGCAAGCTCACGTTCCTTTTCTGCCTGTTGGGCAGCGATCAGCCCGTTAACCCGGTCAATCCGCTGTTTGGTATAAGTATCTGAAGGTTTGAGTGAAAGTGCTTTTTTATAGGAATCAAGCGCATCGGTATAGTTCTTATTTTTATAATGCCCGTCAGCCATAGCCAGTGCAGCATTAAATTCACGTTCCAGCTCTTCCTGTCGTGCCTGTTGTTCAGCTCTTTTCTGCTCAGCGATCATTTCATCTATCTGATCTATCTTTTGTAAGGGCTTTGCTGCCTCCGGCCTCATTGATAATGCTTTATTAAAGGTTTCTTTAGCAGCTTCGTACTGCTTTTTGGCTAACAGGGCCTCAGCCTTTTGAACCGTCTGATTATAAGCTCTGTCCTGTTCCTCCTGCTTTGCCTGTTGCTGCTGTTCCCTGGCGATCAATGCATCCAGCTCCTGCACCCGGCCCTTTGCAATTGCAGAGGAAGGCTGTAAAGTAAGGGCCTCATGATAAATGGTTTTTGCCTCACTGTATTTTTTTGCCGTAAAGGCATCATTTGCCCGCGCGATAAGCGAATTGTACTGATTATTCAGGGAATTCTGCCTTTGCTTATTACTTTGTTGTGTATCGATGGATTTAATTTTCTCACGGGGATAACCTTCACCCGGTTTAAGGTTCAACGCCCTTTCATATTGTTGTTTTGCCTCATCAAGACGTTCCTGGGCGAGCAGGGCATCACCTTCGGCAATAGCTTTATCATACATTCGGTCATTTTCTTCATTTTTCTCTGCCCTTTCACTGATCTTTTCGATCTGATCACGGGGATAACGGTTATCGGGCTGCAGGGTCATTGCTTCATTGTACTTTTTCGCTGCTTCATCGAATTTATCCTGCTTAGTCAAACGATCAGCTTCATCAATCAAATCTTCATATTTCTTTATATAGCATTCTTCCAGATCAAAGTACACATCCTGAAACCTCATTCTCTGTCTGTTCATATATGATTTATCCGACTCAAACTCTTTGCTTCTCTTATTAAAGCTGATCTTGTCAACCGGGTCACTGAATGCCGATACATCCACTCCTTCACAGGTCTTTACAATACTCATCGCAAATTCGGAAACATATGCCGTTTTGATGTCTTCAGGTACTTCCGTATCAAAATCAATACGTTTAGAGACGAATCCGCTTTTAGTAAATTCAATTGAATAATATTTATTAAAATCAAGGATAAATGAAAAATGACCCGATGATCCGGTGGTTTTTGAATCAACTTTATTATTTCCTTCATAAAGGTTAATAATAACACCTGACATCGGTTGCCGGTTATGTTCAGCTACCCCCGTCACTTCGAGGTAAACTTTTTCCGGGTCACCGCTTTGTGAGTCTAACGCGGAAAGTGTAACAAAAACAAAACAACCAATAAACAGGAAAACTTTCATACTCCTCAATCCAAGAATTTCTTTTACGAAAACTTTATCTCCAATCATTTTCAAATAATTTATTGAATCAAACTTACCTTCCTGGTAATAACATCTCTTTTATGGGTAATTTTAAGTATATAAATACCCGTTTGCAATCCGTTTACGTCGAAGTGGATCAAATTGTTATGTAAAATCATCTTATTTTTAACCAATAATCCGTTCACTGAATACAGCTCTATAATAACAGCATCTATATATTCATCGGGAAGATCGATCGTAAGTTCTGATGAAGCCGGATTTGGATAAATGATCAGCTGTGATCGCGGCAATCCCATTTCATCCGGTTCTAAACCGGAAGGTACTGAAGAAGAACCTATCACACTGATATCGAATGATGTGCACACTCCACCGATTGATGCATCCTCCAGGGAAACCCACTGATCATCTTCCTTTATCCAGGCAGTGTTTAATTGTCCGCTTACCCTTTCATTTGCCATATACAAGGCAAAAGTATCCTGCACGAAATAGTTGATCCCGTATCCGGCATAGAAGTCACCCGACAATTCAATTGCCGAATCAAGTTCAACATAATATGTAAGATTCTCTTTTAGATAGTCATAAGATATCGCCTGTTCATAAACCGGGTCTCCGCCCGCAGGTTCCCCTTCCCATATCTTCAGCATAATGAATGAATTATCCGAACCGGCAAATGAACGGTAAACATGCAGGCCGGCTTCACGAAGATAGATAATGCCGTTGTTAACAAATTTCTCGGCAAAAACCGATATACCTGCCTCATTGTGACCTGAAAGGTATCCCCAGTATCCCTGGGGTGAAATAATGCCTGTTTCATCTTCATCCGATATGTTACCCAGGGTATCCAGAGATGAAAAGTAATCGGCATAAGGATCGTATCCCCCCCACTGCTCAACATCTTTGCCAAGCGGGTCAAGCCAGTGTTTAAGTTGTTGTCCCGGCTCATCATAATCGGCCCAGCACCGTGAAAATTTTTGAAAATAATCATAATAGGGATAAACGCAAGAAGCATCTCCCCCGGTAAGATTTCCTATAACCTTATCTTCCTGGTTGAATAAAGCTGCTCCCGAAGATCCTTTTTCCGTAGTTCCCAGGTCCCACTTATATATCTGCCAGTGAGAAGACTCATCCAGACCATCACCAAAATTACCTGTTGTTGCAGGATCATCATCAATAGTGACCTTCTTAACATCACCCCAGGGATGGTGTATGGAATAGCTGTTCTCCGGCGACCGGGTTGTTGCATCCCATCCTGCAAAATATGGCTTATAATAATATGGCGGATGTTCACTTAACTTTACAAGCGAGAAATCTACGTTTGCTGAGGTTGCCACTATATCCCCACCTGAAATGGATTTTCCTGCAAAACCGTCAGGGCCGTTACAGTAAGGGCTTTCATAATCAAAATAAAAGAGCGCTGTATTGGCATAATACTCTATGCCCAGACAATGGTTAGCAGTCAGCAGATAAGGCGTGCCTGAATTTTTTGTGGTATTCAACAGCGTACCGGTACAACGTTCTTTCCCGGCATATATTATACGGATCACTGAATATTTTACCCGCTGCATTCCAGGGTCATCAATACAATTGATATCCACGTTACAGGTATCAGAATTTTCAAACCAGCTGTCTTTTTTGCGACTGATACCATAAATGTCTTTGTAATCATGGCCTGCCTGTCTTATGGTCAGGTCCCCGTAGTCTTCCATGCCCTTATCAAGCTGCATCTCAACATATAACCTCTCACCCGGGACGGGTGTAACTGCAAAAACACCCGAAGCTTTATTGTTTTTGCGCGTATAAGCACCCAGGACAAAATCCTGTTTGATATTATAAAGGAAAACCTTAACGCCGGGGGCCAGGTGAAATCTGTTAAAAATAACATTGACCGAATAAGCACCGGCTGATTCAATTCCCACCCGCCATATTTTTCTGCCACTGGTCAATGTTGTCCATGTGCCTGAATTTTCAGGATTAATATCCAGATCATACACTTTTGCAAACCTGTCATTCTTATACCGGCTTTCCCTTTCTTCATATTTCTCTTGCAGATATTGGTTCTTCACATCCGGCTTCAGAAGCACAACCGGTATATGTTCAAGGGCCGAAGGGGTTAGAAGCACAGGGGAACCTTTATGACTGATCTGTGCAGAAAGCAAATTTGAAAATAATATGCAGTTCATTACCGATATGAGTATTAACCTCCCGGTACGCGAATAAACAGTTATTATACTTGAAAAATACACAATGAATTAATTAATGTCTGTCCAAAAAGTCCCATTTGCCGCGTTACGCTTGTCCGAAAATTGCTCATTCACGACTGGAAAACTCCGCGCTTTCGGACCGCGCGAGCCTTGCAAATGAAACCTTCTGAACAGACACATATACGGTTAAACATTTTGATTACTTTATAGACGGACTCTAACACAAAACAAAAATAATTCATTAAATCTATTAAAAAATATTTAACCTGTATTATTGATGCATCAGGTTTGGTACAAATGCATGTTACTCAAAACTGAATCCGGCTTAAAAAAAATAATATAGTTTTATTTCAGGTTTATAATGCAGGTTATTATTCCGGACTTTCCCGGTTTATTACAAGAGTTACTATCTTTATGGAATTAAAATAATTTACCAAAGCATGGAGAACGAACCGGCTATTAAACAAAGGATAAACAAACTCAGGGATGTTTTAAACAAACATAATTATCAGTATTATGTATTGTCTAAACCCGAGATCAGTGATTTTGAATATGACCAGCTGGTAAAGGAACTGGCCGGTCTTGAGGACCGCTATCCACAATTCGATGATCCCAATTCACCCTCGAAAAGGGTGGGTAATGACATAAATCTCGAATTTACGCAGGTTAGCCATCCCTATCCCATGTTATCCCTTGATAATACTTATTCAAAAGAAGAGCTGGCCGAATTTGAAAGCCGTAACAAACGCCTACTGAACGAAGAATTTGAGTACGTATGCGAATTAAAGTTCGACGGGGTTTCGATCAGCCTTACATATGAAAACGGGGAACTAACCTCTGCCGTTACACGGGGTGACGGTACGCGCGGGGATGATGTAACGGCAAATGTAAAAACCATTCGCAGCATTCCCCTCAAGCTGAACGGAGATGATCATCCTGAAGGGTTCATTATCCGTGGTGAGATCTTTATCCCGCACAAAGGGTTTGAAAAAATGAATAAAGAACGTGAGAATGAAGGGCTTTTTCTGTTCGCCAATCCCCGCAATGCTGCTTCCGGTACATTGAAAATGCAAAACTCCTCCCTGGTAGCCAGGCGGCCTCTTGACTGCTATTTATACAGCCTCCTGGGTGAAGAGCTTCCTTTTAACACTCAGTTCGACAATATTCAAAAAGCCCGTGACTGGGGATTTAAAATCCCGGAACATATGATCCTGTGCCGGTCGATGGAAGAAATTTTCCAATTCATTGACTATTGGAATGAACACAGAAAAGAGCTTGAATACGATATTGACGGTGTTGTAATAAAAATAAATTCGTATGACCAACAAAGAAGGCTGGGTTTTACAGCAAAATCACCACGCTGGGCCACAGCTTATAAATTCAGGGCCGAACAGGCTTCAACAACCGTGAAATCCATAGATTACCAGGTGGGTAGAACAGGTGCAATAACGCCGGTTGCCAATCTTGAGCCTGTATTGCTTGCCGGAACAACCGTAAAAAGAGCTTCACTACATAATGCCGACCAGATCCGCCTCCTCGACATCCGAATAAACGATACCGTATTTATTGAAAAGGGAGGTGAGATCATACCCAAGGTAGTGGGCGTAGATAAAACCGAAAGATCACCGGGGGCCTCCCCTGTTGAATACATAACACACTGCCCCGTATGTGGCACAAAACTGATACGTAATGAAGGGGAAGCAAAGCACTATTGTCCCAACGAAACCGGCTGCCCGCCACAGATAAAAGGAAGGATAGAACATTTTGTCAGCCGCAAAGCTATGAATATAGGTCTGGCCGAAGCAACCGTTGAACTTCTGTATAATAAAAAACTTATAAACTCCCCGGCAGATCTGTACTATCTGAAAAAAGAGGATATTCTGGGTCTGGACCGTTTTGCTGAAAAATCGGCTGATAATCTTATAAAAAGTATTCAGCATTCAAAGCAGGTTCCGTTTGACAAAGTATTGTATGCGCTCGGAATACGTTATGTAGGCGAAACAGTAGCCGGGAAGCTTGCCCGGCATACCGGGTCTGTTGATCAGCTAATGAACACTAACGAAGAAAACCTCATTGTCATTGATGAGATAGGTGAACGAATAGCAAAAAGCATATTAAAATTCTTTTCGGATGAAAAAAACCGTCTGATGATTACCCGTTTACGTGAAGCAGGAGTGCAAATGAAAATGGGATCATCAGATGAACAGGCTTCGGACAGGCTTAAGGGCCAATCGCTGATCATTTCAGGTGTTTTTAAAAATTTTTCAAGAGAGGAGATCAAGTCACTTATTGAACAACACGGAGGAAAAAACATAAGCTCAATATCTTCAAAGACCGATTACCTTATTGCAGGTGAAAAAACAGGTCCCTCCAAACTTAAAAAGGCAACAGAACTGGGAATTCCGGTTATCAGTGAGGAGGAATTCATGAAACTAATCACTGATTAGTGTTTATTGACAAACACTGATTAGACGATTGTTTGAATTTAGAGCTTCCTGCTTTGGGTTAATACACATTATTTTCTTAAAATTGTAACCTGAAAATAATATAACCAAAAAGATAAACCTGTGGGTACCCTGGATGATGTAAAAGATAAAATCAGAAATAAAAGCCTGAAAAAAAAGGCTGGTGGTACACAACGAAAGAAAAGGGTTTGCAATATCAATCAGGCTAAGTCTGTTGGGATATTGTATGAAGCTACACAAATGGTAAGTTTCGAGATCGTCAAAGACCTGGTAAAGTCCCTTACCCGTAAAGACCTGAAAATATCTGCCCTGGGCTATGTTGATTCCAAACATCTCATAGACCATTATCTTTACCGGAAAGGATTTACCTTTATCTCAAAAAACAATCTTAACTGGTATGGTAAACCGGTATCCGAAAATGTTGACGAGTTTGTTTCCATACCATTCGATATTCTGATCAACCTGAGCCTTGATTACAGTTACCCAATTCAGTATATCACCGCTCTGTCAAAAGCATCTTTTAAGGTAGGAATATTTTCACCCGGACAAGAGTTTTTGGATATGATGATAGATCTGGAAAAAGAAAAGAAGAATATTGAAAACGTCAAGAATGAGATTAGAAAAAACAAAAAGAAAAATAACAATAAAGGATTGACAGAAGAAAAGAAAAAAGAAAAGGCAAAACAGGAAAAGGAAATAGAAAAAAAAGTTGAAACGGAAATGCAGATGAATTTTCTGATAAGCCAGTTATTGCATTATCTTTCAATCGTAAAAAACAATTAATATGACGAACACTATTTTTGCAGGTACGGGAGTTGCCATAGCAACCCCATTCAGGAATGATGGAAGCATTGATTTCAAATCAATGGAAAAACTGATTGAACATGTCATATCTAACGGCATCAACTATATTGTTGTCCTTGGCACTACCGGAGAATCGGTTACCCTGAGCAAAGATGAGAAAACAGCCCTGGTAAACTTTGTAATTGATGTTACAGCCGAAAGAATCCCGATAGTAGTCGGCATTGGCGGGAACAACACACGTGAGGTGATAAGTACGGTAAAACAGTTTGATTTTTCCGGAGTATCGGGTGTTTTATCTGTTGCACCCTATTACAATAAACCTTCACAGGAGGGACTTTTCGAACACTTTCGTTCAATTGCTTCGGTTTGCCCTGTTCCTGTGATCATTTATAATGTACCAGGAAGGACTTCATCTAATATCGGGGCTGAAACAACACTTAAACTCGCCAGAAAAGTTGATAATATTGTTGCAATCAAGGAAGCATCCGGTTCTTTCAGTCAGATAATGGAGATCACAAAAAACAAACCAAATGATTTCCTGGTAATATCCGGAGATGATGCCCTTACTCTTCCCATGCTGAGTGTTGGAGCAAAAGGAGTTATTTCCGTAATTGCCAATGCTTATCCGGCTGAATTCTCAACAATGGTAAAAAGTGCCCTGGGAGGTGATTTTATAAAAGCACTCAGCCTGCAATACAAGTTAATGGATATGATGAAAGCATTGTTTGAAGAAGGAAGTCCGGCAGGTGTGAAAGCCGTATTAAACATCAAAAAACTTGCACCTAATAATTTAAGGCTTCCCCTGCTGCCTGTCAATGACAAACATTACAAGAAACTGGAAAAACTGGTAAAGGCACTTGGTTAAAAAAACAGTCCATCATAATAAACGGGGTCTGTCAAAGTCTTAAATACATCCTAAACCAGGCGGCAAAGCGAAGGTGTAAGGAAGTCGATGTTACTGAAAGACCACCTCCTTTAAAATCAGCATAAAGATTTATAGCAGTGGGGCCGTCTCAGAAAAATCGCGTACGATTTCAAGGAAGGTTTTCGTTGCAGAGGCCCTTGAGGAACCCTGTCCGAGCGACGACGAGGGAGGAGTGAGTTTGGGTTCCGCGGGGAGAAAACCTTTCGTAGTAAATCAAGCGATTTTTCTGAGACGGTGACCTTTTTGCTAACTTTTTGTGTGGAAGACAAAAAGTTAGTCGAACTGCCTCGCGGGCAATTCGAAACCTCAGCCCGCGGGAAGACATATTAAAACAATATTATTCTATATAATAGCTGTTTTTCAGAATATCCTATGCCATCCCTTACTGACTATGGATGGCATTCTTTATTGCAAGGGTTGTGCCCCGGGCCGTCCGTGACAATGTTTGTATTTCTTACCACTGCCGCAGGGACAGGGATCGTTACGCCCTACTTTTTTATCCACTCTAACAGGTTGTGCTTTTTGTTGCTGTTTTTGCTGCTGTTCTCCACCTTTTCCGTAAGATGGCTCATATTCACTTTTACTGGCACGCAGATTACTGGTATCCAAACGACGTTGCGCCCGGCCTCTCTGTACTTCACTTGAATCACGAATTGGAATCTGTCCTTTCATCAATATTCCGATAACATCCTTGTTGACCCGGTCAATCATAGCCTGAAAAAGTTCAAAGGATTCAAACTTATAGATCAGTAAAGGATCTTTCTGTTCATAAGTGGCCGCCTGTACCGACTGTTTAAGATCATCAAGCTCACGCAGGTTCTCCTTCCATGAGTTGTCAATCGTGGCCAGCATAATAGTTTTCTGGTATGATTTTAACAGGTCTTCACATTCGGATTTATAGGCTTTCTCGAGATTGGTAAGAATCTGATAGGTCTTTTGTCCGTCGGTTATAGGTACCACTATATTGTCATAAACCTCAGCCTGCTTTTCATAAACATCCTTAATAACAGGATATGCCTGGCTCTTTATCATTTCACTCTTACGCCTGAAACTATCACTCACATTATCAAATAATTTCTCAGTGATCTCTTCGGCAGTAGTCTTCATGTATTCATCTTCATTTACTGGTGAGTTGATAGAAAGTGTACGTATCACCTCGAAGCTGAAATCAGTATAATCAGCATTTCCATGGTATTCATCCACCATACTTTCACATACTTCATACATCATATTGGAAATATCGACCTGGATTCGTTCACCAAACAGGGCATGACGACGTTTGGTATATATCACCTCACGCTGCGAATTCATCACATCATCATATTCAAGCAGTCGCTTACGAATACCAAAATTATTTTCTTCAACTTTTTTCTGTGCACGCTCAATAGATTTCGATATCATTGAATGCTGAATAACCTCTCCTTCTTTCAATCCCATCCTGTCCATCATTGATGCAATCCTGTCCGATCCGAACAGCCGCATCAGGTCATCTTCAAGTGATACATAAAACTGGGACGATCCGGGATCTCCCTGACGGCCTGCACGACCGCGCAACTGACGGTCCACACGCCGCGATTCATGCCGCTCGGTACCGATAATAGCCAATCCTCCGGCTTTTCTAACCTCAGGCGACAGTTTAATGTCTGTTCCCCTTCCTGCCATATTTGTAGCAATGGTCACTGTCCCGCTCTGTCCGGCCTCTGCCACGATCTCGGCCTCCCTCTGATGAAGCTTGGCATTCAATACATTATGTTTTACTCCTTTTAGTTTCAACATTCTGCTAAGTAACTCGGAGATCTCTACCGAAGTTGTTCCCACAAGCACCGGACGTCCCTTATTCACCAGGTTGATGATCTCATCGATAACTGCATTGTATTTTTCTCTTTTTGTTTTATAAACAAGGTCCTGACGATCATCACGAACAACCGGCTCGTTAGTGGGTATAACCACTACATCAAGCTTGTAAATATTCCAGAATTCACCTGCTTCGGTCTCGGCTGTACCTGTCATACCGGCAAGTTTATGATACATCCGGAAATAATTTTGCAGCGTTATAGTTGCATAGGTCTGTGTTGCCGCTTCGATCTTTACTCTTTCCTTGGCTTCGATAGCCTGATGCAAACCGTCAGAATAGCGCCGTCCTTCCATTATCCGGCCGGTTTGTTCATCAACAATCTTAACCTTATTATCAATGACCACATACTCCACATCCTTCTCAAAAAGTGTATATGCTTTCAGCAGTTGGTTTACGGTATGTATCCTTTCTGATTTAATGGCATAATCCTGTAATAGTTCATCTTTCTTTTTCACCACTTCCTCCTGGCTCAATACGGACTTATCGAGCTCGGCTATCTCGGAACCAATATCCGGCATAATAAAGAAATCATTTTCTTCAGTTGAACTGGTTATCAAATCAAGCCCCTGTTCAGTAAGTTCAATGGAGTTTTGTTTTTCATCAATTACAAAATACAGATCATCGGTAACTTTATGCATGTGTTTGGAATTGTCCTGCATATAAAAGTTCTCAGTTTTTAACATCAGGGCCTTATTCCCCTGTTCACTAAGAAACTTAATAAGAGCCTTGTTCTTGGGCAATCCTTTATACGCCTGAAGCAGCTTAAAACCACCTTTTTCAGTGTTTCCTTCATGGATGAGTTTTTTGGCTTCGGCTAATATTTCCGTTACCAGTTTACGTTGTACGCTCACCAGTTTTTCAATACGCGGTTTTAGCTCGTCGAACTCCTGTGTATCTCCTTTGGGCACGGGACCTGAAATGATCAGGGGCGTACGCGCATCATCAATAAGCACAGAATCCACTTCATCAACTATAGTGTAGTTGTGTTTTCTCTGAACAAGGTCATGTGGACTTATTGCCATATTGTCACGCAAATAGTCAAACCCGAATTCATTATTTGTCCCATAGGTAATATCCGCGTTATATGCCTTTCTCCTTGCTTCCGAATTCGGTTGATGCTTATCAATGCAATCGACCGACAAGCCGTGAAATTCAAAAATAGGTCCCATCCATTCAGAGTCACGCTTGGCGAGATAATCATTAACGGTTACTATATGTACTCCTCTGCCGGTCAACGCGTTCAGGAACACCGGCAATGTAGCCACGAGAGTTTTTCCTTCACCTGTTGCCATCTCGGCTATTTTCCCCTCGTGCAATACCACACCACCTATCAATTGCACATCGTAATGCACCATATCCCATGTTACTTCATTTCCACCTGCCATCCATTTCTGGTAATAGCGTACCTTATCACCCTTTATCTCAATACTGCTTCGGGCAGCTGCCAGATCCCTGTCAAAATCAGTTGCGGTAGCTTCAAGGTACTCGTTCTCCTTGAACCGTTTGGCAGTTTCTTTTACCAATGCAAATGCAGTAGGTAAAACATCCTGAAGTGCCTCCTCAAGTTTATCATCGATACTCTTCTCTATCTTATCGATCTGGTCATACAAACTTTCTACCACATCAATGTCCAGGGTTTCATTTTCAATTCTTTCTTTCATCCCCGCAATTTCCTGTCTCTCGTCTTTCACATAATCAAGGATATATTTCTTTATTTCAAGTGTTTTGTCCCTCATCTCATCATTCGTAAGGGACTCAATCTTTGAATATTCATCCTTTACCTTTTCAACAACAGGCATTATCGCGCGAATGTCTCTCTCCGACTTATTCCCGAAAACTTTATTAAGGATTGTTGTTATTGCACTCATTTATATCGTTTTTTTTCAGATTATTCAAACAAAAATAGTGGAAATATTAGTTTCCGTGTTTATAATAACATTTAAATTTATCAATGAAAGATTACAATACAAAAACCAGTCCTTTTGATATGTATTGTTCAAACAAATATAAATAGTGTCTGTCCATAAAGCCGGCAAAATATTTAACTGGTCATGTGTCTGTTCAGAAGGTTCCATTTGCAAGGCTCGCGCAGTCCGGAAACGCGG
>CAZBJH010000020.1:0-36165 GCA_964492185.1 uncultured Bacteroidales bacterium | reverse complement strand
CTCACTTTAAAATTAAGTTCTTGAACTCACTTTAAAGAACTCACTTTAAAATTAAGTTCTTGAACTCACTTAAAAAAGTGAGTTCAAGAGCTCACTTCGTTCGGTTGAGCAGCAACGCGGATATCGGACATTATGGACAGACACTAAATATATTTTGCCAAAACCAAATATAATTCTTCCCTGCCAAACGGTTTTGGTAAATATGCATCATATCCGGCGTCGAAACACTTATTCTTATCCTCAACCATTGAAAGCGCTGTCTGAGCAATTACCGGAAGATCCGGCCACCGCATCTTGATCTTACGGACCACTTCGTATCCTGAAATATCGGGAAGCTTAACGTCAAGCAAAACAATATCAATATTATCTGAGTCTTTGCATTTATGAACTGCATCCCTGCCATTGCTTGCCGTAACAATATTTATCTTGCTTTCAGCAAGCAATTCACTAAAATACAACATGTTGGCCTGGTTGTCCTCAACCAGTAAAAGAGTCTTGTTTCTCCAGTCAGGATCATTATCAGCAATAATATTTTCATCATGATGTATTTCTTTGAGATCTGTTACTTCATTAGGCAGGGTAAAATAGAAAACAGCACCTTTCCCCGGTTCCGAATCAACCCATATATTACCTCCCAGTTTCTCGACAAGGCCTTTTGAAATAGCAAGTCCCAATCCCGTTCCTCCGAATTCGCGGGTGATTGAATTATCAGCCTGCTGAAAACGGTTAAAGACAATTTCTATCTTCTCAGGATCCAGTCCGATACCCGAATCCTTAATAAAAAAACGAATAAACTTATCCGATATTTTCTCATAACCAAACTCAATACATCCATTTTTTGTGAATTTAAATGCATTGCCAAGAAGATTATTTAATACCTGTTGTAACCGCTCCCTGTCAGAATAAAAAAAGCTTTCATCATCCTTCCATGCTTTTTGCAATTTGAAAGTAATATCCCTGCCGGCCATTTTATCAATTGTATAACTATATAAGGTATATAACTCATCCAGTAATTGATTTAGGTTAAAAGCACTTTTCAGAACTGTGATCTGATCGGATTCTATTTTTGAGATATCAATAATATCATCCAGTAGATTAAGCAGGGCTTTACCATTAGTTTGAATAATGCTATGATATTGTGCCCTCTTTTCTTCGCTCAGCCTCTTTTTATTCAGCAACTGGCTAAATCCCAATATGCTGTTCATTGGCGTCCTTATTTCATGAGACATATTGGCAAGGAAAGCAGATTTCAAGTGATCCGCCTTTTCTGCTGCCTCCTTTGCCTTAATCAGTTCTGCCGTTGCCCTTATCCTTGGGGTCACATCCACTGCCAATCCACGGAATCCCACGATATTGTCCTGAATTATTATCGGACTGCTATACACCTCAACATAAAAAACGGAGCCGTCCCTTCTCTTCAGCCTGTATTGATTGCCTGTCATACTCTTTCCATGCCGGATCTTACGGAGAGTAGCTTTTAATCTTCTTTTCTGTTCTCTGTCAAGTATATCATAGATAAAAACATCCCTGTTTTTTATCTCACATCCCGTATATCCCAGCTTTTTCAATGCCGCCTTATTATAAAAAGTAATCTTCCCTTCAATAGTGATCTCAAAAACCATTTCAGGAAGCATCTCAGCAAGCTGACGAAATCGCTCTTCACTGTATTGCAAAGCTTTTAATGCTTCATTTCGTTCATTTTCAATCTGTTTCTCCTTTGTCACATCCCGTCCGCAACCCACTGTACCGATAAAATTATCTTTTTCATCCCAAAAAGGGGCCTTATGAACATCAAGATAAAGAAATTTGCCTTTCACATTCCCGTATTCATCAAAACGCTTTGGCTTTTTTAGTTGTGCTATTATCTCATCCGAATCAATGCATATCTCGCCAAAAGAGTGCCACGCCTTATTTTCAGGGTACTTTGCACGCTCACGCCTGGCAAAATAAATATCATCTTTACCTATTGGTTCACTTGTATTTTTTGCATTCAGCAAATTATCACAAATAGCCTTGTTTGTAAATAAATAACGATTATTCTTATCCTTTGCCCAGATCATATCAGGAACATTATCACACATCAGGCGCATCATCCGGTAAAGGGATTTATAGTTATCTTTACTTTCCTTTAATATTTTTTCCGTTTTGGAAAGCCTTCTGTTTTCTTCTTCCAGTACTTTGATCTTTTCTTTGAGGGCATCCACCTCATTGATCATATTCACTGATTTTTTACCATTACCTTTTATCATATTCGCAGGCTGACCGGTTATTAAAAAAAATTTATGGCTGTGGCAAGTTAAAAAATATCCCTGAAAAATGTTAATTATAATTTATGCCTGCTGATAAAAAAATCAGGTTTTTTTGTTTTATTCATTACAAACCTGCATTATTAGTGTTAGAATTAATGAAAATTATATATAAGTATCATGTCTGTTATTCCATTGGCTTTCAACACATCCAATAATTCTCATTTTTTTTTTGTAAATAATGCAGGCGAAATCAATAATATTTGCATCTTATATACATTATCTTTGCAGTACATACTAATTTTACCTGTATCTAATGCATCGGTTATGGGGCAGATGGAAGGGACCTTATGCTTGAATATCGCGGGTTAACCCCATCCTGCAAAAGATAAAGAGTGTTTCATGAAACCCAGGATTGGATATTATTTTCTCTTGGATCTGTTGGTTGTAATGCTGGCATTTCTGGTCTCTGTCTGGATTCGACCGCATGCTTCAGCCAGATACCTGACAGACTACACTTCCTCATTTTTTCTTTTCCTCCTTATCTGGGGACTGATATCCTGGTTGTTTAACAAATATAAGTTTTGTTATCAGGAAAGCCTGCAAAAAATATTATCAGTCATAGTGTTCAGCAATGTTTTTTCATTTGCACTGGTTACCAGCATTATGTATATTCTTCGCATTTGGCATTTTTCACGTTTTGTAGTAATGGGTACCGTTGGCATAGCCACTGTAATTGAAATTACTTATTGTTCATTATTTTTCTGGATTAAAACCGCCCAGATAAGACCTGATAACATTGGGATCAATCTGTTCAAAAACGGGAATCAAAATGGGAACGGCAAAGAAATCGGAGTCAGATCCAACAGGAAAAATATAAAATCCCTGCCGGCTGATAAAGAGATCATTGATGCTTCCATACGAAAAGCAACTATACTTGAAGAAATAAGCGAGGAGGCATATGATTACATTTTTCATTATGCAGCAATCGATTCACCCAATACTCTGTTTATCAACACTACATCACGGTTTAATATTGACATGCAGATGGTATCCCAATTTGAAGCCGTCGTAAATTTAAAACGCGTGAATGACATCAGGCGGATAAATAAATTTTTCGAATCGGTAAATTCCAAACTTCCGGTCGGAGGACTTTTTATTGATTATGCAGAAACCAAAGACCTGAGAAAAAAACGGATCCTTCGAAAATTTCCTGTACCTTTTAATTATCTTTTTTACACATTTGATTTTATTATCAAACGTGTATTCCCGAAATTCATACTAACAAAAAAGATCTATTTTATACTTACCCGCGGCCAGAACCGGGTGCTGACAAAAGCAGAAACGCTCGGAAGACTTTATTCCTGTGGATTTGAAGTACTTGAAGAAAAACAAATCAAAAATTACCTGTTCTTCATTGCCATAAAAACAAAAAACCCGGCTTTTCCTGAAAATCCTACTTACGGGCCCCTGGTCGCACTTCAGCGGATAGGTAAACACGGGAAACCCATCAAAGTTTATAAAATGCGTACCATGCACCCCTATTCTGAATATCTGCAGGATTATATTTATCAAAGAGCCGGATTACAGTACGGGGGTAAATTTAAAAATGACTTCCGCGTGACCACGATAGGAAAGATCATGCGTAAACTTTGGCTGGATGAATTACCCATGTTACTGAATGTTTTAAAAGGAGAACTAAAAATTGTGGGGGTCCGGCCTTTGAGCAAACATTATTTCAATCTTTATACAAAAGAATTACAGCAATTACGTATACAATTTAAGCCCGGGCTGATACCGCCATTCTATGTTGATAAACCCGGATCACTTGAAGATATCATGATCTCTGAAATGAAATACCTGAATGCTTACCGCAAACATCCCGTACGCACGGATATAAAATATTTTTTTATTGCATTGTTTAACATTATTTTCCGGCATTACAGAAGCAATTGACCCCCCTCTTCCGGATATATCAAAATGCTATTCGGCAATTCTTTATTATTTTTACAAAAAACAACATATTTTGAGATACGTTTCCCTCATTCTTTTATTAAGTTTTGCGATTATACAGCTTGTACAATCACAGGATGTTTATTATCATGTCGGCAATACACAGGTATACCAATTTCTGGATGAACTTGCAGGTGAAAAGGTCATTGAACTGAACGCTGTGGTTAAGCCCTATTCCAGGGAATTCATTGCCGGCAAACTTGCTGAAGCCGACTCATCGCGTGAATGGCTGAATAAAAGGCAAAAAGAAGAGCTCGATTTTTATCTGAAAGATTTTAATAAAGAATTGAAACCCGGTAAAAACTTTAATAAACGTTTTGACATCTTTTATTATAAAGATTCTTTGTTCACATTATCATTAAATGCTGTCCTGGGCTTCCAATACTGGAACAATGCGAACGGTGATAATTACCACAGGTGGAACGGGGCTGAAGCATTTGCCTGTATTGGAAAACATTTCGGAGCTTATGCCAGTCTTCGTGACAACCATGAAAAGATCATGTTTTCCAACCCCGCGTACCTTAACAAACGGCCTGCTGCCCGTTACAAAAGCGGGCAGGATTACAGCGAAATGAGGGGTGGTCTTACCTGGTCATGGAAATGGGGGACGGTAGGACTGGTAAAAGATCATATTGAATGGGGAAATTATAATAATTATCCTTCAATACTCTCGGCAAAGCCTCCGTCATTTGCCCATATCAAACTCAACATACGGCCCGTGCACTGGTTTGAATTTAACTATATTCACGGCTGGCTGGTTTCAGGTGTAACGGACAGCGTGAACAGCTATACATTCACCAATCCATACGGAACAGGTACACGCGCGGTATACAGGAATAAATATATCGCTGCCAATATGTTCAGTTTTCAACCCTTTGAAAACTTTCATGCTTCTTTTGGTAATTCCATCATATACAGTGATATGAACATACATCCCGCTTATCTTATCCCTTTTCTTTTATATAAATCAGTTGACCATACTCTTAATCAAAACCTGACAAATTCAGGAGGCCAAAATTCTGCCCTGTTTTTTGATCTCAGTTCAAAACAGATAAAGCACCTTCACCTTTTTGCGACCATTTTTTTTGATGATCTGTCGATCACAAGGTTAAAAGAAAACGGGCACTTTGATTTTTACAGCCTGAAGGCAGGATTCAGAATATCAAACCTCATCAGTAACATCTCTTTTTCTGGTGAGTATTTCCAGAGTTATCCGCTGGTATACAAGCATGATATGCCAACCACAACTTATGAATCCAATTTTTATACCCTCGGGCATTACCTGCAGGATAATTCGAGAGCATTTTATTTTGATTTGACATACCGGCCTTCGCGTGGCCTTTCTCTCAAAACCTTTTACAATTTTGAACAACACGGCACCGACCACGAAAGCCTGGGAACTCCCAGAATCGATGTTGTTAACAGGTTTCTCGATGAAATATTATGGGAAAACCATACAATAGGTTTCCGGGCAAGCTATCAAGTTATAAATGATGCGTTCCTGTTTGTTGAGATTGACCACAGGAAAATCACCGGCGAAATTGAAAAATATACGCCGGAATTCTATCATAACAATCCCTCCACCCTGTCCCTGGGGTTGTATTTAGGACTTTAATCCTTCTTCGCGTTCGGCTCGCTCCACCGCTATAGCTGTAAGCTATACGCGGCCGGCAAACGAGAAATTATGGTTTAATCAGTTTTTTTATTTTTCTCATATCATCATTACCTAGGGCCTGCTTAAAAACACGAAATAGATTAATAGTCAGTACAATATAGCAACTAATTGTTTGTTAAGTACAAGGTTTTTAACTCATGCTAATAAAATCCTTTGCATTTATTAAGGTTAATATTTCGTTAGTCTGTAGCACATCATCTACCGCGTTGGTTGCAGCTCGCTGTATTCTTATACAGCTTTGCTTTGCCGCCTTGTATCTAATGCACTACAGACTTTTTCAGCAGACCCTAACTACGACCAGCATATAAATGCCTGTCTTAAGTTCTGATGCATTCAGACTTATATAGTGTCTGTCCATAAAGTCCCATTTGCCGCGTTACGCTTGTCCGAAAATTGCTCGTTTACGACTAGTAAACTCCGCGTTTCCGGACCGCGCGAGCCTTGCAAATTGAACTTTCTGAACAGACACATGATCAGTTAAACATTTTGACTACTTTATAGACAGACTCTATCTAGTTGTTGCCGCCGGGGAACTAATTGCTACCGCTGAAATTCAAACTCCTGAAATAACTTTTACTGATATCAAAAAGATTGACACCATTATCTGAAGCCACTATAAAAAATCGCTGAGGTTTCTTTGAGCGATCGTTCAACAGTTATAAAATCAGCATTCAGAATTTTTCTTATTTTATTATTTGAATAACAGGTTTTTTGTTGCCCTGCCCTGATTATCTCTTTTGTAATTGCCGGCCCGCTGCCACTTATCAAAGACCAGAGAAAAGCTGCCCTCCAGGCAGCTTCAAGCATCAAGGACGAAACTCTTTTTTCAGGAGCTTTCTTATTAAGAGCTCCTGCTATGATCTTAAAAACATTTTTATAAGATAACTCGGAAGAACTAATGATAAAGCGTTCACCTGTTACGGGACTATCCATAAGGGCGATCATACATCGCACTACATCCTTCACATCAACAAAACCAGTCATCCCGCCGGGATAAAACCTCAATCCTTTATTCACCGTTGATATCAGCCTTCCGCTTCTGGCATTCCAGTCACCGGGTCCGATAACAACCGATGGATTAACGATCACCGCCTGCAAACCTTCTGCCATTGCTCTCCATACTTCCAGTTCTGACAAGAACTTGCTCCTGGCATAATATGACCTGTTTTTAAAAGGTTTCCAGTAACTATCCTCGTTTATGCAACCCTGTTCGTTCCTGTTACCAAGTGTCGCTACCGAACTGACATGACAAAACTTACGGACACCTTTGTGCAGGGCATTATTTACAAGTAATGCCGTTCCTTCAACATTAATTTCTTTCATCCTTTTTTTATTCGCGGGATAAAAGGAAACCATGGCAGCAGTATGATATATCAGTTCAATACCATCAGTTATTTCATCAACTAATCCTTCGTCGCGTATATCCCCGAAACGCCAGTCGATATTACTGACAAGCTCATCATCATTACCGGCATAAATTGAAAAAACCTGTTTTACCAAACTGAGCTTCCCCGGATCCCTGCTTACTGAACGTAAAGGCATACCTCTTACCGCGAGTTCATAAAGCAGATGTGATCCTATCAATCCGGTACCCCCGGTAACTAATATCATTTGGAATCTTGTTTTAAATCCAGTTTAACTGTCAAAATTTAATGAATATTTACTCCGGAACCTTATCTTTGCAAAGATATGAATCTGCCTGTATAAACCTGTGTTATTCATGCGTATATTAATCTAATACAAAAAAATATGTTTTCAGGAATAGTTGAACAAGCCGCTAAAGTAGTAAATCTGGAAAAAGAAAAGGATAACCTTCACATTACTATGGAATGTTCTTTTGTTGATGAGTTGACAATTGATCAAAGCATCTCACATAATGGTGTTTGCCTCACAGTTGTCAAAAAAGAAGGAAAAACTTATACGGTAACGGCCATACAGGAAACCCTGCTAAAGTCAAATCTGGGAGATCTGAAAATTGGTGATAAGGTTAACCTTGAGCGAAGTGTAAAAATTGACGGGAGGCTTGACGGGCATATAGTGCAGGGTCATGTGGATCAAACAGCGGTTTGCAGATCAGTAAGAGAAGCAGAAGGAAGCTGGTATTATACGTTCGAATATGAGCCTGCCAGTGATGATCATATCACTGTGGAAAAGGGGTCCGTCACCATAAACGGCGTAAGCCTCACTGTTGTAAATTCCAGGGATAACATGTTTGATGTGGCTATTATTCCCTATACCTGGGAAATTACAAATTTCCACCAGATAAAGGAAGGAACCAGGGTAAACATTGAATTCGATATTGTTGGCAAATACATTGCCAAATTCGTCAGGCAACAGATGGAAAAATAACCTGTTTTATTCGTGCATCAGGTTTATTACATATGCAGGGCATCGAAAGATGAAGCCGTAAAGACCTGCCGCGAAACTTTCGCAATAAAGCAGATACCCTGAAAAGCATATGCCCTGAAACTGGTGCGCTTTGTAAAAATGAATGAAAATAAAATTCACGATTCAGTTTTGTTATTCTAATGTTTTTCTGCATATTACGTAATTTGCATTCATTTCTACTTAGAGTCTGTCAATAAATTAGTCAAAATGTTTAACCGGACATGTGTCTGTTCAGAAAGTTCAATTTGCAAGGCTCGCGCGGTCCGAAAACGCGGAGTTTACTTATCGTGAATGAGCAATTTTCGGACAAACGTAACGCGGCAAATGGGACTTTATGGACAGGCACTATTTACCCTCGGTCCGGCAAAGCCAATGGTACAAGATAGAAAATGTATGGAAAAAATACAGAGCCGGTAAATGATACGGACAAAAAAACCAATATAAATGAAAAACACTACTCCCCGTGTAATGGCGTTGCGTATAGCTGCAATAACCACCATAATGAGCGGTATAATCATTGCCGGATCATCCATTATGAATTTTGGAAACACACTGTTGATCTCTGCATTTTTTTTAGTGCTGATCTTCGTGCTGGTTTATTTCAACAATTATTATTACCTGAATAGTTTTATTTTTGAAAAGATCAATCCCATCTACAAAACAATTCATAACATCAACATACCCGAAAAAAAACTGCGTGAAGACCTTGAGGAAAAAGATTCTGTCAATAAAATACAATACGAAGTGCTGGATTGGGCAAAGAACAGGGCAAAAGAAATCACCCGCCTTCAACAACTTGAAAAATACCGGCGTGAATTTGTGGGGAATGTCTCCCATGAACTGAAAACCCCCGTATTTAACATACAGGGTTATGTATTGACACTGCTTGACGGCGGCCTTGATGATCCGATGGTAAACAGAATGTATCTTGAGCGGACGGAGAAAAGTGTAAACCGGATGATCTCCACGATAAATGATCTTGAATCCATAAGCCGGCTCGAATCAGGCGAACTGAAACCGGATACGCGTAAATTCAATATCGTTCAAACCTTTGACGAGGCATTTGAAATTAATGAAACAATGAGTAAAGATCATAAAATAAAGCTCAGGTTTAAAAACAGGCCGGAAAAACCATTATATGTATACGGTGATAAGAAACAGATTCTCGATGCAGTAAACAACCTCATTGTCAACTCAATTAAATACGGCAACAAAAACGGGAAAACCACGGTTGATTTCCTTGATATGGGCGAAAACATACTCATAGAGATCGCTGATGACGGTATCGGAATTTCCGTTAAAGATCTGCCCAGGATATTTGAACGTTTCTATCGTGCCGATAAAAGCCGTTCACGGGAAATGGGGGGAACAGGGCTTGGTTTGTCCATTGTGAAGCACATTATTGAAGCACATAACCAAACCATCAATGTACGAAGTAAATCAGGCCATGGTACATCATTTGCCTTTACTTTAAAGAAAGCATGATATACTACGCTGTAGTATTAATATTATAAAAAAAATAATGCTGTCCCGCGGGCCGGGATTTCGAACTACCCCCGAGGCAGTTCGACCTACTTTTTATCTTCCACATAAAAAGTAAGTCGAACCGCTTGGGGAGCGGTTCGAAACAATCGGTCCTTGAGGGGCATTATTAAAAATATTTTATAAGAAAAGGACTTTCATCACGGCAAGAAAATTTCATTAAAGCTTCAGCCCTGTGAAGGCAATAAAACAGACTAACCTTCATGATTTCTTTTTACATGTTTTATAATTGTTTTTTTATGTGCATAAATCTATCTTTGTGCAATTTTTATTTACAGCACAAAACATTGTTTCCATGAGCAGGAAATTTCCTGAATATAAAAATTTTGATCTTGCAAAGATCAATAGCGAGATGCAGGCGCGATGGCATGAGGAGGATACTTTCCAAAAGTTACTGGATAACAGGCGTGAGGGTCAGGCCTATGTTTTCTACGAAGGACCTCCCTCAGCAAATGGAATGCCGGGCATTCACCATGTTATTGCAAGAACCATAAAAGATATTGTTTGCCGATACAAAAGCATGCAGGGATTTCTGGTCGAACGAAAAGCAGGCTGGGATACGCACGGCCTGCCTGTGGAAATAAGTGTTGAAAAATCAGAGGGTATTACCAAAGAAGATATCGGTAAAAAAATCACCGTTTCGGAATATAATAAGAAATGCCGCGAAAAAGTAATGGAATATACCAGGGAATGGGAAGACCTGACTGAAAAGATGGGATATTGGGTCGACATGGAGCACCCTTATGTTACATATGACAACCGGTATATTGAAACAGTGTGGCAGCTTTTAAAAAAGTTATTTGATAAAGGTTTACTTTACAAGGGCTATTCTATCCAGCCATACTCACCCGCGGCAGGCAGCGGGCTTAGTTCCCATGAACTTAATCAGCCCGGTTGTTACCGGGATATTAAAGACACTACCTGTGTTGCACAGTTTAAAGCCATCCGCGACAGCAAATCTGAGTTCCTGTTTGAGGGTACAGACACGGATATATATTTCCTGGCATGGACTACGACACCGTGGACCCTCCCTTCAAACACGGCACTGGCAACAGGAGCCGATATTACTTATGTAAAGGTGAAAACATACAACCCTTACACGGGGCTTCCGGTAACCGTCATCCTGGCAAAAGATCTGCTGAACATATATTTTAATCCCAAAAACAAAGACCTTCCGGTTGAAGATTATCAAAAGGGTAATAAAAACATACCCTATAAGATACTTGATGAATACAAAGGGAAAGAACTGGAAAATATTACCTACGAACAACTGATTCCCTGGATAAAACCCCGCGAAAAAGCATTCAGGGTATTGACGGGTGATTTCGTTACCACCGGGGAAGGGACCGGCATCGTGCATATTGCCCCCACCTTTGGTGCCGACGACTATCGAATGTCAAAACAGTATGATATTCCTCCTCTTATCGTCGTTGATAAGAACGGGCAAACGGCTCCGCTCGTTGACAGGAAGGGCAGGTTTTTCCGGCTGGAAGACCTTGATAAGGGATTTATAAACACCAATGTTAACAGGGAAGCATATCATGAATTTGCCGGTAGGTATGTGAAAAACGAATACGATGAAAACCTTGACAAAGATGCACCCACGGTTGATATTGATATCTCTGTTCTTTTAAAAAAAGAAAACAAAGCATTCCGTATTGAAAAGCATGTACATAATTATCCCCATTGCTGGCGTACTGATAAACCTGTATTGTATTACCCCCTTGATTCATGGTTTATCAAAACAACTGCATGTAAAGAACAAATGATGAGGTTGAATGATACCATTAACTGGAAACCGGAAGCTACAGGAACCGGCCGGTTCGGCAAATGGCTCGCGAACCTGGTCGACTGGAACCTCAGCCGGTCAAGGTACTGGGGTACTCCGCTGCCGATTTGGAGAACAGAAGATAAAAAGGAGCAGAAATGCATCGGGTCGGTAGCTGAATTAAAAGCCGAAATTGATCAGTCTGTAAATGCAGGGTTCATGGAAACCAATCCATTGGCCGGATATACGGAAGGTGATTATTCTGATAGTAATTATGAAGACTTCGACCTTCACCGTCCTTTTGTTGATGAAGTGATCCTGGTTTCCGGCAGTGGAAAAAAAATGTTACGTGAAGCTGACCTGATCGATGTATGGTTCGATTCAGGGGCCATGCCCTATGCACAGGTTCATTATCCTTTTGAAGTTAATGAGGATGCATTTTTAGAAACCCGACAAGGGTATTTCCCTGCTGACTTTATTGCAGAAGGAGTTGACCAGACCCGGGGATGGTTTTTTACTCTGCATGCTATCGCGGTTATGCTTTTTGACTCCGTAGCGTTCAGGAATATTATCAGTAACGGGCTGGTCCTGGACAAGAACGGAAATAAAATGTCAAAACGGCTGGGCAACGCTGTTGATCCTTTTGAAGCTATTACAAAATACGGCTCGGATCCCTTAAGATGGTATATGATAACCAATGCCCAGCCCTGGGATAATCTGAAATTTGATTTTGAAGGTGTTGATGAAGTCAAACGTAAATTTTTCAGTACCTTATACAACACATATTCCTTTTTTGCCTTATACGCCAACATTGACGGTTTTGATCCCTCAACGGACAGTATCCCGGTAAAGGACAGGCCCGAGATCGACAGATGGATCATCTCTGTGCTGAATACACTGATAAAAGATACGGGCGAATACCTTGATAATTATGAGCTTACCAAAGCCGGCCGTGCCATTCAGTTTTTTGTAACTGAAAATCTGAGTAACTGGTATGTCAGGCTCAACAGGAAGAGATACTGGGGCAGCGAATTCCCGGCAGATAAACTTGCTGCATACCAGACTCTTTATACCTGTCTTAAAACGGTTACTCTGCTGGCAGCGCCCATAGCCCCGTTCTATAGTGACAAACTGTTTCGTGATCTGAAGCAAAACTGCAACGGGAAAAATGAATCTGTTCATTTGAAATACTTTCCGAAATATGATCAAAACCTTATCGATAAAGATCTTGAAGAACGTATGGAGATCGCTCAGCGTATCTCTTCGATGGTGCTGGGACTAAGAAGAAAAGTCAATATAAAAGTCCGGCAACCCCTGGGTAAGATCATGATCCCGGTCACAGAAAGCAACTTTGAAAATAAATTTGAAGCTGTCAGGGAACTGATCCTTTCGGAAGTCAATGTAAAAGAAGTTGAATACATAAAAGATACCTCCGGGATCCTGGTTAAGAAGATCAAGCCTAACTTTAAACTTCTGGGGCCCAGGTACGGTAAATTAATGAAACAAATATCTGCAGCAATCGGTAAAATGGGGCAGGAAGATATCCAACATTTTGAAGCCAAAGGTGAATACGAAATTAATATCGACGGCCAGGCAGTCAAACTGAGTCCTGAAGATGTGGAGATTATTTCAGAGGATATCCCCGGCTGGCTGGTAGCCAGCGACGGCAAGCTGACCGTTGCACTCGACATTGGCATTTCGGAGGATCTGAAACAGGAAGGTATTGCCCGTGAATTTATCAACCGCATTCAAAACCTCCGTAAGGACAGTGGTTTTGAAGTCACCGATAAGATCATAGTGAACATAAAAAAGAACAAATTAATTAACAGGGCTGTCGAAAATTACAGGGATTATATCGGATCACAAACGCTGGCCAAACAGATCAATCTGGTGGATGATCTGAACGGAAACGGTGCTCATAAGGTTGAACTGGATGAAGAAACCGAGACTTTAATAAAAATTATTAAGATTTAGTATATCATCTATTATGTATCATTTTTTTTCTTATTTTTGATTTCTTTAAAATCCTGAGATTATGGCTGAAAAGACGAGATATTCAGATGAGGAATTAGCGGAGTTCAAACAGATAATACTTGATAAGCTTGAAAAAGCCAAACGAGATTATGAACTTCTTAAGAGTGCTGTAACGCAAAGCGAGAGTAACGATACACAGGATACATCACCAACATTTAAGGTGCTTGAAGAAGGTGCATCCACATTATCCAAAGAAGAATCAGGAAAACTTGCACAGCGGCAGCTGAAATTTATTCAGCATCTGCAGGCTGCACTGATCCGAATTGAAAACAAAACATACGGCATATGCCGTGAAACAGGCAAGTTAATCTCAAAAGACAGGTTACGGGCAGTGCCCCATGCTACTTTGTCTATAGATGCTAAACAAAAACAACGATAAGATATGGATCACATCGGCGGTATACAAAAATGATTGGAACTTTTCCGGTCATTTTTTTATTTTTTAAACTTTTCATAGTTTTACCGCTCCAACGCCTGTATCCTTGAGTAATTATCAACCAATACGATTTCGAATGTCGATTACAAAAAAGTCCCTGTTAATCATTATCCTTGTATTAGTCGCGGATCAGGTTTTTAAAATATTGGTGAAAACACAAATGACACTGGGACAGTCTATTCCTGTACTTGGCGAATGGTTTATAATCCGTTTTATCGAAAACCCCGGTATGGCTTTCGGCATCGATATCCCGGTAAAATTCGGAAAGCTGGCCCTCAGCATTTTCAGAATAATAGCCGCTACAGGCATTGGGTGGTATTTGACAAGATTAATTAAACAAAAAGCTCCTGCCGGCCTTATTATTTGTATGTCACTGGTTTTTGCAGGTGCTGTCGGCAATATTATTGACAGTGCTTTTTACGGATTATTATTCGGTGAAAGCACCTATACCTCAACAGCGGAATTTTTACCCGGGGGCGGCGGTTATGCTTCATTTCTGCATGGTGAAGTGGTAGATATGCTGTATTTTCCTTTGTTATCGGGGTATTACCCGGATTGGTTCCCGATCTGGGGAGGGCAATCGTTTATCTTTTTCAGGCCTATTTTTAATATTGCCGATTCATCCATAACAGTTGGTGTTATAACTATTTTAATATTTCAGAAAAAATTCTTTAAAGAAAAAATATAAGTCAGTATCCGGCTCATCATAAAATCTGCAAAATGAAGGACGTTGTACTTGGAATTGATATCGGGGGAACATATACAAAATACGGAATTGTTGACCGTGACGGGAATTCATTATACGAAAGCTTCACCAGTACCAGTAAATACAATGAATTTGATGCTTACCTTGAAAATCTCCATGTAGAATTTGAAGAATCAATGGAAACGATCAAAGAAAAGGTCAACCTGGCAGGTGTCGGCATAGGGGCGCCGAATGGTAATTATTACAGGGGGACCATTGAATATGCACCTAACCTTAACTGGAAAGGTGTTATTCCTGTTGTTGATAAACTTAAAGAATACTTTAAAGATATCCCTGTGGTGTTGACCAATGATGCCAATGCCGCTGCCATCGGCGAAAAAATATACGGTAGTGCGAAAAATATGAGGGATTTCATCGTGATAACCCTGGGAACAGGGTTGGGAAGCGGAATTGTTGTTAATGATGAACTGGTATACGGACACGACGGGTTTGCAGGCGAACTGGGACACACTAATGTAAAATTACGCGGCCGCCAATGTGGTTGCGGTAAAAAAGGATGCCTCGAAACATATGTGTCAGCTACCGGCATAAAACGGACAGTATTCAGGCTTCTGGCTGAAAGAATTTCATCCAGTGAGCTCAGGGACATAAGTTATAATGAACTTACAGCCAAAATGATATCCGAAGCTGCCGGTAAAGGGGATGAAATTGCTCTTGAAGCTTTCGAATATACGGGTCGTATTCTTGGAGCCAAGCTGGCTGATGCTATTGCAATAACTAGCCCGGAAGCCATCTTCCTTCTTGGAGGACTCGCGAAAGCAGGTGATCTGATCATGCAACCCACAAAAAAACACATGGAGGAAAGTTTACTCCCCATTTTCAGAAACAAAGTAGACCTTTTGCTCTCAGGCCTTCATGAAACCAATGCTGCCGTGCTGGGTGCAAGTGCCCTGGCCTGGAAAGAGCTGGGCTGACAAGCGCCTCACCATTTTAATGTTTCTTTTTCTGCCATTCATCGCTCATTCAGGAAAGGTCGTCAAATACCGTGAAATTCAAAGCCCACGGGTAAAACAAGCCTTTACTTTTATCGTAAAACTGCTTATCAGCTAAGTGAATACCGGCTTTTAAAATGATACCGGAATACTGACCTTATCTGTACATATAAGGAATAAAAAAATCATCACGAATCACCGGTGTATAAATAGAAAACAATGACTTACCAGGCAAAAACAGAACCATATAATGATGCAGGCTTACACAACCTGGAGGGTAAAAAGATACTTGTTGTGGATGATGAGGAAACGAATTATCTTTTAATTAAGGGTAACCTGTTCGATACGGATGTTAAAATATTCTGGGCAAGAGTGGGGCAGGAAGCAATTGACATGATCCTCAGAGGGGAACAGTTTGACCTTGTATTTATGGATGTTAAAATGCCTGTTATGGATGGATTTGAAACTACCAAAAAAATTAAAAAAATCATTCCTTCACTGCCTGTGATTGCCCAAACAGCATATGCCGCGCCGGAAGAGATCAGGAAATGCAGGGCAGCAGGGTGCGATGATTATATCAGCAAGCCATATAACCTGGACACACTAATGCAACTTACCATAAAGTACCTGAAAGTTTGATCTTACTGCTTACCGCCTATAAGTGTTTTGTTGCTGCCATTTCTACATTCAACAGGTATTTTGTAATTTTATGCTTTAAAAATCAATATCTGCCGTCTTGAAAAAAATTATAATTATAACAGCAGCAGGCAAAGGATCACGAATGCATTCAGAAATTCCGAAACAATTTTTACTGCTTGGAAAGCAGCCTGTATTGATGCACACCATGATGAAATTTTACCGGTACGACCCGGATTTTGAGATCAGGCTGGTATTACCGGCAGCTCAGTTTGACCACTGGAAAAAACTGTGCGACAAATATAAATTCACTATCCCGCATTCAATATTTCCCGGCGGTGAAACAAGGTTTCATTCCGTAAAAAATAGTTTGCAGGAAATTGATGAAAATTCAATTACAGGAATTCATGATGGTGTAAGACCCCTGGTCGATAACCATACCATCAGCCGTTGTTATGAAACCGCCGGCAGAAAGGGCAATGCCATCCCGGTGATCGGGGTAAGCGAGTCATTGCGCAAACTTGAAAATTCCGCTAACAGCATAGCAGACAGAAACCAATACAGAATTGTACAAACACCCCAGGTTTTTCAGTCAAAAATCCTTTTGAAGGCCTATAAAACACCATATAATCCATCATTCACAGACGATGCCAGTGTAGTAGAACATATGGGGTATTCCATTAATCTTGTCGCGGGTGATCCTGCAAATATCAAGATAACCACCAAAACTGACCTGCTTACAGCGGATACACTAATTAGAGTCTGTCCATAAAGTCCCATTTGCCGCGTTACGCGTGTCCGAAAACTGCTCATTTACGACAAGTAAACTCCGCGTTTTCGGACCGCGCGAGCCTTGCAAATGAAACTATCTGAACAGACACATGACCAATTAAACATTTTGACTACTTTATAGACGGACTCTAATTAGAGATTGTCAATAAACTCTTAGTGTTTGTTCAGAATGTCCGATATCTGCGTTGCTGTCACGCAAAAAACCAGCAAAAAAGTCACCATCCCGGAAAAAACAGTACTGGTACCGTTAAAAATCCCTCTTAACGCATAGGTTCTATTGTTCCGCCAGGACCGGAGTCTATTGTCTGTTTATCAGGATCTCCTTTAAAACCAATATAACCATTGGTTGAGGCTTTGGCATCCAGCTCCTGCCCCACAAAAACCTTTGCTGTGCCTCCCAGTGTTGCATTTATTTTCGCACTTTCTCCTTCCAGCTGGTATCCAGAAAATGTTCCTGTTGTGGATACATCTATCACCTGATGGTCGGCATACCCGTCAGCAGAAAATAAGGCATTTTCAATTACCCTGGCATTCAGGTACCTGACATCAAGGCTAATGTATACACTCGCCCCGCTCTTCAGGTCGATAAATAATGAATCGGACTTTAAAAGTTCTGCTGCTGATATTTCTGCCACCGAGGATGCAAAGATCTTTTTCAAAGTAACATAAGTGAGAACTGCCCGGATCTTAACATTCTTAAATGATCGCGGTCTTGCCCTGATACTGAAAACACCATTTTCAACACTGATTTCAATATTTTCTCTTTCAATACCTTCATAAATTAGTTGCAGCTTCTCTTTTTCTCCGCGTTTTAGCTGAACAAGCGCGTTATCACTAATATCAATCTTATCAAAAGCCTGTAACCGGATTTCTTCCTGCTGTTGCGCAACAAGAATAACCGGGAAAAAAAACAGGCTTAATAAACAAAAAAAGGATCTTCTCATTTGTTTTATAAATTATAATCTGGAAAAACAATTCACAATTAATAACATATAATCACAAAGAATGTTGTTCCGCATCCTCTCAAACAATTATACAAACCTAATTTTGTATACTTATGAAATTAAGAAGAAGAATAAACGTGGATACTGAAGAAAGCAATAAAGAAAAAGTGGGGATATTCACCCTGAAAGATTTCCCCTTTGTGGGCTCAACATAAACAATATCATTCGGTAACAGAAAAAAGCCTTCGGATGTCAATATATTTTTATCCGACAGGTCAAGACGGAATGTTTGCGTCCCCTGCCTGGTCGGGCGAATAACAGTAATCTTTTCACGATTGCCAAAATCGGTAAGATTTCCGGCCATACTAATGGCTTCAAGAACAGTAAGCTGGTTATTATAATTATAATATACTCCCGGACGCAGGACTTCTCCAAACACTGAATACTTAAATGATATCAGCTTAAGAATTACCGTAGCATCCTTTAAATAGATATTTGACTTTTCCTGTATGGCTTGCTTGGCCTGACTTATGGTTTTTCCGGCTACTTCCACCTTACCTATCACAGGTATCTCAACATATCCGGAATCACTCACATCATACCCGTATATGTAAAGGCTTGCTTCATTGGTAAACAAATTGGAAGAATAAGAAGGAGTGGAATTTACCAGGTCACTCACCTCCTGATTCAAAGTAAGAACCTTAATGTACAAAACATCCTGGTTCTGGATTTTGTATTCGGGCTGGTCTGTAGGGTAAAAATGCTCGGGAGGAACATCACCTGTTTCCTGCAGATATACCAGCTCTTTATGGCTTGTACATGCAGACAGCAGAAATACAGCAATACTTATACTAAAAAAAAGATATGATCTCAATTTTTTCAACCCGGGTATATTTTCCGTATAATTAATGAGATTTTTTATAACAACCAGCATATATTAACTGCTTTTATGAATTAAGTCGGTAATTCACGGTTATTTGCAATAATCCAGATATATCTTTTTAATTCCATCTTCCAGCTCTATTGAATGTTTCCAGCCCAGCTTATTCAGTTTTTTCACACTGAGCAATTTCTGGAAAGTCCCGTCAGGTTTTGCACTATCCCATTCTATCATGCCGTCGAAACCAACTGTTTCCTTAACCAGGAAGGCAAGCTCTTTAATGGATATATCTTTCCCTGTTCCTATATTAATATGTGTATTTCTTATTTCATGTTTGGAACTGCGATTAGTGATCTCGTCAATTGTTAACTTCACGATATCGGCAAAATCAATATTTTCCATCATAAAGACGCACGCGTCAGCCATATCATCCGAATGCAGGAATTCCCTGCGGGGTGTACCTGTTCCCCACAATTTAACTGTAACCGGAGCCTCAGTAGAGCTGTGTCTGAAAACACCATA
Organism: uncultured Bacteroidales bacterium; assembly: GCA_964492185.1. Classification (GTDB taxonomy): domain Bacteria; phylum Bacteroidota; class Bacteroidia; order Bacteroidales; family UBA10428; genus JAFGSZ01. Next base: position 16,591 of record CAZBJH010000020.1, on the reverse strand, counting down.
CTTTTCCAGCTTTTCACCAATCTCGATCTCGGTTGATTCACCCTTGATCCCTTCAATAGGGTAGTTATCCAGATCCTTACGTATAGCGGTCCAGTCATTTTCAATCAGGCATTTGCCCAGGTGCATTTTTCTTATCAATGCAGGAAGAACATGTGATTTTTCCAGATCATAATTATCATTGGGGCCATAAAGATTTGTCGGCATTACCGAAATAAAATTTGTGCCGTATTGAATATTATAACTCTCGCACATTTTTATTCCTGCAATTTTTGCTATAGCATAGGGTTCATTGGTATATTCCAATATATCGGTAAGCAAATACTTTTCCTTCATTGGCTGTGGCGATTGTTTCGGATATATACAGGAACTCCCCAGAAACAAAAGCTTTTTTACACCACTCATATAACAGTTATGAATAACATTGTTCTGTATCTGCAAATTTTCATAAATAAACTGTGCCCGGTAAATGTTATTTGCCACAATACCGCCTACTTTCGCGGCCGCCAGAATAACATATTCCGGTTTCTCCTGCTCAAAAAAGTCTTTCACAGCCCTCTGGTCAAGAAGATTGAGCTCCTCGAGTGTCCTGCCGATGATATTATTATATCCTTTTTTCTTCAGATTCCTGGTAATTGCACTCCCGACAAGTCCTGTATGCCCCGCGATATAAATTTTACTGTTCTTATCCATAATTAAATACCATATTTTATCTCTGTCCATAAAGTCCCGTTTGCCGCGTTACGCTTGTCCGAAAATTGCTCATTCACGATAAGTAAACTCCGCGTTTTCGGACCGCGCGAACCTTCCAAATGGTACTTTCTGAACAGACACATGACCAGTTAAACATTTTGCCAACTTTATTGACAAACTCTATTTAAAACCCGCCTGAAAATAAAAAATCTATCTAAAACAACACTAAAGAACCTGAATAATACAGGCTCTATTTCTAATAATTTAATTATTCATAATAATTCATTGTCTGATGACCTCCCTCTTTCAGGTACTGATCTTTCTTCATAAGTATAATATCCGAACGCAACATATCTTTTATTAAACCGTCAAGGTCATATTCCGGTACCCAGTTTAATTTACTATTTGCTTTTGAAGGGTCACCTATCAGCAGGTCAACCTCCGTGGGACGAAAATACCTCGGATCGACGGCCAGCACTTCTTTGCCTGTTTCAAGTTTATATTCGGAATTATTACATGCTGCAATATACCCTTTCTCATCAATACCCTTTCCTTTAAATTCGATCTCAATACCAATTTCTGCAAAAGTTCTTCTTACAAATTCACGAATTTCAGTAGTAATACCTGTTGCGATCACGTAATCATCAGGATCATCCTGCTGTAAAATAAGGTACATGGCTTTGACATAATCTTTGGCGTGCCCCCAGTCTCTTTTTGCCGAAAGGTTTCCGAGGTAAAATTTTTCCTGCAGGCCAAGGGCGATCCTGGCTACGGCACGTGTGATTTTCCTGGTAACAAAAGTCTCGCCCCGAATGGGCGATTCGTGATTAAACAGGATCCCGTTACATGAAAACATATTATAAGCCTCTCGGTAATTCACCGTTATCCAATATCCGTATAACTTGGCAACAGCATAAGGACTCCTTGGATAAAACGGCGTTTTTTCACTTTGAGGCACTTCCTGTACCAACCCGTATAATTCACTTGTTGAGGCCTGATAAAACTTGGTCTTTTCAGTTAAGCCGAGTATCCTGATAGCCTCCAGGATACGTAAAGTGCCTATACCATCAGCATTGGCCGTATATTCAGGTGTGTCAAAACTAACCCTTACATGGCTCATGGCCGCGAGATTGTAAACCTCATCAGGTTTTACCTCCTGCATAATGCGTATAAGATTTGTAGAATCGGTAAGATCACCATAATGCAAAATAAAATTTCTGTTCTCAACATGCGGATCCATATATAAATGATCGATCCTGTCGGTATTGAAAAGCGAACTTCTTCTCTTGGTACCATGAACAATATAGCCTTTTTTTAAAAGAAATTCCGCCAGATAGGCGCCATCCTGACCAGTGATCCCGGTAATAAGAGCAACTTTTTGACCAGACATAAATGCAATTTATAAGGTTAATACTTTACGGCATAATTCGTGATAATCACCCTTCAATCCAATAGGTTTAGCATTCCTGATCTCATATACGGTCTGCACACTGGGTTTTGCCTCCTTAAGCCTGAAACCCTCTCCATTCAGTATTTTTTTATAACTCTCCGTATGAAGGTCTGTAAATCCGGTGCTGAATTCAATTTCTTCGTCATCTATCATAACCGACCGGTATGTTCTTACCTGATTTTCTTTTAGTTTTTCAGGAATATCATTATAATCAATGCTTAAAAACCATCTTACCCTTGCCTTCTCCAGTTCAAGAAAACCCGAAGCTTTTTTTGGCGAGAGCAGGTGAACAATGTTTTGCTTAACACCTCCGAATATCCAGATCAGCATATCAAAGAAATGAACGCCAATATTCGTGGCAACCCCTCCTGATTTCTGATCATCCCCTTTCCATGAAATATCGTACCAGTGTCCTCTGCTTGTAATATAGGTCAGGTCAATATCATGGATCTTATCATCAGGTGCATTATCAATTCTTTTCTTTAAAGCAATGATCGAAGGATGCAGACGCAATTGCAAAATATTATAAATTGATCTCCCCGATTCATTTTCTATTTCCCTGAGTGCATCAACATTCCATGGATTCAAAACAACAGGCTTTTCACAAATAGCATCAGCACCCCATCGCAGGGCAAACCGGATATGCGAATCATGTAAATAATTAGGCGAACAAATACTCACATAATCCATCTGAATGCCATTTCTGCGGAGTTTATCAGTATGCCTGTCAAACCTTTCAAACTCAACAAAAAAATCACTTTCCGGAAAATAACTGTCAATAATTCCCACACTGTCATTGGGATCCAACGATGCCAGCAGTCTGTTGCCGGTATCTTTAATAGCCTTTAAGTGTCTGACTGCAATATATCCTCCAACTCCGATTATCGAAAAATTTTTTGGTTTTTCTGATCGCATATAATCTATATTATTGTTTAAAATTAATTAAAAAATCAAATCAATGTTCAGTCAAAGGAAGACAAATGCAGTCTGTTAACTGAAATATCCTGATCAAAGGCTCATATAGTTCATATGTTTTATCCTGTTTCTGAACGCACCCTTTACATCATAAAAAATACCCTTATCCGAAGAAATGCTTTGAAAATAACTTTCTTCAAGCATCAAATACTCCTGATGGGCAACTGCCAGAATAACTGCATCATAGTTTGCCCTGACTTTTTCTGCAATGGAAAATCCATACTCTGACGACAGCTCATCTGAAGAAGCATAAGGATCCACCACATCCACATTGACCCCATAGGATTCCAATCCTTTTTTAACATCAACGACCTTTGAATTCCTGATATCACTAACATCTTCCTTAAAGGTGGCGCCCATTATAAGAACATTACTGTTAAGGACATTCTTACCCTGCTTAATGATCATTTTTACCAGCTCGGTCGCGATATACTCTCCCATTTTATCATTTACTTCACGTCCCGAATTAATGACCTGGGCATAATGGCCAAGCTCACTTGCCTTATAAGTGAGATAGTAGGGGTCAACCCCTATGCAATGTCCGCCGACAAGGCCGGGGAAAAAATTCAGAAAATTCCATTTCGTGCCTGCAGCTTCCAGCACTTCATAAGTATTGATATTTATTTTGTTAAAGATCATTGAAAGCTCATTCATCAGGGCAATGTTTACATCACGCTGGGTATTCTCAATTATCTTGGCTGCTTCGGCTACTTTTATGCTGGATGCTTCATGAACGCCTGCTGTCACCACCAGTTGGTATATCCTCGATATGATATCCAGAGATTCGGTATCACAACCTGAAACAACTTTCTTAATATTGGTTAAAGTGTGAAGATGATCTCCGGGGTTTATACGTTCCGGGGAGTATCCCACTTTAAAATCAACCTTGTATTTCAATCCCGACAACTCTTCCAGGACAGGAATACACTTTTCTTCCGTTGCACCCGGGTAAACCGTAGATTCATAAACCACATAATCCCCTTTTTTCAATATCTTTCCTACGATCTCAGTAGCCGATATCAAAGGACTAAGGTCGGGAAGCTTGTTTTTGTCAATTGGTGTCGGCACAGCAACAATATGAAATGAAGCTTGTTTCAGATCAACAGGCTGACTGGTAAATACTATGTCCACATTATCAAAATCACTGCTTTCCAGCTCATTGCTCGGATCAATTTTATTTTTCATTAAATCAACACGGCCTGCATTGATATCAAACCCAATTACAGAAAGCTTTTTACCAAATTCAAGAGCTATGGGTAATCCTACATAACCCAAACCTACTATCGATAATCCGGTTTCCTTATTTATTAGTTTATTGTAAATATCCATCAGAGTATAATTGATTTAATGTCTGTCCATAAAGTCCTATTTGCCGCGTTACACTTGTCCGAAAATTGCCCGTTTACGACAAGTAAACTCCGCGTTTTCGGACCGCGCGAGCCTTGCAAATGGAACTTTCTGAACAGACACTAAATAATATCAAATTCCAAAATCTTTCTTTAATGTCTCAACATAATCAAGCTTCTCCCAGGTGAAAAATTCAACTTCACGTGAAGTGATCGTTCCGTTCAGGAAAAACTCCACTTTCTTTGTTTCCGGCTGACGGCCCATATGACCATATGCTGCCGTCGGTCTGAAAACCGGGTTTCTAAGTCCAAATCTTTTAATAATGAACCCGGGACGAAGATCAAATATCTTTTTTATCTTATTGGCAATTTCGCTGTCATTCATTCCAACTCTGGCCGTACCGTATGTGTTCACAAATAAGCCAACCGGTTCGGCCACACCAATGGCATAAGCGATCTGTACCAATACTTCATCGGCAATTCCCGCTGCAACCATATTTTTAGCAATGTGCCTGGCTGCATATGCAGCTGAACGGTCAACTTTTGAAGAATCTTTTCCGGAAAATGCACCTCCTCCATGTGCTCCTTTTCCACCATACGTATCTACAATGATTTTTCTTCCTGTCAGCCCGGTATCACCATGTGGTCCGCCAATTACAAACTTACCCGTAGGATTCACATGTAATATATATTCGTCTTTAAAAAGGGTTTGTATCCGCCCGGGTAATTTGGCCTTTACCCGGGGTATCAGAATAGTACGGACATCTTCCTTAATTTTTTCCAGCATACTTTCATCCTCATCAAAATGATCGTGCTGAGTAGAGATCACTATGGTATGTATGCGTTCAGGATCATTATTATCGTTATATTCGATTGTAACCTGCGATTTAGAATCAGGCCTCAGATAAGTCATGGATTTACCCTCCCTTCTGATAGTAGCAAGTTCAATTAACAGAAGGTGGGATAGTTCGAGTGCCAGCGGCATGTAATGGTCTGTTTCCCTACAGGCATAACCAAACATCATACCCTGATCGCCTGCTCCCTGATTCTCCTCATTTCCTCGTTCCACGCCCCGGTTAATATCCGGTGATTGTTCATGTATTGTTGAAATAACCCCGCAGGAATCACCTTCAAACATATAATCAGCTTCAGTATAACCGATATCTTTTATTACTTTACGGGCAACCTTTTGTACATCAACATAAGCTGATGTTTTTACTTCTCCGCTCAATACAACCAGTCCTGTGGTAACAAGTGTTTCACATGCAACCTTTGAATCCGGGTCCTGTTTTAAGAATTCATCCAGTAAAGCATCAGAAATCTGGTCGGCCACTTTATCCGGATGACCCTCGGAAACAGATTCAGATGTAAATAAATATGCCATTTTCTTTAATAGTTATTTATTAAAAATCCGTAAAAATAATTATTATTTATTTAACTCAAAATACAGCACAATATGTGAAAATTCATGCTTATAGCAATGTATTCGATTGAATATCAATTGTATGTCATTTGCATTTCCTGTAAATATACAACCATTCCGCAACAATATTCATTTCTGAATATTCTGTTTTTTTTATGAAGGTCAAATATCTGCATGTGAACTATATCTGTTCAGGGATGTACAAACACGATTAAAGTTGTCATAACTGTGTAATTTAAACTCAGTATCAGGATCACTTTGTGAGTTCGTGAAAAACATCTTCCAGCCGTTTATCCTTTTTCTGCAGTGATAGTATCATAAGATTGTTATCAACGGCAAACTGAAAAACTTCAGACCTCAGATCCGGACCTTCTTCACCTTCAAGTAACCATGAAGTATCATCTATCTGCCGAACCTGCATAACTCCCTTTATGGATCTCAGCTTTTCGGGTCCCGGTGAGATTTTAAATTCAACATGTACAGTTTGTTTAACAGACAATGAATAATCTTTTATATTCATTGCTTCATCATGTGCAAGTATCCTGCCCTTATTGATAATAATTACCCTGTCACAGATAGCTTCTACTTCCTGCATAATATGTGTTGAAAGAATAACGGTCTTTTCTTTACCCAGCTTGAATATCAGATTCCTGATCTCAATGATCTGATTAGGGTCCAGTCCGGTCGTAGGTTCATCAAGTATCAACACACGGGGGTCATGGATCAATGCCTGGCCCAATCCTACCCTTTGCCTGTAACCTTTCGACAATGAACCGATCTTCTTATGTTGTTCTGTTGACAGGCCGGTCATCTCAACAATTCCATCTATCCGTGATCTTATGCCCCTTCGCAAACCGTACAAACCTGCAACATACGATAAATATTCCCTTACATACATATCATAATACAAAGGATTATTCTCCGGCAGATAACCTAAAATCCTCCTTACATTAAGTGAATCAAATATCGCATCATATCCGAACATACTCACTGATCCTTTATCAGGAGGAAACAATCCGCACATAATTTTCATCATGGTTGATTTTCCCGCCCCGTTCGGACCGATAAAACCAACAATCTTACCTGGATGGACTTCAAAAGACACATCTTTAAGTGCATGTTGTTCCCCGTAAAATTTAGTTACCTCCTTTACAACGATCGACATAAACTGTTAATTTTACCACGGTTCAAAAATAGTAACTTTCGCAGGATAAATTTATCCAGTGGAAGAATATTATTCTGCATGCCGGAAATCGGGGAAGTACAGCAGGATCTCATGACTTCTTTTCTCATCTTTTTTTCCATATTCATTTTTTGGCATCCTATTTGTTTATCAATACAATAAAGATTTTTTTATTAGAGGCACATCATTTATATTTGCCATTTAAAATTATAAAGTATAACGAAAAAAAAACATCATTATGGGTGTATGCAGTAAAATCAGAGCGATCAGTATCATCAGTACATTTTTATTTTTCATTTCTGCAGTTGGTATCGCACAAACAGTCAATGAAGCCAGGGAAGCTTTTAACAACGGTGTAACCGCTCAGGGCAGCGGAAATCTCGAAGAAGCAATCGGTTATTTCAACGAATGTCTTGACCTTTGTTACGAGCTTGAAGGTGAAGAAGGGATTGAATCACTGCAAATACAGGTTGAAAGTATGCTTCCGAAATTTCATCTTGAACTCGGTAAAAGTTATTACAAGGAAAAACAAACGGACAAGGCAATAGAAGAATTCGAAAGATCAGCCCAGATTGCTTCAATGTATGGCGATGAAGTTACGGAATCCCAGGCAAAAAGGCTGATCCCCCAATTATACGTGCAAAAAGGGATACAGGCTTATAAAGCCGAAAATTTTGAGGGTGCACTTGTTGAATTCACCAAAGCTGTTAACAATAATCCCGATTATCCGTCAGGATACTACTACAAAGCACTGGCTCAAAGGCAGCTCCAAATGGATGATGCTCTTACTGAAACCCTTGACAAGGGAATTGAGGTATCAGCATCTGCAAATGATAATAAAAACCTTGAAAGAATCCGCAAGGTAGGCCGTGATTATTACCTTAAAACAGGTGTGAGCGAAAAAGAAGCCGGAAATTATGACAATGCAGTAAAATATTTGCTGCAATCCATAAATTATGAAAAGGAAAATGCAACAACACATTATATTCTTGCCACGGTTTATAATGAACAGTCACAATGGGACAATGCTGTAGCATCTGCTGAAAAAGCGCTGGAATATGAGTCGGATCAACATAATGAAGAAGCCAAAATATATTATGAATTAGGTAAAGCCTACAAGGAAAAAGGAGATAAATCCGCGGCATGTGATGCATTCAAAAAGTCTGCTGTTGGTCCTTATGAAGAAGCAGCAAAATATGAGATCGAGCATGTGCTGAAATGTGACTGAACAAGAAAAGCTGAAAGCTGAAAGCTCAAAGCTCAAAGCTGAAAGCTCAAAGCTCAAAGCTCAAAGCTCAAAGCTCAAAGCTGAAAGCTGAAAGCTGAAAGCTCAAAGTTCAAAGCTTCAAGCTTTAAGCTTAAAAAAATATCTTTAAAATTACTGCCTTTCCGGATTTGAAATCCGGGGAAGCTAAAATGAGCTCAAAGCAGGAAGCCGGGAGAAGAAGAATCTTCCGGCTTCCTGTTTTTTACATCTGCCTTCCCCAATCTGCACTTATCTCCTCAAATCCATAACCGACCTGTTTATAAGTTTTTATTTTCTAACAACCTGTATTATTCATGCGTCAAGTTTGGGGCAGATGCAAAGCGTCGGAAGCTGAAGCTGTAGTAACCTGCCGCGAAGCTTTCGCGACGAAGCAAATACCCTGAAATTGGCGCACTTTGGAAAAATGAATGAAAAATAAATTTCACGATTCTAATTTGTTATTTTAATCTTCTTCAACATATTACATAATTCTCATTCATTTTTATGAATAATACAGGCTAAATTCCCTCTACTCAATTCAAAATTGTATTTTTGCAGGATACTATTTTTCAAAAATTTACATATGGCACAACAAAGGAGACAAAAGATCAGGGATTTGCTAAAAATGGACACATTCGATATTGACGTTCATGTGAAAGGATGGGTACGCACCCGGCGGGGTAATAAAAACATCTCCTTCATAGCGCTTAATGACGGATCTGTCATTCATAACATCCAGATTGTTGTGGATATGGCTGAATTTGACAGTCATATGTTAAAGCAGATCACAACCGGTTCATGCATTGGCGTTACGGGAAAACTGGTTCAGTCGGTGGGGAAAGGACAAACTACTGAAATCCAGGCAAAAGATATTACATTGTACGGAACAGCAGATGCGGAAACTTATCCATTGCAGAAAAAGGGGCATTCCCTTGAATTTCTGCGTGAAATTGCCCACCTGAGGCCCAGAACAAACACTTTTGGAGCTGTATTGCGTATCCGGCACGCCCTTGCTTTTGCAATTCATAATTTCTTTAACAGCAAGGGATTTGTATACCTTCATACGCCGGTAATCACCGGTTCCGACTGTGAAGGTGCAGGTGAGATGTTCAGGGTTACCACCCTTGACCCTGTAAATCCCCCTCTTAACGAAGATGGATCCGTAAATTACAAAGAAGATTTTTTCGGAAAGGAAACAAACCTTACCGTATCAGGCCAGCTCGAAGGTGAGTTGGGGGCTCTTGCCCTGAGTGAAGTGTATACCTTCGGTCCTACTTTCAGGGCAGAAAATTCAAACACACCGAGGCACCTTGCCGAATTCTGGATGATTGAACCCGAGATGGCTTTTTACGACATTGATGATAATATGGACCTGTCCGAAGAATTTGTAAAATATCTTGTTGCTTATGCACTTGAACATTGTAAAGATGATCTTGATTTCCTGACAAAAATGTGGGATAACCAGCTACTGGACAATCTCCGTTTTGTTACAGAAAATACTTTTAAAAGAATAACTTATACCACGGCAATTGAAGATCTGCAATCTTCCGGACAAAACTTTGAATTTCCTGTTCACTGGGGGCTTGACCTTCAATCAGAACATGAACGGTACCTGGTTGAAAAATTGTATGAAAAACCCGTGATAATTACCGGTTATCCGAAAGATATAAAGGCATTTTATATGAAGCAAAATCCTGATAACAAAACCGTGGCTGCCATGGATGTTTTGTTCCCCAGGATAGGAGAGATAATAGGAGGATCACAACGTGAAGAGGATTATGATACTCTTTTTAACCGGATCAGGGAATTGAAACTTCCCGAAAAAGATCTCTGGTGGTACCTTCAGACCCGGCAATTCGGCACAGCACCACACAGCGGATTCGGGCTCGGATTTGAACGGCTTGTGCAGTTTGTTACGGGAATGAGTAACATCAGGGACGTAATACCATTTCCCAGGACACCCAGGAATGCGGAGTTTTAAGCTAATATCGCTATATTAGCAAATATATTTGAGGATACGAATGCTAAAGCAACGATTACAACAGAAACTACTTCAAAAGTTGTCTCCACAGCAGATACAAATGATCAAACTGCTGGAGATACCTACTATGCAGCTGGAGCAGCGCATAAAGAAGGAGCTTGAAGAAAACCCCGTGCTTGAAGAGGGGAATGACGAAGAAATTATTGCCGATCAGGAAGACGATTCAAGAATAGAGGATAAGGATAAAGATAACGAAGAATTCTCCGTTGAGGATTACATAGAAGATGATGAGATTCCTTCGTATAAGCTTCAGGCAAAGAATTATTCAAAAGATGACAAACGTGAAGATATCCCGTTTTCAGGAGGCTCCTCCTTTCACGAATTCCTTGAATCACAGTTGGGTCTCAGAAGACTGAGTGAAAGACAACACATGTTGGCGGAAAACATTATAGGTAATATTGACGACGACGGATATTTGAGAAGAAAACCCGATGCCATTGTGGATGACCTGGCATTTTCACAAAATATTGAAACATCTGAAGAGGAATTGCTTGAGATCCTCCGGATCATACAGGATTTTGATCCGGTTGGTGTCGGGGCCAGAAATCTGCAGGAATGCCTGCGCCTTCAGATAGATGCAAAAGACCAGGATGACCATAATATTGAGCTTGCCAGAAAGATTATAAAACTTCATTTTGAGGAATTTACCAGGAAGCATTATGATAAAATTAAAAACCGGTTAAATATATCGGATGAAGAACTTAAGGCGGCTATTGATGAAATACTGAAACTGAATCCGAAACCCGGCAGTTCATATAGTGATCCCCTGACTAAAACATACCACCATATTGTACCGGATTTTATCCTGGAGAATAATGAAGGGGATCTTCAGCTGAGCCTGAATTCTCGTAATGTGCCTGAATTAAGGGTAAGCCGTACTTACAGCAATATGATCGAATCATACACTCAGAACAGGGATAATTCATCGAAGGAACAAAAGGAGGCTGTAACTTTCGTGAAGCAAAAGCTCGATTCGGCAAGGTGGTTTATCGATGCTATCAAACAACGGCAAAACACACTTATGGTCACTATGAATGCCATTCTTGAATACCAGCGGCCATATTTTGAAGAAGGGGATGAAACCAGGCTGAAACCTATGATATTAAAAAATATTGCTGACCGTACAGGATTGGATATATCAACTATTTCAAGGGTTGCAAACAGTAAATATATACAGACGCACTTCGGCATTTTCCCCCTCAAGTATTTTTTCTCTGAAGGAATGCAAACCGACTCCGGTGAAGAAGTGTCGACACGTGAAATCAAAAAGATCTTACAGAATTGCATACAGAATGAAGATAAGGGCAAACCGCTCACCGATGAAAAACTGGCTGAGATCCTTAAACAAAAAGGATATAATATTGCCCGCCGAACAGTGGCCAAATACCGTGAACAACTGAATATCCCCGTTGCCCGAATGAGAAAAGAATTGTAACCTTCATCATCCTATAAAAGATCTATGCAAAACCGTATAGCTACAGCTATTTCTTATCTTTTTCATCCTCTTTTCATGCCTACCGTGGGTATTCTTATATTATTCAACTCCGGATCCTACCTGACCAATATTCCCAATGATTATAAAAACTACATTTATCTTATTGTATTTGTGGGAACAGCAGTCCTGCCAATCAGCATATTTCCCGTTTTCATGTATTCAGAGCTGATCCGCGACATACATGTCGATAAACGAAAAGAACGCCTGCTCCCTCTTATGATCACCTCTATTCTCTATTTTATTTGCTACTTCATGATATCCGGAAATCCTGTAGCCCACGGAATAGAAGTTTTTATGCTTGCTGCTTCAATATCAGTATTGATTACCTTTCTTGTTTCATTTTTCTGGAAAATAAGCACTCATATGACAGGCATAGGAGGCATTACCGGACTGATCCTGGGTCTATCTGTCACATTCAGTTCAGACCTGATGTTTTATCTTATACTTGCTTTCCTGGCCTCAGGAGTGATAGCTTTTGCACGTCTGCAACTGAACGCGCATAGTCCTTCACAGCTTACCGCGGGGTATTTTTTAGGGCTGACAGTCATGTTTGCCGCTTATCTCCTTTAACCTGAAATGCCCCTTATGATCATTTACCGGCCAAGCTTTCCACGGCCTGAGCCATCAGGGAACGGGGTATATCACAAATTACAGGCTTAAAGCATGAAAGCTCCCTTATAGCGTTATGCAGATTGAAATTATGCTGCCCGGAAGTAAGGAACCTGCCTTTTGACGACATAAAACCAGCCAGGTACTCCTGCTCTGTTTGTCCCGGAGTTGGTATAAGAAGGGCAGTGCGTTTCAGGGCCAGAAGATCCATGATGGTTGAATATCCCGACCTGCAAATAATATATTTCGCGCTTCTCAACACTGTATTGAGATATCCAGTTCCGGCATGATCCATAATACATACATTTCCAGGAATATCACGTGATTTATCATCATTATTTAACCCGGCGGTTCCGCGTATGAGTATAAACCTGTAATTCAGTCCGGCCGCCTGATGTAAAATAATATCTTCCAATATCGTACGCTGGGGTTCAGGCCCTGATAATACAATAAGCACATCAACACTGATTTTCTTCATGGGATCCTTGAGACCTTCAAAACGCGACAGTATACCAATATATAAAGCATTTGAAGGAATACGGCCATGGGAAAGCTCACCGGCAAAACACTGGTCCGGCGTTTCAATATCGGGGATCCAGCATTTATCAAAATTATCAATAATTTTCTTATGTATCCGGTATGCCATCCTTTCCAAAAACCTTATCACAGGTGGAAGCTTTATACGGACCTGGTGTGTGATATATATACAATATGCCTTTTTGTTCCATAAGCCGAAACGGTTATCAGCAATCACAAAGCTGAATCCATAACTCCTTAATAAACGCTTCAGCTGCCTGTGTTCCCTCACTGCATACCGGATAATTTTTGGCATCTGCCATATCAAAGAAAGCAACAGATTACCATCATGACCATAATGGATTTCTGCAGAGGGAATATGTATATAATGCAGGCCGGGGAATTCATCCTTTAAAAGCTTGCAGCCTGCTCCATCACCCCCGATATATAAATCAAAGTTGTGCCTTTGCAATTCATGAATTACCGGGATCATCCTTGTAGCATGTCCCAATCCCCAGTTCAGCGGGCTCAGCAATACTTTCTTTTTCTGAATTCCGGGGCTTTGCATTGTTAATCGTAAATTTGAACCTGTATTCCTGCCTTTCTTACCCGGTCAGCGATAGCTGCCAATTCTTCAAACCCGATCTTATGAAGTGTGTCAAAAGGAGTATCACGGGCTATGGTATATATCATCACCATCTCCGGATCAATTTCAAGAACAGCCTTCAGCCAGGCCGACAATTCCACGGGAGTGGCATTGTCTACCACCTTGTTACGAATAGTACCCCTGAAAAAAAGTGTCTGAATGATCATATCCCTTTTAAAATGTTTTAAGTGATCAATAGTCTGTTCCAGGCTGAAGGCGGTTAAGGGACGATTGATCAGTTTCACGGTTTCCGGAATTGCCGAATCAAGTTTCAATATATTCTGTTCCACGCGTAATAAAGCATTTCTCACCTCAGGTTTATTTATCAGGGTGGCATTTGACAACACGGCAATATCCACTTCGGGGAAAACAGCATTTCTCAGTCTTATCGTATCATCAATAATCCCGGCAAAATCGGGATGCATGGTAGGTTCGCCATTACCTGCAAAAGTAATCGTGGTAAGAGGTTCATTTTTATCTGCCATCTCTGTCAGCCTGTCTCTCAGCTTTTCTCTTATCACTTTACGTTCAGGGAAATCTGATCTTCCCGGGCCCGCCGACCGGGTCAGTCCGCATTCACAATAAATACAATTGAAATTACACACTTTATTGTTTTCGGGCAGCAGATTGATGCCAAGTGATGTACCAAGCCTCCGGCTTTGCACCGGACCGAAAATAATCTTATCAAACAGGAATGTAGCCATCTCTTTCCGGAAACAATGAAGCTGCAAAAATGTTAAAAAAATAATGTTAAAACAATAATTTTAAAAATCCCCGCGAATAATAATCAGGATAGTGTCGTTCAAAAGGCATAAATCCTTAAATGAAAGAGGATCAGGATCAGTTTTTGTTCATTTAGTTGAATTTTAGGCAATATAGTAAAAAACACTTTTTTAATTCATTAATTATCAATACTATTTATTAAATAGTTATAAACATCTCTTGTCGATAAACTTACTGGCCCCAACCTTCATCTTTCACTTTTAAGATGGCATCCATCTGGCCATTAGAAAACATTTCTAAAAGGTTCCTGGAGGACCATCGAGTCTTTAGAAATTCTTTTTGTGGAATTTCCTCTTTTTACAATCGTATATCCATCTTTTCTGCCTGTAACTATCCACCAGGACTTTTTACCAGGAAACTTTATTTTCTGTCCATCCTTAAGCTCCTTGGCAGATACGAATTGATAAGGGTCCATAAGAATATACTATTCTTTAATTGGATTTTTTTTCAAATATGACTGGATAGCCTCGTATAAAGCGTATTTTATAGCATACCCCGGATCTTCTTTAAACTTGATCTCACCGATATAAGATCTCAGGTCCTCCATCTGTGATTCAGAGAAAGATGCCGTATAGGTTATAAAGTCATCCGGAAAATTATTTGCTGGCCGGCGATAAAGAAAAAAATGATCAAGCGCCTCATATATAGCTGAGCTGATTGTATATTTCGGGTTTACTTTCCACTTTTTATAATTCACTGTTTTACGCAGTAGATCAAGCTGTGAACGGGAAAATAGTGCTGAATGGGCTTTAAAATCATCAGGAACAGTTTTAACTGTTTCAGCTCTTGCGCTTCTTTTCACTGAATCCTTTGTTTTTGCATCTTTTAAGTGATCATGTGAGGGTCCCGGCGTTTTCTTTTTTACAGGATCAGAAACCTGGTCCTGTGATTTACCTGTTTTATTGGATAAAGGTTTATCCTTTGTTTGAACATCATCTTTCTTTTCGTTTTCCTTGGCCTTTTTCTGAAGCTTTCTTTTATCATCTTTTAGTGGATTAAAAGAATTATCATCCGCCTTTTCACCCTCGTCCACTATAAAGCTTGAAAGTGCGTTAGAAAGCTTATCTGAGCCTCGTGAAAGATTTGAAAATTTTTTCTTATCACTCATGATTTTTTCGCTTTATGGTTAATCCGTTTGATTATTTCATCTGTAAGATTTCCATAATCAAGCGAAGCGTTACTGTTTTTCGAATAATAAAAAATATCCTGGCCTTCGGCCTGGGCATTTGCTATGGCAACATTTATCCGGATATCGGTTTTAAACATTTTTTCTTTGAAATATTTGATTACCTCCTGTTTAACATGAGATGAAATGGAATTCCTAATATCGTATTTGGCCATAAAAACACCGGTAAGATCAAACTCCGCATTTAAACTGTATTTAAGATCATCCAGGTATTGCATGATGGATTTTACCCCATTTAAGGAAAAAACACTGGCCTCGATTGGAATAATTACACCATTACAAGTGACCACCGAATTAGTTGTTAGTATTCCCAGCGAGGGAGGGCAATCTACAAGACAAAAGTCAAAATGTTCTTCCAGAGGCGTTAAAAGACGTTTTAAAAAATATTCCCTGCCTGGTTCAGAGATCATATTTTTTTCGATATCGTTTAGTTTATTGGACCCGGGGACAATAAATAAATTTTTATTAAGCTTCACCAGTGGCAACTTAACATCCCTTTCCCGGTTGCATAGCTTTGTATATGCATCGGAAATGTTTTTTTCCTGGTCATACAAGTTAAAATTCTGGGAAAGGTTGGCCTGGGGATCGTTGTCGATCAGCAGCACCTTGTATTCATTGTAAGCTAAAAACGCTCCTACATTAGCCGTAGATGAAGTTTTTGCTACTCCCCCTTTATTATTTACAAATGATAGTGTAACCATAGAATAAATATTTATCTGCTAATATAAAGTAATAACATAATTATTACTAATATTTTTATTAACAATAATATTTATAATATTAGTAATATTACTAATATATATTATGTTACTCTTTAGCTGTTTGTTGATACTGTAATAAAAAATTGTGCTGAATTTACCTCACAAAATTATGGCATCCACATTAATTTTATTTGACTTGTATTAATTTTCTTCGTAATTTGCTTTCGACAAAATAAGCTATATTTGAGGTTATAGCTGGTTATTAGAGAATTAAAAGAAATTATGAATTAGCAGTTTAAAG
>CAZBJH010000019.1:0-40026 GCA_964492185.1 uncultured Bacteroidales bacterium | reverse complement strand
TTTAATCGTTTAATTGTTTAATCGTTTAATTGTTGAATCGTTTAATTGTTTAATCATTTAACAACCTTACGGTGTCACTTTCAAGGATGTTAATATCCGGTAAAAAAAATATCTGCTTAAAAATACTTCCGCCTTCTTCATTTTCACTATTTTTAAAATTTAATTTTCAATATATATGCTGGTAAACTTGCATATTGATAATTATGCACTGATCGAGCAACTGGTTATTGACATGAAGCCCGGACTGACGATCATTACAGGGGAAACCGGGGCAGGCAAGACGATTTTACTTGGCGCTCTTTCACTGATACTCGGAAAACGGGCAGATACTTCTGTATTGCGTGATCCTTCGAGGAAATGCATTGTAGAGGGGGAATTTAATATAGAAGCATACGATCTGGAGTCTTTTTTTGAGAATAATGATATAGACTATGAGCCTTTGACACTTATCCGCAGGGAGATCGGGGCAAACGGCAAATCACGATCCTTTATCAATGACACACCCGTTACTCTGAATAAGATCAGGGAATTAGGCATCAAATTAGTTGATATTCATTCCCAGCATGAAAATCTGAATATGAGTAATCATGAATTTCAACTCAATGTAATAGATCATTTTGCCGGATTGTTTGAAAAGCGTAATGAGTATCAGGGTGTTTTTGAAGAATACCAGTCTTTGCATGATCAGTACCATGATTTATTAAAAGAAGCGGAGAATTCAAAGGCAGATAAAGATTACTGGGAATTTCAGCTGGATGAATTAAATAAGGCCAACCTTCGGCCGGGTGAGCAGCAGGAGCTTGAGGCAGATCTTGAACAGCTCAATCATGCAGGAGAAATTAAATCGGGGCTGACTGAAACGATCATGGCGTTATCGGAAGGGGAATCAGATGCTATAAGATTGATAAATAATGCCATGGGGGCATTACAGAAAATACACGCTTATTATCCGAAAGCGGAGGAGATCATTTCCCGTTTGGACAGTGCGTCTATAGAATTAAAGGATATCGCCCGGGAAACAGAATTGCTGAATGAAAAGGTATCAGTTGATCCTTCACGTCAACAATTTACGGAAGAAAGGCTTAACACTATTTATTCCCTTCAGAAAAAGCATATGGTTGGTTCTGATTCTGAGCTTATAGATATCCGGCACCAGTTGGAAAACAGACTGGATGAAATGAACAGTTACGATGAGAGACTTGCTAAATTAGAAAATGACCTGAAAACATGTAAAAAAAGGACTATTGAACTGGCCGGGAAACTGTCGGAAAGGAGATCAGGAATATTCAGTGAGATAGAATCGGTAATCATGCAGATCCTGCATGATCTTGGTATGCCAAATGCCAGGTTCAGGATAAAGAATGAGATTCAGGAAGAGTTGGGGATTACCGGGGCAGACAAAATCGAATTTTTATTTTCAGCTAATAAAAACTCAACTTTAATGGAAATTTCCCGGGCAGCTTCAGGAGGAGAGCTTTCCCGGTTAATGCTCAGTATTAAATCCCTGTTATCTGATTCAACAGGTTTACCAACAATTATTCTTGATGAGATCGATGCCGGAGTCTCAGGTGAGGTGGCTGATAAAGTGGGTAAAATCATTAAACGCATGGCCGGAAAAATGCAGGTGATCAACATTACACACCTGCCCCAGGTAGCAGTTAAAGGAGATCACCATTACCTGGTATATAAGCTCGATGAAAAGGATAAAACAAACACGAAGGTTAAAATGTTAAATCCTGAAGAACGGCAGCAGGAAATTGCAAAAATGCTGAGCGGTGAGGAGCTCACAACAGCTGCTCTTGATAATGCACGTGAGTTGCTTAAAAGCCAGCCCTGATATTCATGAGAATGATAAACCGGTCTGATGGTGTTTAATAGCTATCTTTGCACCTGCATATCCAAAAAATTATTAACATGGCATACAACTTATTAAAAGGTAAAAGAGGAGTTATTTTTGGTGCCCTGAATAATAAGTCCATAGCCTGGAAAGTTGCTGAAAAGGCTTATGAGGAGGGTGCGAAATTTATACTTACCAATACCGGTGTAGCACTTCGTATGGGTGATACCGGCAAACTTGCTGATCAATGTAACACGGAGGTTATACCTGCCGATGCCACTGATACTGAAAATATTGAAAAACTGTTTTCCCGGTCAGTGGAACTTCTTGGAGGTAAAATTGATTTTATACTCCATTCCATTGGTATGTCACCAAATGTGCGTAAAAAATTACCTTACGATGATTTAAACTATGATTATTTCCAAAAAACCATCGATATCTCAGCCCTTTCATTTCATAAGATATTGCAGGTTTGCCGTAAACTGGATGCAATCAATGAGTGGGGATCAGTTGTAGCCTTATCATATGTTGCTGCACAGCGTACTTTATACGGATACAATGATATGGCGGATGCAAAAGCAATCCTGGAGTCAATTGCCCGGAGTTTTGGTTATATATACGGGCGGGAAAAAAAGATCAGGATCAATACAATATCGCAATCTCCGACCATGACAACGGCAGGAAGCGGAGTGAAAGGTATTGACTTGCTGATCGATTTTACCGAACGAATGTCTCCGTTGGGTAACGCGGATGCAAATGACTGTGCTGATTATTGTATTACATTGTTTTCTGATCTTACAAGAAAAGTCACAATGCAAAATCTTTATCATGACGGCGGTTTCTCAAGCATGGGAATGAGCCAGAGGGCAATGATACAATACGACAAAAGTTTTAAAGATTGCCCCTGATGGAAAGAAGGTAAAAAAGCCGCCATCAGGCGAAACGCGATTGGTATTAATATGATGTGAGGGTAGTTCAAAACTTTTTCTTTACTTTTAAGGCATTAATAATAAATATAGATGCCTTGTTTTTATGTTTTATAGCAAAGCTGTATTATTTCTGTGTAAGGTTTGGGGCAAATAAATTTTTTTCGTATTTATGAACCTTTAGCCCGGCGATGCCAATAATGCAGAATAACAGAATAATCTTTCATGCTTACTAAGATTTTTTTATTTACCACTTATATTTTTCTGCCCGCGGGAATAATATACCTGACCGGGAAAAACAGGATTGCCAATCGGATAGGTGCAATTATTATCGCGTATATAGTCGGGCTGATTCTTGGAAATATCGGTATCCTTCCTGTTGCCAGTGAGAACATGATACAGCTTATTCAAACCCAGGATGCTTTAACAATGAAAGAATTACGCGACCTTTATGCACAAGGTGTTTTGAAGGAAAGCGACCTCGATTATTTTTCTGTCAGGAAATTACAGGATCTGATTACCACCATAGCCATTCCTCTGGCTATTCCATTATTGCTTTTCGGACTAAATATACGTGAATGGTTCCGGATGGCCGGAAAGACCATGCTTTCACTGGTCCTTGGTCTTATGTCCGTAGTGATAGTCGTTACATTGGGATTTTTTATTTACAGGTATAAGATATATGAACTTTGGAAGATTTCCGGAATGCTGATAGGATTATATACAGGTGGTACTCCAAATCTGGCATCTCTGAAACTCATGCTTGATGTAAATGCCAATACCTATATACTTACGCACACATATGATACCATTATAGGTGTTGTATACCTGTTTTTCCTGCTGGTTGCCGGTAAAAACATACTACGCGTGTTTATGCGTCCTTATCCCAGGCCTGCCAGCGATTTAAAAAATGAAAAAATTCAACATACGGAAAACGCGTATAAGGATATTTTTAAACGGGAGACTTTCATACCACTGTTAAAAGCACTTGCTATTGCTATTTTGATCTTTGCTGTTGGCGGGGGATTAAGTTTATTTGTTCCCGGGCATTCGGTTATGGTTGTGGTTATATTAACCATTACCACACTTAGTATATTTGCATCATTAATTCATTCAGTTAATAAAATTGACAAAACCTTTGAACTGGGGATGTATTTTATATTGGTATTCAGTATTGTTGTTGCTTCAATGGCTGATTTAACAAGGCTTTCCGATATATCTACAGGTTTGTTCTATTATATTACCATTGCAGTTTTCGGTACCCTTTTTCTTCATATTTTGTTATCAAAGGTCTTTGGCATTGATGGTGATACTGTAATGGTAACCTCCACTGCATTGATCTGTTCACCCCCGTTTGTTCCGGTAATTGCCGGTGCACTCAAAAATAAAGAGGTTATGGTGTCCGGCCTTACAGTAGGTATTATTGGTTATGCTGTTGGCAATTACGTAGGTGTCTTGCTGGCGTGGATTTTGGAATCACTATAAGAAAAAGCCGGAAGGGAAAAGAGCTCGAAGCTCGAAGCTCGAAGCTGGAAGCTCGAAGCTCGAAGCTTAAAGCTCGAAGCTGAAAGTCGAAAGTTGAAAGCAAAAAGAACTCAAAGCTCGAAGCTGGAAGTTGAAAGCAAAGAGAGCTCAAAGCTCGAAGCTCGAAGCTGGAAGGAGCTATTTCCCTCCTGGAAGGGTAGGGGTGGGTGTCAAGGGTAATCGATTCTCCTGCTTAATACTCATACGTTTGCTGTTTTTGTGACTTGCAAGACTTTTTTCTCTTTTCTCAACATCTCAACTCCTCAACATCTCAACTCCTCAACTCCTCAACTTCTTAAAACCCGCCAAGCTTCATTAAAACAGTAGGAATCAGCAAAAGAAAGCCGAGAAGCATAAGGATCAGAATGAGGGGATAGACCCATTTGACCCACTTTTCATAAGGTATACGTGCTATACCCAGCACACCGATAAGCACACCCGAAGTAGGTGTGATCATATTCGTGAATCCGTCCCCAAACTGAAAAGCCATAACCGTGGCTTGCCGTGAAATACCTATCAGGTCGGAAAAGGGTGCCATAATAGGCATAGTAAGCGCTGCCTTGGCTGATCCCGAAGGAATGACGATATTGATCAGTGTTTGTATGAAATACATAATACCTATAGTAGATACCCTGCCCAGATCCTTCATATTTTTTGACAAGCCGTACAGGATAGTGTCTACGATTTTACCATCTTCAAGAATGATGATGATCCCTCCCGCGAGTCCAACGATCAAAGCAGCGGGAATAATATCACGTATCCCATCCATAAACAGGCTTACTATTTTATTCCCTGAATTATTGGCGGCTATGCCGCCGGCTATGCCCATTACAAAAAAAAGTGTGGCAATTTCCATAATGTACCAGTCATACCCCATTACGCCGGTAATAAGATAGATGATGGTGAATACCAGAATTGTCAGGAGAAAAAAATGGACTGATTTTTTGAGGCTGAAAAATCCTGAAATTATGAAAAGTATCAGCAATACCGGTATTAATATGATCTCCCGGCTGGCATTTCCTATCTTTAAATTGGTAACCGGGGAGAGGATGGCAAACGCTGCCTGCACGGCAATCAGGCATCCGAATACTATCCATGCTGAACGTGGTGTATGATAATCTATGTTGTTCATGCCGGCTTTCTGATGTTCACGCCAGTATTCATCTTCTTTATATACTGGAGATCGTTGGGGTTCGCGCCTGATCTTACGGGCATAGATCAATACATAAGTGATCCCCGCGATATTGATCACAATCCAGCAGAATATTCTGTAGCCCAGGCCGGAAAACAATGGTATCCCTGCAATTCCCTGGGCAATGCCGATAGTGAAAGGATTAAGTATTGCACCGGCAAACCCAAGGCCGGCAGCTACAAAAACAATACAAACACCGGTGATGGAATCATATCCCATGGATAGTGCCAGGGGAACAATAACAATAATAAAAGCAATGGTTTCTTCACTCATTCCGAATATAGCCCCAAAAGCACTGAAAAGAAGCATGATCAGAACAAGGATAATATTGTTCACGCCTATATAACGCAGCCAGCTATAATGTTCAAGCTTTTTTGTGAATGCAAGAAACGATTGTATTCCTGCCTGGATGGCATTGCTGCTGTTCACAACCCAGAAAGCACCGCCAATTAATAAAATGAATACGATTATGCCTGACTGCCTTTGAAAACCTTTGAAGAAAGCGGAAAACACCTGCCAGGTCTGGGGCTGGCTTTCCACAAATCTGAATTGCAATGTGGTTTCACCATTACTTTTAACTTCAATATATTCACCACCTGGTAATATCCAGGTTAGCAAGGCCGCCAGAACGATCATAAAGAATATCAGAATAAATGTATTGGGAATTTTTGATAGCATGGGATATCATTAAAAATTATCATGCTAAAATAAATATTCTGAAAAGAATATATGCACCTAAGGATAAACAATAGAAATAAAATATTATCTTTAATAAATCCGGAAAAGGATAAGTACGGATTCATATAATAATTAGTGTCTGTCAATAAATTCGCAGTGTTTGTTCAGAATGTTCGAGATCAAGGCGCGTGAACATTTTAAACTGCAGAATACTAAAGTATTTGAGGATTTAAAATGTGAGCAGCAACGCGGATATCGGACATTATGGACAGACACTAATTAGGCATCAGAGGAGAATGTTATTGTCGAAATGCTTTAACGAAACTACTCTCATATAGGAGATAAAAATCAGTTTTTGAGATAGTTAAATGATCATATGTATGAAAATCCATAATAATATTATATTTATTCAATCTATTTTACTTATAATTAGGAAGTTAAAAAAATATTAATCTTTTTTTGTTTTTAAGTTTTTTTTTTAGTTTTGAACTTATGAATGGTAGATTTTGATATTATTCATACTAATTTTGGATGTTAACCTATTATAAACCTAAAATTTTTATCTATGAAAAAAATTACAAGTTTGTTTGTATGTTTGATGCTGTTTGGCTTCCAGGCCATATTGGCCCAGAACATACAAATTACGGGAACGGTTTCCGATGCTGACGGTGTTCCGTTACCGGGTGTATCTGTTGTTCTTCAGGGAACAACAACCGGAACAGCTACTGACATTAATGGGAATTATTCATTAACAGCACCTTCAAACGGGGTTCTTGAATTTAGTTCCGTAGGAATGAAAGCACAGGAAATACCGGTTGAAGGAAGAACTACTATCAATGTCACGCTGGAAGAAGAAGCCCTGCTGATGGATGAAGTGGTTGTTACTGCCCTTGGGATTTCAAGAGAGAAAAAATCACTGGGATACGCGGTACAGGAAGTAGATGAAGAAACTCTGAACAGTTCCATACAGGATGATGCGATCAGCGCCCTTTCAGGCAAAGTTGCCGGTGTGCAGGTCAGTGCTTCCTCAAAAATGGGCGGTTCGAATCGCATTCTTATCAGGGGTGCCAGCTCCATAACGGGCGAAAACCAACCGTTGATTGTGATCGATGGTATTCCTGTTGATAATTCAGACTGGAACAATAATTCTGCAAATGGTTTTGGTGGTGATGCCAATGGATTTGGAGGATACGACTTAGGGAACATGATGAATGACATCGATCCTGAAAATATTGAAAGTATGTCTGTTCTGAAAGGGCCTGCCGCTGCTATTTACGGTTCACGTGCGGCCAATGGTGTGATCGTGATCACCACGAAAAAGGCGAGAGCAGGAGCTGATGCTTTCAGCGTGGAATGGAGTTCGAACGTTGGATTTGAGCAGGTATATGTTATTCCCGAACTGCAGAGGAAATATGGTGGCGGAGCCATCATTTCTGATGAAGACGGTGGTCTCGACGGATTTGAAGTAGCCAATATCAATGGTACGGATTATCGTATTCCACAGTACCAGGTGGATGAAAGCTGGGGTCCGCGCTATGATCCAAACATCGAAGTGTTGCACTGGAATGCTTTTGATCAGGAAAGTTATCCGGATCAATATTTACAGACCCGTCCGTGGGTTGCACCTGAAAACGATGTAATAGATTTTTATGAGTTGGGGACAACCTTTGCTAATAATATAGCTATGTCACGGACAGGTGAAAATTTTGGTGTTCGTTTTGCCTATACCAATACTTCCACCAAAGGTACTTTCCCCGGTTCGGAGATAAAAAAGAATAATTTTACACTTACTGGTAATGCGAACCTGCTTAACAAGCTGAATGTTGATGCTTCGTTGCATTATGTGAATTCAGCATCCAAGGGACGCCCCCAGGTTGGATACGGTGACAACAGCGTAGGCCAGAAGTTTTTCCAGTGGAGCCAGCGTCAGATTGATTTCGGTTACCTGGAAGATTATAAAAACAATGATGGTTCAATGCGTACCTGGAACAGGAACGCGTGGAATGATCCCACACCGAAATTTTCGGACAATCCCTATTGGACAGCCTATGAAAACTATCCGGATGATTCACGTAACCGGTTCTACGGCAATGTGAGCCTTTCATACGAAATTGTGGAGAATCTTTCTATCAAAGGTAGTGTATATGGTGATAACTATACATACTACAACAGGGAAAGAACAGCAGTGGGTTCACAGGCGATGTCTAAATATTATGAAGGCGTAAGAACCAATTCTGAATATAACTTCGAAGCTATCCTGAGCTATTCGAAACAATTGCAGGATATAAGGCTCGATTTGTTTGCCGGTGGAAATCAGCGATATATGCATTATGATTTTAACCGGGGCTTTACTTCAGGCGGCCTTGTCGTACCCGAAGTATACTCATTGCTGAATTCAACCGGCACTATCCAGTCCAATGATTATACCGAAGAAAAACAGGTGAACAGTGTATTCGGTAGTGCAGCGGTTGATATCAAAGGGATGCTCTTCCTTGAAGGTACTGTAAGGAATGACTGGTCATCCACTCTTCCGGATGATAACAATTCCTATTTCTATCCCTCTGCATCCGCCAGTTTCCTGTTTTCAGAATTGCTGCCTGACCTGAGCTGGATGAGCCTGGGTAAGGTGCGCTTCGGATGGGCACAGGTTGGTAATGATACCGATCCCTACAATGTGGTCAGTGTATACGATTACAACATTTCCGGCCCCTTCATGGGTGCTCCCAGGTTGTATGTTGATACTGAACTGCTGAATGCCAGTCTGAAATCTGAGCAGACTACATCGACCGAGATCGGTATTGATGTGGGCCTGCTTAACAACCGGATCAATTTGGCTGCAACCTACTTTAACAATGTAACCACTGATCAGATCATGCCGCTGGAAGTATCCAAAGCCACCGGTTATGATTCCAAGTGGATCAATGCCGGTCAGATGACCAACAAGGGTGTTGAAATTACTTTGGGACTGACACCGGTTCAAACCAACAATTTCAAGTGGCAGATCATCACCAACTTCACCAAGGTGAACAACACCCTGAACGAGCTGTATCCTGGTGTTGAAACCATTGACTTGACAAGTGATCCTTTCCGTGGGGTATTTCTGCGTGCCAGTGAAGGCGACACCTATGGCATGTTCTGGGGAAATGATTATATTTACGATGATGACGGGAACATCGTGGTGGATGATGGAGGGTACCTTATGATGACACCCGACCTGAGGCCGCTGGGATCTTACCTTCCGGATTACAACATGGGGATCCGCAACGTATTCCGTCTGTTCAACGCGGTTGATATCAGCGTGCTGTTCGACATTCAGCAGGGCGGTAAATTCTACTCTGTATCTCACATGTGGGGTATGTACTCCGGTATGATGAAAGAATCAGCCGGTGTAAACGATCAGGGTAATGAAATTCGTGACCCCGTAAGTGAAGGTGGCGGTTACAGATATGATGCTGTTACCGGTGACGTTACCTTTGAGGATGACGGAACCTATACTGTGGAAAATACTGCACCTAATGAAAATTACATTTCCGGTATGGCATATGCTGCATATCATTACAATGGATTTGGAATGCCTGCTACTCAGAACCTGTTTGATGCCGATTTCATCAAGCTCAGGGAATTGACTATAGGATATACCCTGCCGGCAGGTATTCTTGGCCCCATTAAAAACATGCGAATCTCCCTGTACGGAAGGAACCTCCTAACCATGGGTCTTGATAAACCCGGGTTCGATCCTGAAATTACCGTGAACGGTTCAGGAAATATACAGGGGATTGATGGCGGTTTATATCCTACCAGCAGAACTTTTGGTTTGAACCTGAAGCTGGGATTCTAAATTTGTAATTTTAAAAAAAAGAACTATGATGAAAACAATTAAAATATTAATAATCTTCATGTTGCTGGCTGTTTACACAGGCTGCGATGTTGACTATTTCGACAATCCTAATGCACCGCAGGAACCGCCGACAGCTGCTCTCCTGAACGATAATTTAAAGGAGATGATTGATGATCTCTATGACGAGTGGTTCAGTGGCCGTTTTACCCAGGTGACCATGCAGTACTGGACCCAGACTGAGTACGGTGATGAAGACCGTTATGTTTTCCGGGAATCCACACGGCAGACATGGCAGGATTTTTATACAAATCTGGAAAACCTGCGAAAAGTCCTTTACTTCAATACTGATGAGGATACCAAAGCTGCTGCTGCAGCCAGCGGTCCGAACGTGAACCAGATCGCCACAACACGGATTGTAATGGCATGGATCTTCAATATTATGGCTGATACCTGGGGACCGGTCCCGTATTATTCCTATGGCAATGATGATCCTGATTTCCAGGCGCTGAAGATTGCCGATGTGGATGAGGAGATCCTGACCCCTGTTTATGCATCCCAGGAAAAGATTTATACCGATATCCTGAATGAACTGTCTGAAGCTGTTGCTCAGATGGATGAATCACAGGACGGTTTCATACGGGGTGATAACCTTTATAGCGGTGACATGACACAATGGAGAAAATTTGCCAACTCATTACGGCTGCGTGTAGCACTGAAGATAATGGGTGTGAACAGCTCACTGGCACAGCAACATATTGATGCTGCCCTGGCATCCGGTGTTTTTGAAAGCAATGATGATAATGCATCTTTCGGCTTTGAAGACAATGCCACCAATGCCGCACCAATGTATGTTGCATATAATGTGGATAACCGGAAGGACTTCGGTCTTGGTTTCAGCTTTTCCCAACTGCTGAAGGGTGAGAATATTCAGGATACATTAGGGAATGATATTACCACCAACCCCTTCAACGGGATCGTTGATCCGCGCCTGCCCGTATTTGCCCAACCGAATGACAGCGGTAATTATATGGGTATGCCGGTGGTGGAAAATTCTTCCGAAGCTGCAACAATCAAGTTTGAATCGCTACCCGGCGATGCCGTGATCAATATACCGAATTACAGTCAGGAACTGATGGAATATGCAGAAGTGCTGTTCATTCAGAGTGAGCTGGAGGGATGGGATCAGACTCTTTATGAGCAGGCTGTCAGGGCTTCCATGGAAAAATGGGGTGTTGCAACAGCTGACATCGATGCTTACATTGCCGCTCTTCCTGCTGCAAGCGAGGAGACCGTGCTGACACAGAAGTTCATTGCTCTATACATGGATCCTCATACTGCCTGGGCTGAATACAGAAGGACAGGTTATCCCCAGACGCTTGTAATGCCGAATGATCATTTTAGCGTTACGGTTGAGAGCACGGGTGATACGCGTAATTTTTTCTTTGTACCATTGATCCCGGTGGATGACTTGCCTAGCAGGATGAGGTATCCGCAGTATGAACGTACCCTGAACGAAGAAAATCGGGCTGCTGCCGTTTCCACCCTATCCAATGGTGATGCTATTGATTCCAAATTGTGGTGGGATGTAGATTAAATCTATTATATAATACTGTAAAATCGTATTTAACAAAAACCTCCGGGACGTAAGTTCCGGGGGTTTTTTAATATATTGTTTTCCTGTTAGTAGTAATTAGTGTCTGTCCATAAAGTCCCATTTGCCGCGTTACGCTTGTCCGAAAATTGCTCATTTACAACAAGTAAACTCAGCATTTTCAGATTGCGCATGCCTTGCAAATAAAACTTTATGAACAGACACATGGTCAATTAAACATTTTATCAACTTTATTGACAGACTAAAATTATTGTTTAAAGGTGGCACTCCAACCGGTATTTAATTTACAGGGATTATGTTATCTTTTTATCATTATTCGTTTTGTAAATACACGATCCTCTGTCCGGATACTGAGCAGATAAATACCGTTTTCAAGTCCTGAAACATTAATGCTAATTTTTTCATGTTGATTTAAAACCGGCAGGTATTTGTTTATTACCGTTCTTCCGTCAATTGAGATAATATCAATAACAGTGTTTATGTGGGTTTCTTCCGCCATGACATTCAATTCATTTTTTGCCGGATTGGGGAAGGTATATAAAGCCGTATTTTCATTTCCCGGTTTCCGGAGTGAATTGTAGGTTTCCGGACTAAGGATGAGGTTGAAATACCCGTATGCGCCGCAAGCACTGCCATCAACCTGTAACCAGTATGTTTTGCCGGGAATTACTGATGCCCCTTTTATCAGGGCTGAGTAGCCTTTTTCTTCTCCGAAAAAATCATCATTCGCAGCAACAATTTTATAGTCTGATTCATCGCCGCTGATTATACCGGCATGTGAATCAGCTTCATATATTGCTATCTGGTTATCAAATCCGGGAGCGTCAACGGAGATAATACCCGTAGGCGGTCCGGTAAAAGTGAACCACACACTGTTGTCAAGAATGATCTCGCTGATATTGCAGTCACACCATGTTTCCTGGGTGTTACAATCTCCTCCCGGAGGATGCGGCTCGTTTTCCCGGGTCGTTGCACAAAAATTGTTGAAAGGGCCGTTTTCACCTAATGACAGGGGAATGGCATTTTCAATATCATCATTTATTGGACGAATGACCTTAAAGGCAAATGTGGCCGAGTCAATGCAGTCGCCATGATAACCTGTTGCCGTAATATGAAATGTAATGGTTGAATCAATATCTGCCGTGTCAATACCTGTTACCATTAATGTGTCGCTTTCGTAAAGAGTGGTATCGATCATCAGTTTATCATGATGGTTTTCCAGTTGCCAGGTAAAGCGCTCTGCACCCGATGCAATAAACAGGATATTATCAGTAAATTCACTGTAACAAATATTATTGTGTTTTGACGAACGGACTGATATGGATAATCCCTGTCCTGCACGTATATAATCAGGCCGCACACGGGTATTAATATCAGAATTTTTTTGCACTGTAAGAGATATTGTATAGGATTTATTTTCTTCAAACTGAACAACAGGACTTTCAGAATTTGCATTTCCTTCAATATAAGTAACAGAAACAGGATCAAAATTCCATTCAAAGAATCCGGGCCCGAAGGCGGAATTATTGAACAGTTGAACAGGTGTTTTCGTGCATACATCCTGAAATTCAGTATAAAAATGAGCTGCCGGCGGATTTTCTTCCGGTGCATACCCATCTAAAAATTCAATTTTAATCCCGTCCGGGTTCAAGTATGGTTTGAGTTTTTGTACCCTGCGTCTGCCGGGGTCATAGGAATAACTGAATTTTCCAAAAAAATCAATACTGTCTGTGCCCCCGTGTAATTGGCCGGTCAACCGGTGATCCTGGTCAAATAACGGTGAGCCGGATGAGCCCTGGCTTGTGGAGCCCTCATCAAATGCTGCCATCCAGTGTGTATTTTCCGTACTTTGTTTGTCATCCTCCCAAAGTAAAATGTCAGGATAGGACAGGATCGTATCATGATCAACCGATATTTTTTTTTCGCTGCCTCCCGGGTGGTGGATCCCAAATCCGTTCCGGATGACCGAATCCTCAAGTGACCATCCTGCAAAATAAGGCCTGTATCCTGAAGGAGGATTGTTATTTAAACGAAGCAGGGTAAAATCAGAAGGCCATTCAGTAGCAAGCAGCGTGGAGCCTGAAAGGCTGTTGCCCGGGGAAATTCTGCCGTTACATGTTTCCCGTTCATAGTTGAAATACGTGACCAGGGTATTTGCACTTTCCGGTGTGCTGATACAATGGTTTGCAGTTAAAAAAAAAGCCTCTCCGGGATTTGCAACATTATTGATCAGCGTGCCGGTGCAGTTGTATCCCTTGTCATCTATACGAAATGACATTTTTGCCACCGCATATTTTTCAAGCTGATAAGTATCTCCTGTAACACAGTTTATATCGATCAATTCGTTTTGCTGTGTGCTTTTCAGTGAAAATATGTCCCTGTATCCCTGTCCGATGCTTTCAATAACCAGGTCACATGAGAATATGGCATTTGCCGGTTCATAGTATTCAATGATCAGAACATTTCCCGGCATATCGGCTGTGGCAAGCAGTTGAGCTTTATTGTTATTAATATCAGTGAATGCACCATAAAGAACGGAATGGTCTTCATTATATAAGAATAGTTCTGCTTCCGGAGGCAGGTGATAATTCGAAAAAACAACATTCAGTGAAAAGGCGTTCGGTGAACTGATCCTGTATCTCCATATTATGCCTCCGCCAGGCAATGTGTCCGCTATACCCTCTTCCTTAAGGCGTATGTCAACATAATTGTGTATGGCATACCCTGTTGGTGCGGTGGATTCCTGATCCTCTTTCAGTAACTTGTGAATATTGAGCGGAGGTAATTCCTTTGACGGAATATCGTTTCGCGTGCTTTTTAATATTGAATTGGAAAAACCCGGGGGAATACTTTCCCTGCTAAGCTGGCTATAGGCTGAAAAAACTGACAAAAGAAAAACAAATATAAAAGTTCCGGATTTTATCATGATCATTTATGAATTTTATCTCTATATAATAACTCTAAAATAACAGAATTAGTTTTGATAATATTATGTCTTTACCTGTATTATTCATGTATCAGGTTTTTGGGGATATTACAGAATTTAAATTTATTTTTTTTAATAATGCAGGTAATATTATCGCCCGCTGTTTATTTTTATAATGTTTTTTCATAGTTTTGGACATTATAGGTGAGCCATATGATATCGCATAGAATACTCAAATTATGGTTTTTTTCTCTTTCGTTGCTGGTTTGTTTTTTATCATTTGATATATCGCATGCACAGGAACTGACAGTGCAGGGTAAAGTGATCGCGGCGGATGATGATCAGCCGGTTCCCGGCGTGACGGTTTTGGTTAAAAATACCGATATAGGTACTATTACCAACCTTGAAGGGATATATACCATTAATGTGCCATCATTCTCTGATACATTGCTCTTTAGTTTCGTGGGTATGGAGCCAGTGGAAATTGCTGTTGACGGCAGACAGGAGATTGATGTTGTAATGGAACAGGAATTGTATGAAATGCAGGAAGTTGTAGTTACCGCGCTTGGCATAAAACGTGAAAGCAAAGCCTTGGGTTATTCTGCAACAAGTGTTGAAGGTGATGACCTGATGAAAGGAGAGGACCGCAGTATGTTGAATTCCTTGCAGGGTAAGGTCGCGGGTGTGAATATCACGAGTGCCTCAGGTGCCCCCGGATCTTCCACACGGATAATCATGCGTGGTTTTTCATCCCTGGGCGGCAGTAACCAGCCATTGTTTATTGTTGATGGCATGCCTGTTAATAACAGCCAGACAGGAAGTACGTCGATCAATGGCGGAACGGATTTCGGAAATAAGGTAAATGACCTGAATCCTGATGATATTGAATCGGTCACCGTGCTGAAGGGTGCTGCCGGTACCGCGCTTTACGGTTCACGTGCTGCAAACGGAGTGATTGTTATTACCACTAGAAAAGGTGAAAGTACGGAAGAAGGACGTTCACAAATTACATTTTCATCAGGTTATACCATGGAGAGACCCCTGCGGCTGGTAAAATATCAGAATGATTTCGGACAGGGAATCAACGGGAACGCGGTTGCTTATGAGAATATGAGCTGGGGGCCGCGTTTTGACAGTAAAATGAGGCCATGGGGAAATATAGTGGATAATGCCGTGCGAGTGAAACCATACAGGGCCCTGCCTTCTAATGTGGAGGAATTCTTTGATACCGGCAGATCATTTAATAATGCACTTTCCATTTCAGGAGGAAATTCCGGAACTACTTATTATCTTTCCTATTCAAATGTTCTTGCTGACGGGATCTTTCCTACCGATGCCGATAAATACAATCGCCATACGGTTGCCCTGCGCAGTTCCACCAGGTTTTCGGAAAGACTGAACAGTTCCACCAGTATTAATTACGTGAAAAAACAAAACAGTTATGTGCCCACCGGACAGGGTGAACAATCAGTATATAACCAGATCATGCAGACGCCGCGCGATATCAGTCTGCGTGAAATAAGCAATATTAACAGTAAATGGAATACAATTGACAATTATTATTCTTTATACACTATCAATCCTTATTTTATTCTACATAAAAACGGTAATGAGAACAATGAAGACCGTGTGTACGGCAACCTGGAACTGGACTATGCAATAGCAGAACCTTTTTCCGCGAAATTAAGGGTAGGGGCGGATGTTTCCAATGAACAGACCAAGCAATGGAGTGCTAAAATAGATCCGCATGGAAATAACGAGTTTTCAGCCCTTCGCGATCCGGGCAATAATGTAGAATCCTCCCGTTACCGGATGGAGATCAACAGTGATTTTATACTTAACTATACTAAATCTTTTGGTGATATTTCTGTTGATGCACTTGTCGGGCATAATATCAATCAGAGAAGCTATAAGGGCATATCTGTGGCATCGAACGACCAGCTTATCGAGGATTTCCCGCACCTTTCCAATACAACACAGTCACAAACCGGTTCAGAATATTCGCAGATCCGAAGACTTACAGGAATTTATACAAGTGTGAACATGTCGTTTAAGAACTATCTTTTTTTAACGGCAACAGCCAGGAATGACTGGAGTTCTACATTACCCGAACAAAATAATTCATTTTTTTACCCTGGAGTGAATGCCGGCTTCGTGTTTACTGACCTGTTCCCCGGATTAAAATCCTTCATGCCTTACGGTAAGATAAGGGCAGGATGGGCCCGGGTCGGGAATGATGCTCCGCCATATAGTATTTATTCGACATTTACTACAGGTTATCATTCAGACGGGTTTGGCTACCTTAGCTATCCGCTTACCGGGGGGATAAATGCCTACGAGTTGGGAAATCAGATCGGCAATGAAAACCTTCAGCCGGAATTGTCTACTGAATTTGAACTGGGTACAGACCTTCGGTTCTTCGCGAACCGTTTGGGTATTGATTTTACATGGTATGACAGGACAATTACGGATCTGATCTGGGCAGCGCCTATTGCTTACACCTCCGGTTATGGTTCACAACTCATTAACCTGGGGGAGATCACCAACCGGGGAGTTGAAGCATTGTTGAACATTGTAGCTTTAAGGACAAAGAATGTGGAATGGGAATTTTCACTGAATTTTACTAAAAATAATAATAAGCTGGTTCGGCTGAATGATGAACTGGATAAGGTCGTCATTACAGGCATAGGTCAGATCCAGTTTGTTGGTAAAGCCGGAAGGCCTGTTGGTATTTTTGAAGGCCGCACAGTTACGCGTGATGACCAGGGCAGGATAATTGTTGATAATACCGGCATACCAAAGCCTTCGGAGGATCTTGTTGAGTACGGTACTTCTGAGTATGATTATATGACAGGGGGAAGCACCCGTCTCCGGTTGGGAAATTTTTCCGTGAGTGCTACGGTTGACGTGCGGCAGGGTGGCATTATGTATTCAAGGACAAAAGAAATTTCACACTGGTCAGGTACTGTGCCCCGGACAACCTATAACATGCGTGAACCTTTTATTGTTCCCAATTCGGTGTATGAGATTGATCAGGATGATAATGGCGATCCTGTGTACACGGAAAACACGATCCCGGTTGACCGTGCTCATATATTGGATTATTGGGCAAACGGGGGTACTGAAATAGACGGTATTTCGTTTATTGATAAATCGTTCATCAAGCTCAGGGAGGTTGTGGCTATGTATCGCCTTCCGGTATCATGGCTTAAAAAAATGCCGATAGAGAGTATTCAGCTGAGTGCCGTGGGGAAAAATCTGCTTTTATGGACACCTGCAGGCCAGTATTATATTGATCCCGAGATGACCACCTTTGGGAATGATCTTGCTGCTGACTTTGGAGAGTTTAGTGCAACCCCGGCTGTACGAAGTATAACATTTAATCTGAGGATGAATTTTTAAATATGATAAGCAAAAAATATTCAGCTGTTTTCTTTGGTATTATGATGATCATGATGATCTCATGTGAATCGTGGCTTGATGTGAATGATGATCCTAATTCCCCGTCTGAAGTCAGTATCGAGCTGGTATTGCCAACAGGTATTTCATCTGTTGCCTGGGTTGTTGGCGGGCGTTACCAGGTACTGGGTGCATTATGGTCGCAGCATTGGACCCAGTCGCTGGGGGCAAGCCAGTATTCATCCATTGATTCATACGACATTATCAGTTCCGATTTTGATGACCGTGAATTTGGAGAGCTTTATTCCGGTGCACTGAATGACCTCGAATTTGTACGAAAAGAGGCTTTGAAACAGGAAAGCTGGAATTATTTTTTAATTGCGACTGTAATGCAGGCATATACTTTTCAGATACTGGCCGATCTGTATGGGGAAATCCCTTTTTCAGAGGCACTTAAGGGCCAGGATGATAAT
The DNA here is from genome assembly GCA_964492185.1 of uncultured Bacteroidales bacterium. Taxonomy (GTDB): domain Bacteria; phylum Bacteroidota; class Bacteroidia; order Bacteroidales; family UBA10428; genus JAFGSZ01. The sequence continues at coordinate 21,621 of CAZBJH010000019.1, read as the reverse complement.
ATCACACCTGTATATGAAGACGGCCAGGCTGTATACGACAGCCTGATTTCCCGGCTTGACTATGCACTTACCAGGGATTTTGAGAAGGAAGATCTGCCGGAACCGGGAAAAGAGGATATTATTTTTGACGGGGACATGGATCAATGGATAGCGTTTGCAAATACCCTGAAGCTTAAGATATTTATACGACAGAGTGAAGCCAGGCCTGAGGTAGCAAGGAAAGGAGTGGAGATGCTTTATGCTGATGAGGATATTGAGTTTCTGGAAACCTACGCGGTTATGACAAATTTTATTGATGAAGCAGGCAAAAGAAATCCTTTATATGCAACGGAGATCATTTTTTTGGGTGATAATCCAAATCTTGTAATAAGTAATACACTGCTTAGTTTTATGACAGAGAACGGCGATCTTGACAGGCTTGATGCGATGTTTAATTTTCCTGACGCGGGTGGTGGGCATAAAGGGCTTGTTCAGGGTAACTATAATGATCCGGATGAACCTGCAGGAACAAACAGTAACAGCTATTCCAAACCGGTATTTGACCCCAATTATCCTGTATTTCTTATGATGCTTTCCGAATCTTTGCTTTTGCAGGCTGAAGCCATTATCAGGTATGATGTTGATTCATATTCAGAGGCAAAGAAGAAATATAATGATGCCATAGAAGCTTCCTTTTATTTATATGGGTTTTCAAATGCCGAAAATTTTTACGGGCCGGGGCAAATCTATGCTTTTCCTGCAGAGGGTAGTCCGCCTGAACGATTTATTGAAGCTATAATTGTACAAAAGTGGATATGTCTGGCCAATTTTCAGAGCCTGGAAACATTTTTCGAGCATAACCGAACACATTATCCCAAAGAAAGTCCGGTACCGGGAGATGATCAGGATTACGAAGCCGGTGAATTCACTGTATCTGTAAATAATGTTACCAGCGGGAGGTTTCCCAGGCGTCTGCTATTCCCCGAGTCGGAATATGCCAGGAATCCTAACACACCTCCCAGGAAGGAAGTGTGGGAGAAAATCTGGTGGGATGTTAAAGAGGAGGAACAGTAAATGACAATCAGCATACGTCATATTGCTTTCATATTATTAATATTATTGCTTGTTTCGTGTGAGAAATGGTATGAGACCGATGATGTATCCAAAATATCCTACCTGCCTGAATTTGAACTTAAAGGAGGTGAATTTATCTCTGTGATCCGATCTGACAGCGGATCTTACACTGAGCCCGGTGTTACTGCTACAGTTGAAGGAGAACAGGTAAATATCCGCCGTTTTGGAAATGTTGATGTTACAAAACCCGGGGCCTACCTGTTGATATATTATGCTGAAAATTCCGATGGTATTTCAAACACGGCTGAACGGGTGGTAGCTGTAACATATGAGGATGTATCTGAGAATGACCTTTCGGGAACATATGCAGGAACATTGTGGGAACCTTTGGTACAATCCAAAGTCACCAAAACAGATACAAGGGGATTATATGAATGTGAAGAAGTATTCGGATTTCCGGGTGCTTCCATGCCAGGGCGTTTTGTTGATATTGGCGGGAATGAACTGGTATTATTGCCAGGTGAGGGATATTTCGGATCTTATGCTGCTTCCGAAGGAAGTTACACATCAAGCACCCTTTCATGGACTATATTTTTGCTTGATGAGCCCAATGAGGGCATTGAAATACCTGTGACCTGGAGTAAAATTGACTGATATGATATTACGGTTTTTTCCATATAACAAATTGAACCTGATCCTTTGTTTTTTTCTTTTATTAGCGGGTTGTGAAGAAAACGATTACGATATTGAATATCAGGACGGCTATCCAAACCGCCTGGCAGGGAATTGGGAGGCATATGAGTTTCAGGGGGGGACATTTGACCCTGATAATGTTGCCGAGCCTTATGATCTGGTCACGGCGCTTGATCCCGGCAGTGATGACAGTCTGGTGATAGATAACATATATAATTCGGGAATACGTGTGAAGACCTGGTATTCCGGAAGTATATTTTCAGTGACTAAAGGAAAGCAACTCGAAGTTATCAATATGGGCCGTTACGGAGTCCATAGTGTATCGCTGGAAGGAGAGTTGATCGAAGATGATGATGAGGGCGATTATATGCTGATCAATGCAGGATTATACGATAAGTATGATGCCCTTGTGGATACGGTTTTCCTGGTTGCTTACAGAAAAACCGGTTTTGAAGATGTTAATTATTAACGCGTCAGTATACTGAAATGAGATCAATACGACATATCATAATTGCAATGACTGTTTTCGCGGCATTATATGCTGTAATAAACAATACATTTTATTATAATTTTCGCAGGGATCATATCCCGCATGTTAAACACAAAAAAGAGAAAAAGGGATACCCTGAAAAATATGCACAGTATTTTCATGGGATATCGACACCTGTTGGCAGTAATGTATCCGGCTATTCTGTTGGCTATAATTCCCGTGAATTAAGAAAAGCCCGGGAGGGTGCCAGACAATTGAAATCAACTCAACAGTTCCCCTGGGTAGAGCGTGGACCGGGAAATGTAAGCGGACGTACACGGGCCCTGATCGTTGACCCGGACGATCCGGATTATCAAACCTGGTATGCAGGTTCAGCCAGCGGCGGGATATGGAAGACTGATGACGGGGGCCGGTCATGGGAAGTGCTCACGGAGGATTTTCCAACCCTTGCTATCTCGGCTCTCGTTATGGCCCCTTCTGATCATAATATCATATATGCGGGATCGGGTGAAGGTTTTACCGGATATCCCGCGGTTGTTGGTAATGGTATTTTCAAGAGTGTTGACCGTGGAATGTCATGGGAACAGTTGTCGTCAACAACCGGTAATGAAAACTTCAGGTATGTGAATATGATGATCGTTGATCCGCAGGATGAAGATATAGTTATTGCCTGCACGAATAAAGGTATATTTAAATCGATCGATGGCGGATCAACATGGGATACGACATATTCCACCGGCTACCAGGTTCAGGATATTGACAGTGATCCCTATGATTTTTCTGTTCTTTATGCCGCTGTGAATTCCCTCGGGATAATTAAATCCACTGATGCAGGAGATACATGGGATAATGCTTATGAAGGAATGGGTACCGGGTACCGTTATACAGTGGCAGTATCCCCGGTAAATCCTGACAGGTTGTTCAGCCAGGTGGAGGCTCCCAATTATGTAACCGATGTGTATATATCATCAGATGGGGCGGAAACATGGAACAAGCTGAAAGATCCTGACGGGAGTTTTATGCACTTTCTTCAAACACAGGGCGGTTATGACAATGTTGTAAGGGCACATCCATTTAATGAAAATGTTGCATTTCTCGGGGGGGTATATTTTGGTAAAGTGGAATTCCTTACCAAAGGCATTAATATTTATAAAAGTGAACCCCAGGTTCTTCGTGTAGACACTTCAGGAACAGGTGAGTTTTTGTCTTTTGTGAATTTCGGCGGTAGTTACCTTGGTGGAGGAATGTCTACAGGTGATGTTGAGGATGCCGAAGATCTTATCTTATCCGACTGGGTATCGGTGGAGATCCGTTTTGGTGAGGGGAAAACTCAAAAAGCTCACCGTTTCATTGTTCCCGAAGGGGAAGGTGCCGGTGTGCCACCTGAAGATTATACTTATATGGATTATATTGATGTTCCTTTTGAAGTGTGGGACATTGACAATAACAGGCAACTGATGGTTTCTTTCAGGGATCAGGAACGTGACGGGGAATTCAATTTGTTTGAGCGTGATTATGATGATGAGATCTCCGGCAGGGAATATATTTTTGTCAGTGCTCACGGGTATGATTCATTGCAACCCGATACCAATATGGCAAAAGACGGGGGGTATGTAAATAAATTGTTATATTTTTTCTGGCCCACACTGATGCAGGATAAGGAATGGAATGCAGATTCATTACCTGAATCGGATATTCATGTAACATATGGTAATTTTACTTTTCAGGAAGCAACAACAACGGTGCTTTCAGATGATAAAAAGAATACCGAGTTGCATGTTGACCATCATGAAATCATTATGATACCAACCGATATTGCAAAGGAGGAATTTACAATTCTAAACGGGAATGACGGCGGACTGGCGATATCGTACAATGGTGGTGATACCTGGAAACAAATAAGGAATGGTTACATTACAACCCAGTTTTACGGTATTGCAAAGAAACCCGGTGCACACGAATACATAGGCGGAATGCAGGATAATGGCACATGGCAGTCGCCTTCCGGGGAAACTGCAAGTGTTACTTCTTCTTATCTTGACCGGCTTGGAGGTGACGGGTTTGAAACTCTCTGGCACCCCTGGTACCCTCATCGTATCATTGCCAGCATATATAATAACCGCTTTCGTCTTTCCAATGATGGAGGAGAAACATGGTTACAGGCCGACAGGGGTATAAATGAAGACGGACCATTCTTTTCACGCCTGTCACATCATGTCAAAAATCCAAATTTGATTTTTGCTGTAGGCAGTCGTGGTGTATATAAACACAGTAATTTTGGTTTTGGCCGTTACGAATGGGAACTGGTTGAGCTTGATGAAGGTTGGTATTCCAACCGGCTGAGGATGAATGATTTTTTTAATGTAAGGGTATCACTGGCCGATTCTTCGGTTGTATGGGCCGGTGCGGGAATGCATGATGATCCGGAACTTAATATTTTCGTGTCTGAAGATGCCGGGGAAAGTTTTAACCCGACTCTAAACTATTCAGGGGAGGAGGTAGGTTACATTACAGGTATAGCCACCCATCCTTTCAATCGAAATACAGCATATTTATTGTTTTCATTAAAAGAGCGGCCGAAGATTTTACGAACGACCGACATGGGAAATTCATGGGAAGATATTACCGGTTTCACTGACAGTGATTCTTCTGTAAACGGGTTTCCTGATGTAATGGTTTTTTCTTTACTGGTAATGCCGTATGATACAAATACTATCTGGGCCGGTACGGAGATAGGTATTTTTGAATCGACTGATAACGGGGAGACCTGGCATTTTGCCAATAACGGCTTACCGGCAGTATCGGTATGGCAACTGGCAGTGATGGATAATCAACTGATTGTTGCAACCCATGGCAGGGGGATATGGACTGCTGACCTGAATTTGGTAAGCACCCGGGAGAAAAGTTCGGATAATAAAAGCATGAACATATTCCCGAATCCGGCCAGTGAATACTTCAGAATAGAATTCACCGATGATAATTACGGTAAGCTGAATATACAGTTGATCAGTATTGATGGAAGTATTATTCACCGGGAAAACATAATGAAAAATAACAGGCAATTTGAGCACCGGGTAAATATATCCGGCATTAAGCCTGGAAATTATGTGCTGCAGGTGAAGTCAGGAGAAGAATTATATTCGGAGAAATTAATCCTGCAGTAAGACATAGAGACTGAATGATAACCCGTGATCTATTATTGAAAAGTTAATTTGTGTTTGTCCATAATGTCCGATATCCGCGTTGCTGTCAAAATTTTAAATCCTCGAATACTTTAGTATATTGCGGTTTAAAATTTTTTTCACAACGTTAATTATTTTTAAAGATGTTCAAGAGTTCACTTTTAAAATGAGTTCTTGAACACATTTAAAAGTGTTCTTGAACTCACTTTTAAATGAGTTCTTGAACACATTTAAAAGTGTTCTTGAACTCACTTTTAAATGAGTTCAAGATCTCACTTCGTTCGGTTCGCGCGCCTTGATCCCGAACATTATGAATAAACACTTCGGGTATCATTTTAAAGCACACCTTAAACCAATTGCATTGATCAGTTGGAAATAGTTATTCACCAATTGGCAAATATAATCAAGTCAATTTACAGTAATTTTTTATATTTGCACTTTCTATAGTTTTTCAAAAACAGGGGAATAGTTTATCTGACCCCCAATGAATTCAAATATTATATAATGGATAATTTTTATATCAATCATTTAAAAGAACTGGAAGCAGAGTCGATATATGTCATTCGTGAAGTAGCAGCCCAGTTCGAGCATCCAACTATGCTTTTTTCAGGCGGAAAAGATTCAATTGTCATGTATCATCTTGCACGTAAAGCTTTTTGGCCTGCACGAGTGCCTTTCCCCCTGCTTCATATAGATACGGGTCATAATTTTCCCGAAACACTGGAATTTCGTGATACGTTGATGGAAAAAACAGGCGGGAATTGTATTGTTCGTTTTGTGCAGGATAGCATCGATCAGGGGAAGGTAACGGAAGAAACAGGATATAATGCCAGCCGCAATATATTACAAACGGTGACACTGCTCGATGCAATTGAAGAGCATAAATTTGATGCTGCACTTGGAGGAGGTCGGAGAGATGAAGAGAAAGCACGTGCAAAGGAACGTTTTTTTTCTCACAGGGATGAATTCGGACAGTGGGACCCGAAAAACCAGCGTCCGGAATTATGGAATATATTTAATGGGAAAAAACGTATGGGTGAGCATTTCAGGGTATTCCCGCTAAGTAACTGGACTGAAATGGATGTATGGCAGTACATTTATATGGAAGATATTGAGATACCGGATCTGTACTTTACACACAAGCGTGAAGTGTTTAACAGGGATGGCGTATGGCTTGCAACCGCTCCCTTTATGCAACGCCGTGAAGATGAGAAACCCGTGGTAACAGATGTACGTTGCCGTACTATAGGTGATATTACATGTACCGGCCTGACTTTGTCCAAGGCCGACAGCCTGGAAGACATTATTACCGAGGTGGCTATTACACGGGTAACTGAACGGGGTGGCCGTTTTGACGATAAGCGCAGCGATGCTGCTATGGAAGACAGAAAGAAAGAAGGTTATTTTTAAAATGTCTGTCCATTATGAACAGAAAACTAAATAAATGATTATTAATTAATAAAAAGATGACAAATAATTTAATGCCCGATATTGACATAAAACAATCAGGATACCTGGATATGCAGTTACTCCGGTTTACCACCGCGGGTAGTGTGGATGATGGAAAGAGTACGCTGATCGGAAGGTTGCTGTATGACAGTAAGGCTATTTTTGAAGATCAGCTTGAAGCCATTGAACGGGCAAGTATTCATAAGGGTGAGGAAAAGATCAATCTTGCACTACTGACAGACGGGTTGCGTGCTGAAAGGGAACAGGGTATCACTATTGATGTGGCTTACCGGTATTTTGCCACACCCAAAAGGAAATTCATAATTGCCGATACACCCGGACATGTTCAATATACCCGTAACATGGTAACCGGTGCATCAACGGCCAATGCCGCGATTATTCTGGTTGATGCCCGAAACGGGGTCCTTGAACAAACCATACGGCATGCATATATTGCAAGCCTCTTAAATATCCCACATATACTCGTGTGTATTAATAAAATGGATCTTGTAGGTTATAGTCAGGTAGTGTACGATAAGATTTTAGAGGATTTCGATTTCATTATAGATAAACTGAATATTAAGGATATACGGTTTATACCTATTAGTGCATTAAAAGGAGATAATGTTGTTGATGAATCGAAAATGATGGATTGGTATAAGGGTCCGACTTTAATGTATGTGCTTGAGAATATTGAAATTACCAGCGACCGTAATAAAACAGATAAGAGGTTCCCGGTTCAGTATGTTGTACGGCCGCAACTTGATGAATATCATGATTTCAGGGGATATGCAGGACGTATTGCAGGAGGTGTTTTTTCACCCGGGGATAAGGTTACCGTTTTACCTTCTGGTATTAATACTGAAATAGATAAGGTACATCTTATGGATAAGGAAATTGACCGGGCATTTGCTCCCCAGTCAGTTACAATAACACTGAAGGATGATATCGATATCAGTCGTGGAGATATGCTGGTAGGTGATAATAACCCTCCAAATATCGGACAGGATATTACCATGATGATCTGCTGGTTGAACGAAAAACCCATGTCACTTGATGGCAAATATTTGCTTAAGCATACTACAAAGGATGTAAAATGCGTGATCAAGTCTGTTGATTATAAGATGAATATCAATACACTTGAAAAAATATCAGACGACTGTAGTATTAATTTGAATGAGATAGCACGGATCACTATTAAAACAACACAACCTTTATTCTATGATTCCTATCAGAGAAATCGTATAACGGGGAGTGTTATCCTGATCGATGAGGCGACAAATGTTACGATCTGTGCCGGAATGATAGTTTGATTAAGCTATGTTTCATAACCTACATTAATAATCATATAGTATGATCACCCTGAAAATAAACCAGGGGGTGGATGCTGAAAAACCTAAGAGTAAGCATAATCAAATTTTATTATCATGAAAAGAATCCTGTATTTTTTTGTAATTATTCTATTGTCAGCTGGTTCTCTCGATGCACAATCATTTATTGGCGGAAGTTTTAGTTTTAGTACAGAAGGCGGCTCAACGAAAACAGGTAACGTAGAAACTGACAAACAAACAAGCACATCTGTCAGTTTCCAGCCAAAGGCAGGTTATTTTTTTTCAGATAATTTTATGGCCGGGGCAGGACTGAGATTAAGCACATCCAGTCAGAAATTCACGGGTGAAGGCGATATGGTTCAGAAAAACTCCGGTTTTGGTATTACTCCTTTTGCAAGGTATTATGCTGTTGAGTTTGGTGATTTTGCCATATACGGACAAGGTCAGCTTGGGGTGCTTTTCGGATCTTCAAAAACCGAAAGTAACGGTACGAGTGTTGACGGACCAAAAACAACAAATATTAGTTTTTCCGTTTTTCCGGGGGTAGCATATAACATCAGCGACCTTGTTTCACTTGAAGCACGGATCAATGGATTCAATATCGGGATCAGTCATGAAAGGGAAAAAGATGAATTCGCAGGTACTGAAGTTATAGATAAGACAACAAATATTGGTTTTGGTGTGAATACAAATAATATTTTCACAACTGGTGCAATCACGGTTGGTGCAATTTTTAAATTCTAATAATATATTTCTTAATTATAACATACATTATTGGCTTCACCTGGCTGAAGGCTCAGCTATAGGTACCCTGCATCTTCCGCAAACCTGAAGAGTGAATAAAGTAAAGGTTTATTATGGAATGTAAGAAAGAAAGCAATATGAATTACTGCAACTGTTCTTATCCCTGCAGCAGGAAAGGAACTTGTTGCGATTGCCTTCATTACCACAGGAAGATGGGGGAACTCCCCGCCTGTTATTTTCCTGATGATTATGAAGGTACATATGACAGGAGTATTGAGGGTTTTATTACCTTATATCAGAATCGGGGCGCGTGGTGGTGATAATTTTTGACAGAAAGCATAACAATTTTATATAAACTTAGTATAAAGTGAGTAGTGAGTTTGCATGAAGAAGAGGTTTGTTTGTATGAAAAGGTTACTTTATCGGTTTTTTGCATTTGCAGGAGGGTTACTTGTTGTCAGCACTTTTTTCCAGTTTTCTACAGAAGGAAATTTTCTGAAAAGTGAATCTACGTTACACAGGCGCATAGCTGACCCGCCATTTCTGGACAGCGGGGCAAGCTGGGCAGATTCGGTATACGAAAGTCTGAGCATGTCCGAAAGGATTGCCCAGTTCATAATGGTTGCCGCTTACTCTCAAAATGGCAGGGAAAATACAGCAGATGTGCTTGAAAATGTCAGGAAATTCAATATAGGTGGAATAATCTTTTTTCAGGGTAATCCTTTTAAACAGGCTCAAATAACCAACCGTCTGCAACAGCAGGCAAAGACCCCGCTGATGATCGCCATGGATGCAGAATGGGGACTGGCTATGCGGCTCGACAGTACCTTATGCTATCCCAGGCAAATGATGCTGGGTGCTATCCGTGATGAAAGGCTGATCTATGAAATGGGGCAACATATAGCCGAACAGTTCGCCCTGATGGGAATGCATATCAATTTTGCCCCTGTTGTGGATGTTAATAATAATCCTGATAATCCTGTAATTAACAGCCGCTCATTTGGTGAGGACCGTGTAAACGTGGCAACAAAAGGCTTATTGTATATGCAGGGCATGCAGGATAATCATGTATTGGCTGTGGCTAAACATTTTCCCGGCCATGGAGATACTGATACGGATTCACACCTGGATCTTCCGGTAATTCCACATGAGCGTAGCCGGCTTGACAGTATTGAACTATTTCCTTTTAAAGAATTGATAAATGGAGGTATAGGAGGCATTATGAGTGCGCATTTACATGTACCCGCCCTTGATTCAACTTCCAACATACCTTCATCATTAACTCCGCTTATCGTGGATTCTTTACTTAGATCAGACTTTAATTTCAGGGGACTTGTGTTTACCGATGCAATGAATATGGGGGGGGTAACCAGGCATTTCCATAAAGGGGTAGCAAGTGTAATGGCCTTTATGGCAGGTAATGATATTATTTTGATGCCTGATGATGTTAACCGCACTATTCATCTTATCAGGCAGGAAATGAAAAGGGGAAGGATCAGTGAGCAGGAAATTGAAAAAAGATGTAAAAAGATTCTAAAAGCAAAGTATTGGATGGGGCTGGATTCAATTGCTGAAGTAAAAACCGACAGTCTTACTTTTAAGCTAAATAATCCGAGGTATCAGTTATTAAATCGTAAGCTGACAGAAAGCTCGCTGACAATTCTCAGGAATGAACAAGAGCTAATACCATTTGAACGCCTTGATACGTTGCGTATTGCGACACTTGCAATAGGGGAAAGGAATATCAATGAATTCCAGAAAACCATCGATCTTTACCTTGGTTCCGATCATTTCACTATTGCTAAGAATGAACCCATAGAAAGGTTTTATAGCCTTTTTGATACATTAAAACACTACAATCTTGTGATTGCCGGTATACATAATACTGATATGCGTGCACACAGAAATTTCGGAATAACAAGTCAGACCATTACTTTTCTTGACAGCCTTGCAGATCTTACACCTCTTGTAGTGGATGTTTTTGCAAATCCTTATGCCCTGTCTTCTTTTTCAAATCTCAGATCATTAAAATCCCTTATTGTTTCATATGAGGATAATGATATTACACAAAGCCTTTCTGCACAATTGCTTTTTGGTGGAATCGGAGCACAGGGAAGATTGCCCGTGACGGTAAGCAATAGTTTTAAATCAGGAGACGGTATTAATACAAGGGGTAATTTAAGACTGAAATATTCAATTCCGGCAGAGGCCAATATGGATGAGAATTCTCTTCAAAAAATTGATTCGCTTGTATGGTCTGCCATATACCAAAAAGCCATGCCGGGGTGCCAGGTACTTGTGGCCCGCGACGGGACGGTAGTTTTTCATAAGGCATACGGGCATTTCACATACAGGAAAAGACACCGGGTTAAACTGACAGATCTGTACGATCTGGCATCAGTGACAAAAATTTCTGCTACCCTGCCTGTTTTAATGCATTTGTATGAACAGGGCAAAATTGATATTAGTTACAGGATTGCTCAATATGTACCTTTTCTGGACACTACAAATAAAAGAGATATTATTATCAGGGACATCTTGTTGCATCAGGCAGGTTTAAAGTCATGGATCCCGTTTTACAAGTCAACCATAGAACCGCTCTACCCGGGCCAGAACATTTCCAGTAACCGTTATTCCTATGCATATCCTATTCGTTTAGGGAAGTATTATTATGCCAATAAGCATCTTAAATATAAAGACGGGTACTATTCTTCATTACAATCTGATGAATTTCCGGTACAGGTTGCCGAAAATTTATTTATGAACCGGTGCCTGATCGATACTATATATGCAAAAATAGCTGTTTCTGAGCCTAACGGGTCAGATGATTATTGTTACAGCGATCTGGGCTATTATATGTTGCAACTGGCACTTGACTCGCTTACCGGTTCGACGCTTGACCATTATACAGAAGATTTCCTGTACGGGAAGATCGGAGCAGGCACTATGGGATATCTGCCTTTGAAAAGATTTAATAAAGACAGGATTGCACCAACTGAGAATGACCTGGTGTTCAGGAAGCAAATTATTCACGGGTATGTGCATGATCCGGGAGCTGCAATGTTAGGCGGGGTTGCCGGTCATGCAGGACTTTTCTCAAATGCAAATGACCTTGCCAAATTAATGCAGGTATACCTTAATGGAGGTGAATACGCCGGTGACAGGTTTTTTAAACAAAAAACGATTGATAAATTCACTTCATGCCCTGAATGCAATAACGGGAACAGAAGAGGGCTTGGATTTGACAAACCGCAGACAGATACAACCAAACCGGGTCCCGTGATACGGGATATTTCACCTGAAAGTTTTGGACATTCAGGTTTTACAGGTATTTTAGTCTGGTCAGATCCCGATGAGAAGATCACCTATATATTTCTTTCAAACAGGGTATTTCCCGATGCTGCTGATAATATGCTGGTACGATTAAATACCAGGACTGAGATTCAACAGGTCATTTATGATGCCATCACTGACCGGAAAAAAATTAGAGTTCGTCCATAATGTCCGATATCTGCGTTGCTGCTCACTTCGTTTGGTTCACGCGCCCTGATCCCGAATATTCTTAACAAACACTATAAGTTTGTTGTTAAATTTTAATTAGAGTCCATCTGTAAAGTAGTCAAAATGTTTACCGGACATGTGTCTGTTCAGAAGGTTCCATTTGCAAGACTCGCGCAGTCCGAAAATGCGGAGTTTACTAGTCGTAAATGAGCAATTTTCGGACAAGCGTAACGCAGCAAATGGGACTTTATGGACAGACACTAATTAAGAAGTAAGATAGTAATCGGCATTAAAATCTATATCTTAATAAACTTTGCCGGATGCATCGAATGATCATTGTTAATCAATATAATATATATACCCTGGGGATACGGCGAAATATCAACTGTAAGCAATTCTCCGCTGTGTTCAATAATTCTGAATATTTTACCGCTGATATCAGTTAAAACAATATTATATGTTTGCCGTACTTCCTTAAAACTAATATTGATATTGTTTTTAGCCGGATTGGGAAATACGGTGAATAATTTATCGGGTAATGTTGTGTCATTGATATTCTTTATGGATTCAACCTCAGCAAGCAGCCAGTAATCAGGATCTATCCTTATTGAACTAACAGGATGCGGATAATATATCTTATTTTCACTGTAGTTGGATTCCATTCTAAAGCGTATGACGGAATCATTATCGAAACCGGTAATAGCATAATCGATCAGAATATTAAAATGGTCTGTAATATCGGGTACTGATGTAGTTTGAAGTGTATATATCGTGAGTGTATCATTTTGTTGTTCCCAATTAATATTCAGAATTGGATATCCTTCTCCGAAGTACCATTGATCAAAGAATATTGTAAAGTCTCTGCCTGTTTGCTGTTCGAGATAATTTTTAAAATCCGGTCCGGTGGCATTACCATTAGCAAAATCAAGTTGAAAATTTTTTAAAACGCTAAAAAATAGTGTATCATTATCCAGTTCCTGCCGGATCATATGGATAAATACTGCGCCCTTTTTGTAAGATAACCGGTTATCAAATATACGATTTACGTTTTCTTTTTCTTCATGGGGCAAATAAATACTTCCGTCCGGCACGCTCTTTACAAAATCCATCGCCTGTATCATCCATATATGGGCTGCTTTCCGCGATTCAAGATATTGGTTAGTAAGATATTCGCAATAGGAAGCAAATCCTTCGTTTATCCAGATATCCTGCCATGTTGCACAGGTTACCTGGTCGCCAAACCATTGATGGGATAACTCATGTGCTGTAAGCATAAAACTGAAATTTACCTGGGTGGTCATGGTCTGGTGTTCCATTCCACCTCCTATAGGAGCAATACAATGTCCGTATTTTTCTTCCCTGAAAGGATAAGGACCGAACAGGTTGCTGAAAAGTTGCATTATATCAGATGTACGGTGAATTTTCTCTATGTTTTGTTCCAGGTAAACGGAATCATTATAAATGTAATTTTGAAAAAATATTGAATCACCGGATTCTTCCGGAATATAAAAGCTATATTCAAGATAATCGGAAACTGTAAATGAGATCAGATAATAGGCAATAGGATAATATGTTTTCCATTCGTATCTTACTTTATTGTCATTTAATTTGGATATTCCTGTTAAAAGTCCGTTTGATCCGGCTTTCAGGGTTGAATCAATAGTGAGGAAAATATATGCAGAATCCGCTTTGTCTGTAAGTACCTGTTTGCATGGAAACCAGTTTTTAGCAGAAAACGGTTCGGATAAGGTCCAGGTTACATTCAGATCATAAGCTGCAACATACCGGCTGTATATTCCGGATAGCCAACCGCTTCCCTGCCCGGTACCATGATAATAAATCTTTACCTTCAATTTACTTCCCTGTTCTGTTTTTCTCCAGGGATAAACAATGATCTGATTGTCAGACCGTCCAAATGATACGGCGTGATCGTCAATATGTACCGAATCAGTGAACAGGCTGTCTGACATGTCAAATACAATGCTGTCCGTATTATTATCCAGTATTTCTATCAGGATAGTTGTTGACCCGGTAAGCCATGTAGTTGTGTCGCTGACTTCAATATCAAGAAAGTAAAACTTAACATCATAGTTATCTATATCATGATCATTCTCTGAAGCAGCAAATAACCCTGTGTCCGGGATTAAAGACCTGTAACAGCTATTTCCCTGTGAGTCTAATATAAAGAAGATCAATAACAGGCAAATGCCGCCATATTTTATATAATGTCTGATAATATATGTAAATTTTAAAGAGAATCTTTTATGCTGAACCGGAAAATGGTTTTTTGCTTATATACATCACCGGGCCGTAAAATAGTAGAAGGAAAATCAGGTTGATTTGGTGAATTAGGATAATGCTGGGTTTCAAGGCAGAATGCATCGTGCTTTTGATAGGGGTTTCCATTCTTACCCCTGACTGATCCGTCAAAGTGATTGGCTGTATATAGCTGTACGCCGGGTTCGGTTGTCATTACTTCCATAAACCTTCCTGAATCAGGATCATATACTTCAGCAGCCAATTCGGGTTGATTGGTTTTCCGGTCGATCAGGTATGTATTGTCAATTCCCTCATCATCCAGTTTTTGCAGGTTATCACCGATTCTGGCAAAATCAGTAAAATCCATGCCGGTACCTTCAGCAGATTCAACACTACCCGATGGAATAGATTCGTCATCAGCCGGAAGAAATCGGTTCGAATGTAATTTTAATAAATGGTTATGGATATTTTTTACCGTACCATTCAGATTGAAGTACCCGTGATGGGTGAGGTTAATAATTGTAGACCTGTCTGTTGTGGCAGTATAATCCAGTATTAATTCATTATCATTTGTTAATCTGTATTCTACAATAATAGTTACATTACCCGGATATCCTTCTTCACCGTCTTTGCTCAGGTAGCTCAGTTCAATCCCGGTCCATCCTGTTCCCGATATTTCCTTGTAATCCCAAAGGACCCTGTTAAATCCATTATTTCCGCCATGCAAGTGATTATTTCCTTCATTTGCTGATAGCTTATATTCTTTCCCGTCGAGTGTAAAAGCGGCGTTCCTGATCCGGTTACCATACCTGCCAATTAGCGCGGCATGAAAGGAGGTGTCATTTATATATCCTTTAAGCTCATCAAAACCCAGAATAATATCCTCTTTCATACCGGATTTATCAGGTATGATAAGTTGTGTAATTATACCTCCGTAATTAGTCAGGCCGATCTCAATCGTGCCATTATCAAACTTCAAAAGGTCAGCAGTACGTCCGTCAGGCAGTGTTCCAAATTGTTTTTTTATTATACCCATTATATTTTCTTTTAATTAATCTTTGAAAAAACAAAAATAAAGATAATACCTGATATAATACTAAAGGTGGATATTTTTATCAATAAGGAAAAATATAATGATGATACTCATCTTAATATACATTTTTCATACTGCTGTTTTTCGCGTCTTGAATCTGCCCAAACACGGGCATGAACAATACATATTAAAATATTTGTTTTAAAAAAAAATAAAAAAAAACCCCTGACAATTAAAGTCAGGGGCAAAACACCTAAAACTAATTAAACCCTATCAAACAAAAAATTATATTTTTTATTATTTACAGTATTGAATTAAACCTATAATATTTACGGTTAAGTGATTTGTTTGTTATTATATATTACATATAATTGATTACCGGTAACAGGTGATATACATCATTATAATATAAAAAAACCCCTGGTTTTAAAGCCAGGGGTTAAACACCTAAAACTAATTAAACCCTATCAAACGAAAAAAACTTATTTTTATATAAAGATGTTTTATTATATCAAAGTTAATTATAATTTATATGTAAATAAAATAAAAATTTTTCAAACAGAAAAATTTTTTTTCTGCAATTTATAAACAAAATTCATGATTTTTTACGTTAATTAGAGTCCGTCTATCTATAAAGTAGTCAAAATGTTTTACCGAACATGTGTCTGTTCAGAAGGTTCCATTTGCAAGGCTCGCGCGGTCCGAAAACGCGGAGTTTACCAGTCGTGAATGAGCAATTTTCGGACAAGCGTAACGCGGCAAATGGGGCTTTATGGACAGACACTAATTAGTATAAACCAAAAATGATGTGGCAAAACCCTCAGCTAACTGCAGAGCTTATTCTTTTTTTCTGTAAAAGTTTTGATGATGACCGCCCGGATACGGTTAAGGCAGTTGAAGATTATATCAGGGAAATGTTTGGTGTTTCTTTATATCATGGCAGTAAATTTGATTTCTTTAAAAATATAACATACAATAATATACCGGAACAACAAACCGGTGTGCATGATATTAGTTCTATTGAAAGATTTTGCCTCCATTTTAATCTTACTGCAAACCAGAGACTAATACTCTTTTTATATCTGATTGATTTTCTTTTTACGCGTGATCGGATAAATGACGAAATATATGAAGTTCTTTATAAATTAAGTGACAATCTTTTTATTCGCTCAGGCCGGTTTGAATCGTTTTTTCATTTTATTACTTCCGGGAAAGAAACAGATCATGAGTTTACCTTTATTCTGAGGGGGGATATGAAGGATGATTTATTTCCGGAAGGTAGCTGGATTGAAAGTCACAGGCCGGAAAAATTTAAAAGTTCAGCACCCGGAGAACTTGCCGGATTTCCGGGAAAAATCATTGTATTTTTTTACGATCATACAGGGATTTTTTATGGGCGGCTGGCAGATCAAAAGGTTTTTGAAGAAAGGTCGTTTTTTAAACTGGCTCCTGGTGAAACCTGTAAAATTAATGATAACATAAGCCTGCATTATCAGGATCTTAAAGCTTATTATCTGAGTGAAAAAGGACTTAACCGGATCAGTTTATATGCAGAAAATATCGGGTATTCCAACAGGAAAACAAACAGGGGACTGAAACCATTCAGTTTTAGTGAAGAGTCAGGCAAACTTATTGGTATTGTCGGCAATGAAGGCGTTGGGAAAACAACTTTTCTGAATTTGCTTTCAGGAAGTATTCAGCCGCAGGAGGGTCAGATTATCATTAATGGTTACAATTTCAGGAATAACAGTTATTTATTGAAAAATATCATGGGTTATGTGAGGGAGAATGATCATCTGTTTGATGCATTGACCGTGAAAGAAAATCTTTTACTGGCGGCCGGATTGTATAATCATGATCGTAGCTATCAGGAACAGGATTCACTGGTATGTGAGATAATGCATGACTTAAAGATTTATGATTTAAGGGATAAAAAAGTTGGAAGTATACTTGATAAGAACTTACAACCCGGTCAGCGCCGCCTGGTAAACACAGGGATTGAGCTTCTGAGGGACCCTGAGATCTTACTTGTAGATGAAGCTGTTGAGGGATTAAATATGGCGGATGCATCTGCTATTATTAAGGTACTTTCCGGGTTTACTTTCAGGGGGAAGCTTATCATTACAAGCATCAGCCAGACAAGTGAAGATGCATTTAAACTCTTCGATAAGATCCTGGTTATTGATGAAGGCGGATACCCGGTTTATTATGGTAATCCGGCAGAAGCGGTTTCTTATTTTAAGGATGTTACTGACCCGGGACAGGAATCGCCGGGATACACCGAAAACAGGCAAAGTGCCGCGCGAGTAATTGATATTCTTGAAAAAAAGAGGCCATATTTTATTAATGAAAATAATGTAGAACGGGAAGTTTCACCCGAACAGTGGTATACTAAGTTTTTAAATAAAACTTTGCCCGGCATCCGTAATGAAAAATCCGGGATATTGCCACCCGGAAATTATCGTCTTCCTCCATTGGGGAAACAATTTGCAGTTTACAGCCTGAGAAATTTTAAGACCCGTTTTTCCAATTTTAAACAACTCGTAATTAGTCTTTTTGCCGGACCGTTAGTTGCGGCTATCATGGCATTATCCGCGAGATTGACATTAGAAAGTGATTATGTTCCGGCACAAAACAATAATCTGCCTTTATATCTTTTTCTTAGCACTTTGGTTATGCTTTTCCTTGGATTGGTGATGAGTGCCGGGGAGATATTAAAGGAAAAAGACCTGTTAAATAAAGAGGAATTTTTAAATTACAGCAGGTTCAGTTATATAAATGCCAAGATTGTATTTCTGTTTTTGGTTGCATTGTTACAAAGCTTTCTTTATGCGCTTACGGGTAACCTCATTCTTCAAGTTGAAGAGATGACATTATATTACTGGCTGGTTTTGTTTTCTATGGAATCATTGGGCATTATCCTGGGTTTGTTGTTTTCCTCATTTATATCAAAACTATCAAATATATATGGAAAAGTCGTTCCTTTGGTTTTGTTGATTAATTTATTACTCGGGGGAGGGATCATTCCATACTATGACGCTGAAAAAAAACAATTATTTGATATACCGTCTATTTGTGAGATCATTCCTGCAAGATGGGCATACGAGGCTATGTTAATTGCACATTATACAATGAATCCTTATGAGCGGGAAATTTTCGGGATTGAAAAACAAACCAATGAAGCTTCATTCTATTATAATCATTTGATACCATGGATGGAATCTGCAATTCACTATCATCTTTATCATCCATCACACAAAGATAGCCTGGAATATGATCTTACAGCCATACGTCATGGACTGGTAATGATGGCAGCAAATCCGGATGTTTTTCCTTTCGAATATACAGATCAACTCAATACAGGTGAATTTTCCACTGAAATAGCAAACGAAACTCTTGAATATCTTACATATCTTGCATTGGTTTATTATGATATATATGAGAACGGGCCTCAACAAAAAGCAAAAATGCTGAAAGATTGTTGTGACAGGCTTGGCTATGATGATATTGCTTCATTAAGAAACCGTTATCATAATATAGCTGTTGAAAATATTTTATTGGATAAAGAGGATCATAATTCCCTGTATTTTAAAGATTCTTTGCCTGTAAACCTGACCTCTCCTGTTTACAGAGAACCTTTATCGAATACCGGACGTGCATGTTTCGGATCCTCTGTCAAACAGTTCAATTATCAGTTTATAGACACAATATGGTTCAATATAACAGTTATGTGGGTTCTTTCTTTTATGTTATATGTTATACTCTTATCTGATGCTGTAAACCGGTTAAAAAACCTGGGAAAATTCAATCAACTTCTTCTTTTTGTACCATTTCCATGTATACCCTTTATAATAATGCAGGTTATATAACACATGAGATTAGTCCTTTTAGGTTAAGTTTCACGAATGATATATTTTATTATTTTTGGCCTTTAATTTAATCACTAAGTAAGTATAAATCCTAACATAACCATGAAACTAACCTTAATTGACTTTGTTATTATTCTTCTTTATCTTTCTTCCACAGTTGTTATTGGCCTTGTATTAAAGAAACTTGCCCATAAAAATAAAGCATCTTATCTTCTGGGCAGTAATAAATTACCATGGTATCTTCTCGGACTGTCAAATGCATCAGGCATGTTTGATATCTCGGGTACTATGTGGCTGGTTACATTGATGTTTGTATACGGTTTGAAAAGTATCTGGGTGCCCTGGTTGTGGCCTGTTTTTAATCAGATCTTTTTAATGGTATATTTATCTGCCTGGTTGCGAAGATCAAATGTTACAACCGGTGCCGAATGGATTGGCACTCGTTTTGGATTTGGCCGGGGGGCCGAGTTATCGCATAATGTTGTTGTTGTATTTGCATTGATAAGCTGTCTTGGTTTTCTGGCATACGGTTTCATCGGGCTGGGTAAATTCATAGAGATATTTATTCCCTGGGAGATCGTTTCCCAGTATGTGCCTTTTCACGTAAAACCCCAGTTTGTGCCGCATCTATATGGTATAGCTTTTACTGCATTTGCTGTGTTTTACGCGGTGCTGGGCGGTATGACCAGTATTGTATGGGCTGATGTTTTGCAGTATGTTATTATGACCATATCATCTGTTGTTATTGGCATAATGGCCATGAATGCACTTGCTGTCCATGAGTTGAATGTACCTGAGGGATGGACGAGTCCTTTTTTCGGTCTCAGGCTTGACCTTGATTGGAGCGGTATTATCCCCGAAGTGAAGCAAAAGATAGCATCTGACGGATATTCCCTGTTTTCGCTCTTTTTCGGCATGATGCTGTTCAAGGGTATACTGGTGAGTGCTGCAGGTCCTGCCCCCAACTATGATATGCAAAAGATCCTTGCCACCAAAAGCCCCAAGGAAGCTGCCAAGATGAGCGGATTTGTATCGGTAGTGCTCAATCCGGTGCGTTATTTTATGATAGCGGGATTTGGAGTACTTGCACTGTTATTCTATCAAAGGCTTGATCTGATTGTTGCCGGTCAGATTGATTTTGAACAAATACTTCCATCAGCCATACATCAGTTTGCCCCCGTGGGAATATTAGGTTTATTGCTCGCGGGATTGCTTGCAGCTTTTAATTCAACTTTTGCCGGAACCTTGAATGCAGCCCAGGCATATATGGTAAATGACATTTATCTGAAGTATATAAACCCCGGGGCTGGCAACAAACAGGTAAAGATCACAAATTATTTAACAGGATTGCTTATCGTGGCGATTAGCATTTTATTCGGGTTATTTGCAAAAAATGTTAACAGTATTTTACAATGGATCGTATCGGGTTTATGGGGTGGATATATAGCTGCCAATGTATTGAAATGGTATTGGTGGAGATTTAATGGCCATGGATATTTCTGGGGGATGGCCGTTGGTATCTTGGCTGCCCTGCTGTTCCCTGAGATATTGCCTCCTTTGTTTCCAATGATCCCGGAAGATATTATATTGTTATATTTCTTCCCTTTGTTCCTGGTGATCTCTCTGATCGGATGTTTTATCGGTACTTACATGAAGCCTCCCGCGGATGAGCGAACATTGATGAACTTTTATTCAAAGGTAAGGCCCTGGGGTTTCTGGAAACCCATACATGATAAGGTTGTGGCTGAAAACCCTGATTTTAAGGCTAACAAAAACTTTAAACGGGACATGTTCAATATTTTTATTGGAATTATTACCCAGACCGCTATCGTTGCGATGCCAATCTTCCTGATTATAAGAAAATTTTCATCTATGTCAATTGCAATAAGCATCCTGGTGATAGGGGTTATAATTCTTAAATATACATGGTGGAATAAACTGGAGGAAGATTGATTAGTGCCTGTATTATTTTGCTTTGGCCAATTAAACATTTTGCCAAGTGCTGAATCATTAAACT
>CAZBJH010000018.1:0-43002 GCA_964492185.1 uncultured Bacteroidales bacterium | reverse complement strand
CGCGTTTTCGCACCGCGCGAGCCTTGCAAATTGAACCTTCTGAACAGACACAAAGAGTTTATTGACAAACACTAATTATACATGCATATTCGATCATAAGCATCCATATACATGCTATTGTCAGTTCCCATGATTAGTTTCAATTGCAGGATATTATCAGGGATTTCAAAAAGTATACATCGAAACAAATCATTAAAGCAATAACTGATTTTCCCGAAAGTAAAAAAGAATGGATGCTGGAAAGGTTTAAGCCCCTCTAATCATCATCATCATCATCCCGGTTGTAAATATATTCTTCTTCGGGGATACGGTTTTCAGATTCGTAATAAAAGATTCTTATACGGGCGGTGTCGCGGAGAAAATTGATCCTGCCGACTTCAATCCTCCTGATAGTGATGCCGGTCCGTTCTTCAAGATCCTTAAGCAGTTCTGCGCGCTTATCAGGCCGGATCAGATCGATTTTTTCATAAAGTATTGTTTTACTTGATTCATGACGAAGCAGAAAAACGCGCTCAAGCAAAAAGGTGACAATTATGATTGCAAAATTGGTGAATATCAATTCGGCATAACTGACTTTTTTATTAGCCAGGGCATTGATAACGGAAATCCCGATAACCATAAATAAATAGGTCATCTCTTTTATCGGGATTGGATTGGTGCGGTAACGGATAATTCCGAAAATAGCAAACAATCCGAGTGCAAATCCAAGTTGCAGCTTTACGTTTTCCAGCAGGAAACACAGGAGAAAAATAACCGTACTTATGAGAATATAAGTGAAAAGATAATCTTTACGTTGAGAATAAGTATAATACAAGTAACGAATAATAATCAGTATGACTAAGAGATTAAAACCGAAACGTATTATAAATTCAAAAAAATCAACACTATCAATCAGCTTAATTCCAAAAAACTTAGTTGCAAGAGCTATAAAGTTTATTATCATTTTTTGTGATTTTATCTATTGTAAGTAATCTTTCTTTAAAATTATTGTATTTCAGTTTCCTGTCCAGCAACACCCGGCCGATACAATACTTGCTCATTCTTTTGGGAATAATACCGAAATCACTCAATATCCTGTCAAAGTCAGAACTGGTGCTGTTCCCGTCTTTTTTTATTTCGGTTATGCACAGCTTGGATAATGCTGTATTATGTGAATTATATGCAAAGCTAAGAGCATAGTCAATGGTGACCCGTTCGGTCAGAGTTTTGTTTACCAGTGTGATACGGTTGAAATGGGTTGTTATTTTTTGTTCCAGATTATCAGGATTAAAAGGAGTATGTTCTTCAATAAAATCTTTTGATTCTCCTGTCAATATGTTTTCAATATTTTTTCTTTTGATCCGGTTTTTTACTGTCCTGCTATTTTTGGTTTTGAATTTTATCTCAAGATATCGTTGTTTGCTTGATACATATTCCCTGAACCTGATCTTGTATCGATTGACTTTACCATTGTGATGATCAAGAAACATTTTATTTTCAGGAGTATCCAGGTAAACACTTTTATAATGAAATGATCTTTCGTCATCAATAGAGAGGATGTAAAAACCGGGTATAGCGTGTTCAAGGATGTCAGGTATCAGCCTGGAACTGTAAACATATTTGGTATCCACCCTGTTCATCAACTTCACGCTGTCCATTTTGCCTAGTGTTATTGTATCAAATTCGGCTATAATATTATCTATCGGGTCCGGTTCATTGATCATTTCTATTTTATCCGTGTTGTTTTGCATCAATATTTTCTCCTTTTACTTCATGGCATACATTAAATGTTACAAATATAATGCCCTGTATTTTTCTTGACTGCATTAACAGAAGAAAAAATCTCATGTTTATTGTTATTATCATTAATATGATCTCTGATTTTCTTATTTACCTATTTGATAATAATAATATCCTCAGTTATTATTACATTCGGGTTATCTGGAGTAATTTCAATCGTATCAGATACCGGGATCAAAGGGTTGTTTGGATATGGATAGTCTTTAGAAAGCGCGTATACCGTGTAGATGCCGTTTACCAGTCCCCGGAACTTAAAACTGCCGTCGTGATGTGTCCGGACATCATCAAAATGCACAGAATCATCACCATAAACGATATAAACACGTTCATCAGCAATGTAATAATAATCGGGAGTATTTGTCATTTCCGCATTATAATCAACAGCAAATACTTTACCTGTAATGGTTCCTGATCCATCGTCATAATCACTTTTATCGGCTATGATAATATCTTCAACTTTAATAAGCTGTTTGTTCTTTGTTATGCTGATGGTTTTTGTTACCGGAATTTCTGCCATCTTGTTACCAGAGGTGTCGTCTGAATATACAAAAAGGGTATAATCTCCCTTTTTCAGGTATTCGAAACGGTAGCTGCCATCAAAACTGGTTTCCATATCATCACCATAAACATCATCAGAACCATAAATAATGAAAACATCCTCGTCAGGAACATAATACTCATCAATTATAGCAGTAAATGAGTTGTTATATACTTTCTTGTATACTTTTCCCGTGATCACCGAACTTCCTCCTTCTCCTTCTTCAGTTTCACATCCTGCCAGTAGAAATAACAGGGCTACCGGCATAATCATCCATTTCCTGTACATTTTAAGTTCCCTTTCCGTTCTTTAATAAAATTTTTATTGTATTAAATATTTATTAAAAAATTGTAAATATATAATTTTATGTTTAAGCTCATACAAAAAGCAGGCAAATATTTCGTGGTTTAATATGTTTTACTATTAAATAAGAATATTTGTTACATTTGCTACTGCTTATATTAAGCTGCATTATTCATGAAAATCAATGAAATTATTTTATGTGTTGAAAGTTAACAGAATAACAAACAGGGTCACGAAATATAATTTTCATTTATTTTTACAAAGTGCGCCAGTTTCAAGGCATCTGCTTCGTCGCGAAAGCTTCGCGTTAGATTACTACAGCTTCAGCTTCCGACGCCTTGCTTATGCCCCGAACCTGACACGTGAATAATACAGGTTAAATATTATAATCTACATTTATTATACCGGTTAGAATAAATAACACCTTTTCACAATGATAAAATACCAGTGCACTGTATGCGGTTATGTATATGACCCGGAGGAAGGTGATCCGGATGGTGGAATACAACCAGGGACAGCATTTGAAGACATACCGGATGACTGGGTTTGCCCGGTTTGTGGTGTGGCTAAAGAAGATTTTGAACCGGTGGAGTAAATAGTGTCAGTCAGTATTCTCTCACTTTTCCACGGGTATTTTCCTGAGAACTTCCAGCAACAACTCCCAGAATTTTTGTGAGGAACCTATATGTATCATTTCATCAGGTGAATGGGCATTATATATTGTAGGGCCAAAGGAGATCATGTCAAGATAAGGGTACTTCTCAAGGAAAAGTCCGCATTCCAGGCCTGCATGTATGGCTTTTATCTCGGGTTTGGTGTTAAAAAGTTGCAGGTAAGCCTGTTCAGTGATCCTCATTATCCCCGAGTCTGTATTTGGAGTCCAGCCGGGGTATCCATCAGTATGTTCAGCATTTGCACCTGCAAGGGAAAAAACTGACCGTACCTGGTTGGCAATATCCTCCTTTGATGCTTCCAGGGAACTGCGCTGGCTTGTGGTAATTAACATTTTTGTGGGATCAATAGCCTTTACAGAAGCAAGATTGGTGGACGTTTCAACCAGTCCGGGCATATTCATACTCATGGATATAATACCGTGGGGACAGGCATAAATGCTGTTCAATAGCCGGTTTGTTGTTTTATTTGTAAACACACTTGTTGGTAAGGCAACAGGTTCGATAAGTATTTTTATATTAGGCTCCTGTTCTCTTTTTAACCGGGTAAATTCCGTCTCCAGCCGGTGAAATTCATCAAGCATTTGTTTTGTATTCTTTTCTTTCACAACAATAATTGCGCGTGCTTCCCGCGGGATGGCATTACGAAGATTCCCGCCTTCGAAGCTGTTGACCCGGATCTTCGTTTTCTGCCACAATGTCCATATGATCCTGTTAAGCACTTTTATGGCATTTTCCCGAAATTTTTCAATATCATCTCCCGAATGCCCGCCCTTAAGGCCTGAGACAGATATCATATAAGCCATTCCGCCACCTGTGGTTTTCTTTCTTTTGCATGGTAGCGTGGCAAGAGTATCAACGCCACCTGCACAACCAATGAAAAGTTCTCCCTCATCTTCCGAGTCGAGATTGATTAATATTTTACCATCAAAGAATCCGGGCTGCAAATGAAATGCACCTGTAAGTCCTGTTTCCTCGTCAACAGTAAAAAGACATTCTATGGGGCCGTGCTCATAATTCCCGGCCAGGATCTCCATTTGTGCGGCAATTCCGAAACCATTATCCGATCCGAGAGTAGTGCCTTTTGCTTTAACCCATTCACCGTCAATATAGGGTTGAATAGGGTCTGTGTTAAAGTCGTGTTGATAATCGCTGTTTTTTTCACATACCATATCCACATGACTTTGCAGTACGACCGTTTTGCGGTTCTCAAATCCCTTTGATGCATTTTTTTTGATCAGGATATTACCGGTATCATCCTTTTTAATTGTCAGATTATGTTTATGGGCAAAGTCTTCCAGGAAGGCAATAATTTTTTCTTCCTTTTTTGATGGCCTGGGCACTTTGCATATCTCTTCAAAATGTTTCCAGACATTCACTGGTTGTAATGTGCTTAATTCACTCATAATAGTAATTTTCAAAAATGAACGGTTAAGATAATGAAAATACGGTTAGGGTATTAAACAGATAAGTTTATTATTTTTACAAAATCGCATTCTTGTCAACATTTTTTTATAATGAATTATTTATTGTTACTTTCGTTGAGCCGGGAGCAACTAGTAAGCATGGAGGAGGCTTTAAAATCGTATGTTTTCATTTGATACAATACTTGTTTTTATAGTTCTTGTTTTCATCCTCGTATCACTCTACCGTGAAATACTGGGGCCTGCCTTTACTTTTCTGATCGCCATAATTGTACTTGGTATTTTTGGAGTACTCACACCCTCGGAGATCATACAGGGTTTTGCCAATGAACAGGTTGCAGTAGTGATAATGTTATTGTTGCTGGGCGATATTATCCGGCGGACTGCAGTTGTTGAAAGTGTATTTGACAGGCTGTTCCGTTCAGCAAGAAGCTTTAAAGGTTTTCTTACCCGGATGATGATCATAGTTGCCGCCTTTTCGGCATTTCTTAACAATACGCCTCTTGTGGCAATTATGATGCCCTATGTGAACAGCTGGTGTAAACGCAACAAAATATCTCCTTCAAAATTTTTAATTCCTTTATCCTATGCAGCCATATTGGGAGGATCGGTAACCCTGATCGGAACATCCACCAACCTGATAGTTAACGGATTATTCGTGGATCAGGAATTATATGAAGTTGACCGTCCCCTGCAGATATTTGATTTTGCATATGTTGGCATTCCTATGGTGATCCTGGGTATCATTTACCTTGTATTATTCAGTAATAAACTCTTACCCGATAAAACTGCCGCGCTTGAAATTTTCAAAACACAGTCGCGGGAATATGTTATTGAGGCGAAGATTCGTAATAAATCCCGCTTGATAGGAAAAACAATTACGGAAACAAATATGCGTAATCTTAAGGGCTTATACCTGGTGGAAATTTTACGCAGATCATTCAGGATATCTCCGGTAACAAAGGACATAATTTTGGACAGGGGTGATGTACTGGTATTTGCCGGGGAAACAGAAAATATTGCAGATCTGATCAATTCAAATACGGGGTTGATTCTTCCGGAAGTGGGAATGTTGTCTAAAAAGAAAAGGGCAGAGGTTGTTGAGGTAGTTGTATCGCAAAATTCACCTCTTATCAATAAGACCGTTAAAGAATATAATTTCAGGGGAAAATATGATGCTGCAGTCCTTGCCATTCACCGTAACGGGGAAAGAATTCATGGAAAGATCGGTAATGTGGTATTGCGTGCAGGTGATGTTTTACTTCTCTATGCCGGTGAGGATTTTGTGAGCAGAACCCTGAATACAAAAGATTTTTATTTTATCTCAAAAGTACGGGATTTCAGAAAGCTGGAATGGTACAAGATCGCAATCCTGTTCGGTGGCACGGCCCTGGCCATTATTCTCGCATCCCTTCACGTGGTTTCATTGTTCATTGGATTACTGATTATCATTCTGGCATCACTTGCTCTGAATATTACAGAACCCAAGGAGCTTCCGAAAAGTATAGATTATAATCTGGCCCTTATTATAGTTTTATCCCTTGCCCTGGGAACAGCCATGATCAAATCGGGAGCTGCAACTCTTATTGCTAACCTTCTGATCACGGTTTTTATGCCCATGGGAAAGATCGGACTGTTATTCGGAACATATTTAATTACAACATTTCTTGCTGCATATATAACCAATAAGGCCTCGGTCGGAATTGTTTTTCCAATAGCTATTACCATGTCATATAACCTGGATATCAGTCCTATGCCTTTTGTATTAACCGTAGCTTATGCTGCTGCTGCAAATTTTATGACCCCTATAGGTTATCAGACAAACCTGATGGTATACGGACCGGGAGGATACTCGTTCGGAGATTTCTTTAAGATCGGATTTCCCCTTACGATTCTATATATGCTGGTAACAGTTTTAGTCTTATCACTAATTTATTTTTAAAATGGTTATGAAACAAAATGGTCATCTTAGCCTTGCCCTTAAGGCTGCAATACTGGCCGGCCGGAAAATCATGGATATTTACAGAAGCAGTGCCCTGGATATCAGTTATAAAGATAATAATTCACCTCTTACTAAAGCTGATATGGCAGCACATTATTGTATCAGGGATATACTTTCGGATGCCGCAATGCCAATATTGAGCGAGGAGAGCAGGGATATTTCCCTGGAGGAAAGATTAGCCTGGGATGATTTTTGGATGGTAGACCCTCTTGACGGGACAAAGGAGTTCATTAAAAAGAACAATGAATTTACTGTAAATATTGCACTGATCAGAAAAGGAAAGCCGGAAACGGGAGTTATCTATGCTCCCGCGTTAGGTGATTTATATTATGGTTCATTAAAGGACGGTGCTTTTAAAGTTTCCGCGGATCCGGGGTTACTTTTAAAAATGCCGGGTAACGAGGAATTATTGAGAAAATACTCCATTAAACTTCCGGATGAGAATCCGGATAAAACATACAGGGTGGTGGCCAGTCGTTCACATCTTTCTGATGAAACTAAAGTATATATCGAAGAACTCAGGAAAACATATCCCCAACTGGAGATCATTTCTAAGGGCAGTAGTCTGAAATTATGCATGATAGCAGAAGGAAAAGCATTTGTATATCCGCGTTTCGGTCCTACCATGGAATGGGATATAGCTGCAGGTCATGCCCTGTTGAAAGCTGCGGGGAAGGAGGTATACATTTATCAGTCGGACCAAACTCTTACTTATAATAAAGAAAACCTGTTAAATCCCTGGTTTATTGCCAGATAATATCAAAGAGAGCCTGCAATACCGGCAGATAATAATCATGAGTACCTGAGTTTATATCTTATTCATCAACAACTGCTTACCCGGTTGTCAGTCAACAAGCCTTATGTTTCCGTATTTTGTGGAGATGTTTACTTTTGATGATGGCTGTGCATCATTTCCGATAATACCCTCAACCCGCATTTCATTGTTTTCATTCACGGTATTCACCCTGTTATTATCAGGGAAAATAATTTTTGCATATTTGGCTTCTCCTTCAATCCTGTATGATGCTTCGGCATCAAAACCTAATCTGTAATTTCCGTATTTATTCTCAATCCTGATCTCTTCAAATCCTGCCGGAATATAATTCGCTTTAAGGTCACTGTACGCGGTTTCAACTATTATTTTCTTCGTTACTTCATCAAATTTAAAATTTGAATATCCCGATGAAGTAACAAAATTCGCCAGTTTTCCTATTACATAAGTATCATATTTTGATTCTGAGACAATAGAGCTTCCTTCATCTATATATATTTTTGAGTACTTGCTCATGATAATTAGTGCCCTGCTTTTAGTGATCTCCAGTTTTGAATATTTTATATCGAGTTTTAACCATCTACATTCTTCCATTGTACCGTTTGAGTATGCCATGGTAAGCGATGACATAGGTTTATTATCGGGATGCATGAACCGGTTGATTTTTATTTTACCGTATTTTATCTCTATATTCGATGTAGATAACAATTCATTAATAAAAATATTCCCATATTTATTATAAAGATTCAGGGGTACGTCAGAGGGCATATTTACCGTATAATTCACCTCAATCTGCTTATTACCCTGGTTCATATTATCGAGAACCCCCCGGTTAATATCACTGTTGAAATTTGTTATAGCTTTAATAGTATTGTTTTGTACAGAAAAATCAATGTTTATTCCATCAAGTATCCGCATCGATCTTTCCCGGCTGCCAGCCTCTGCCAGGATTTCAACATTTATGGATATCGTGTTACGGTCCCAGTTATTAACATCCACATTTCCAAATTTATTTTGTATTTCAAGTTTGGTCAGGGATGATACTTCATATTCCTTGTTATATTCCTTCTTGGCCTTGCTATCCTGGCAATATGTCTTAAGAAATACACCGGATAACATAAAAACCACAATTAATGATCTTTTTAATAATTTCATAGTATATAATTTTCTGTTAGCTTTTTGATTGTGTTGTCAAATTCAGAACCTGATCGGTAATTTCGAGCTTCATTTTGTAAGAATTGATCAGTGCGTTTATGATACGTTCATCGTTTGGGTGATAATACAAATCTTTTTTAATTTTTTTGATTGTTTGATTTACTTCATTTATGTCGTTGATAATGTGTCTTGACGGCAGAGCGTTATTCTTTTCAGCCATGTTTTTCAGTCTTGAAATATTATCAGTGATCCTTCTTTGATAGTAATATTCCACCTCAATAAGCTCAGGATTATTTAGCAGGTAATGATCCTTCGGGTCAGAAAAATTATAGTAAAAAACCAATAAAACTAATCCTGTTGATATAGATAATCCCAACAAAAATACAGCAGCATATTTATTCATTTTTAATAATATGCTATGTCTTGTATTACCAAAGTATGAATTGATCTTTTCCCGGAAGTTGCTAATATGCTTT
Organism: uncultured Bacteroidales bacterium; assembly: GCA_964492185.1. Taxonomy (GTDB): domain Bacteria; phylum Bacteroidota; class Bacteroidia; order Bacteroidales; family UBA10428; genus JAFGSZ01. The sequence goes on along the minus strand of CAZBJH010000018.1, from coordinate 33,882 downwards.
TGTCCCGGTTCTTCACTATCAAACAGTTCCCTGTTATTATTTATGATCTCTTCAAGATAATTCATTGTGTATTTTAGTTTTGTATTAGTTGCAGTAATTTTTTTCTGGCCCTGGTATATTGCGATCGGGAAGTTGAACTACTGATCTTTAAAATCTGAGCGATCTCATCGTGATCATATCCTTCAAGCAGGTAAAGGGATAAAACAACACGGCATCCTTCAGGAAGTTGTGATATACAACTTTTTATCTTATCAACCTGCTTTTCTATTGATTCAGTCTGAATAAGCGGATCAAAGTCTTCACTTTCACCCGTTATATTGTTCTGAATTTCTTCAAAGAACATCTTTTTTTTACGGAGATGGTCTATAGACTTGTTTATAACAATGCTTTTAAGCCAGGCACCGAAACTCACATCACCACTGTATTCATTTATCCTGGTAAAAGCTGCTAAAAAAGCTTCCTGCATTATATCTTCAGCCTCAGCAGTTTCATTTACAACGCGCAAACAGGTATTGTACATTGCTTTATAATACAATTTATAAATCCTGAACTGTGCATTTGTATTTCCTTCCCTGCATTTTTTAATGAGCTTCCGGTTGATATCCCGGTAACTGAATTGATGTTGTTTCATTCAGTATTAAATAGACGTATATTATTATAATATGCTGCATATTTTTTGTTTAAATTGTATTATATGTTTTTACAAAGTGCGCCAAATTCAGGGTGTCTGCTTCTTTGCGAAGACTTCGCCACGGGGTTACTATACCTTCAGCTTATGGTGCTTTGCATCTGCCCTGATTATGACGCATGAATAATACAGGTTAAAAATAACTAATTTTTACTATCACATTAATTTCCCCACGGAATTGGTTATTAGTTACTGGTTATTGTCCTACCGACCACCGATTACCGGTTACCCTTTACCGGCTTTCTGCAGGGGAAAGCCGGTTACATTCAGCCTGTATGAATAATACCGGTCAGATTAATTGTCAAAACAAAGGGTGAGCTTAATGCCTGCCCTTAACCACCGTCCGGGTTGTTCAAGACTTCCTGTATCAAGGTATTCCGTATTAAGCAGGTTGGAGGCTTCAATAAATACAGTAAAAAATTTGTCCTGCCAGTATAAACGACTATCAAAAAGCCAGAAATGATGAAATGGAATTTCTTCCGTATTATCCGATAAATCGTTATAGCTTATATAATTACCCGTACGGTCCTGGAATGATACCGACCAGTAAGCGGATATTTTCCATATAATGTGATGATCAAGCTTAAAATTCATTTTCTGCCGCAGGTTATAATACTTTGAAACTTCTTCCAAAGATGATTTGTCAACATTAATATAAGTATAGTTGACTGAAATATGTTTTAGAATGCTGTTCCTTTGTTCGCCGGGAAATGTATAATTTGCAGTTATCTCAATACCCTTTGATGCATATTCAGAAAGATTCACCGGGCTGAAGCTTTCTTTTTCAGGATACCATAGCCAGTCAATGATATCTTTTCCATGATTATAATACATACCCGCCTGGGCATGAATATTACTGTGAACATATTTAATACCGGCTTCAAATGATTGAATAAGATCGGGGGAAAGATCCATATTTCCTTCATTTACAGGACCCTGGTAAAAAAGATCCGTAAAGGTGGGCATATGTACTGCACGGTTATAGCTGATATAGGTCTTAAGGTTATTGATAATTAAATAGCTTATATCGGCACCGGGAAAGAATTGTATTTCACCGGAATAATCCGTATTCCGGTTTATCATTACACCTGCGGATATATAGATCCTGTTATATGAGTAATTCTGTTCCAGAAATAAACTTATATTACCTCTTGTATAACTTTTTGAATAAGAGATACTGTCAGTACCTTTTACCGGCACAGGATCGCGCATTTCAAGCCCCAGGTTATTACTGATAATATTTTCCGATCGTATTTCGCTGCCCAGGGAAGTCTTACCCAGTATTGATGTGAAAGAATTATTTACAGTTGTACCGAAAACATCTGTAATGTGGAAATTCTGATATGTACCAGGATTGCTTCTGATAAGAATATAATGATCATTTTTTCTTCGCCAGAAAAAACTGGTATTAAACTTCATCTTTTCGCCTGTAGTATATTTTATTGCTGCAAGCCAGGTTGAAGTTTTTTCATATTGTTCGGGATATTTTGGAGAATAAAACCCATTGGATCCGAAAGCTTTTTGATTGTATCCAAAGAGCAATTCAGCAGATGAAGCTCTCATATCAATATGTCCCTTGTAGAATATATTGTTTTTTTGAAAATCGGTATTAGCTGCATAGCCGTTTGATTTTGAGTTTGAGATCGAAATATGCTGTCTGTGAGTTCCGGTAATTATATTACCTGAAAGAAGTATTTTACGGAAACCGAAATCCCCGAATGTAGTCTGAAATGAAAGTTTATTATGTTGAATTGGGGTTGTGACGAAATTAATCGCTCCTGTAAATGCATTTGAACCAAAGATCCTGGCACCGGGTCCGTTTAATATTTCAATTCGGGAGAGACTGTTGATATCAAGCGGGATATCCAGGCTAAGGTGACCGGTCTGGGGATCGGTGATATTTATTCCGTCGATCAGAATGAGGGAATGGTCAAAGGATCCCCCGCGAATATTGACGTCAGCCTGAACGCCGTGATTACCTCTCTGCCTGATATCTACACCCGGTGAATGCTCAAGGATATCCAGCGGGCTTTGAACAGGGGAATTCTGTATTTCATCGGTGCGGATCAGGGAAACAAAACGCGCGATATCACCAAGGAAAACATCACTGCGCCGGCCAATAACCTCAACCTCTTCAATTTCCAGTTTATTATTGATAATAATAGTATCTGAATTTGCCGTTGAGATCTTTGGATGCATAACAAGCAGATAGGAAAGGACCAGTGTACATATCCTGATATCTTTACCAAGCGAATTATATATTCCATACTTTTTTCTGGTCCATTTTTTAAAAAAAAATGCATTTTTTTGATATATTATTGAATGTTGCATATCCGTAATAATAAAAATTATTATCTGTATTATTCATGGTAAATTTACATACCTTGCAATATTAATTAGTTAATCAGGGGAGAAAATGTATTTGGACTAAATAGGAAAAAATAAAAAAAACATAGTTAAATCTTCATAATTACCACGTTCATAAGGCTTTTCAGGAGCTATTCCTAATTGTACTTATGGTGTGTGCAAATAATAATCTACTTATCAACAAATTAAAATTTTATTTTCTAAATATTTTATTATTTTTGTGATGATCCTATATTATAATTAATTTTAAAAGTTATTACCATGAAAAAATTGAGTTTTTATTGTCTTGTTTTAGCGATGTCTTCTTTTATAGCTTTAAGTGCATGCAAATCTTCAGATAAACCTGCTGAATCCGAATCGGATGTAGTAGAAGAAGTTGAAGATGTTGGTGAAGAAGCAGGAGAAGTAATTGAAGAAGGCATGGAAGAAGTTGAAGAAACAGCAGATTCTGTTGCTGCTGATGTAGAAGAAATGGGAGAAGAAGAATAAAAAGCAAAGAGGTTTAGGAGAAAAAAACTAAAGCAGGATTATTCCTGCTTTTTTTTTGCAGAAATATTCTGTCCATAAAGTCCCATTTGCCGCGTTACGTTTATCCGAAAATTGCTCATTTACGACAAGTAAACTCTGCATTTTCGGACCGCGCGAGCTTTGCAAATGGAACTTTCTGAACAGACACATGACCAGTTAAACATTTTGCCAACTTTATAGAACAGATCCTGTTTAGACTGCATTATTTGCTTCGCCGGGCAGTATGTGCGTAAAGATGAATTAGAATTTTATAATATTTGTTAATAATACAGGTTAGATGCATATATTGGATGGAAAATTTATGTTAAGCTGATTAAAAAAAATATGCTCATTTCTTTAATAAATAAGAAAAATATATTGACGATATGATTTTTTTCGGGAAATTTAAGCAGAACATAAAAAATTTTCACTATATTTGACCATATGGTTAAATTATATGGTTGAATCATTTGGTTAATTATTATGGATACCACAGAATCAAAAATATTCGAAACAGCTAAGAATGTTTTTATCAGGTCGGGTCTTGAAGGGGCAAGAATGCAGGAAATAGCAGATGAAGCCGGTATTAATAAATCTCTTTTGCATTATTATTTCAGGACCAAGGAGAAATTGTTCAAAGCCGTTTTCCAATATGCTTTTAAACGGTTTTTACCAAAAGCTGACGAACTCTTAAATTCTGATTTGTGTTTTGAAGAGCGGATAAGAAATTTTATTAATTTATATATCGATCTGTTACTCGAAAATCCGTTCATACCTTCTTTTATTTTATGTGAGATCAACCGTGATCCTGAAGGCGTAATAGAGTTATTTAAAGGTTTAGGATCAAATCCGATGAAATTTGACACTTTAATAAGGGAAGAGGTTGAGCAAGGCAATATACGTCAGATTGATTCAAAACAACTCATCGTAAATATTCTGTCTATGTGTATATTTCCCATGGCTGCCCGTCCCATACTTGTACCTATGATTTTTAACAATGACCCGCGGGTTTTTAAAAAGTTCCTGGAATCAAGAAAAAAGGAAATTCCGGATTTTATTTTAAAATCATTGGTAATTAAGGAATAATTAGTGTCCGTATATAAAGTTGGCAAAATGTTTAATTGGGCGTGCAAAAATTTTAAACCGCGGTATACTAAAGTATTCGAGGATTTAAAATTTTGGCAGCAACGCGGATATCGGACATTATGGACAGACACTAATTAAACTTTTATTGAGGAATGAGGGAAAGCATAATTGCCCGGATAAGAGATATTATTCAAACATCAATAAAACAACATTAAATAAGGTGTATGAAAAGATTCGGATCATTAGCCCTTGTGTTTTTTTTAGTCCTGCCTGTTTTTACCCAGGACACGATCACACTGTATGATTGCTATACATGGTGTGATGAGAATTATCCACTGGTGAAACAAAAAGCCCTGAACCGTCAAAGAGGTGATTTAAAGACAGATAATATTATTTCATCATGGTATCCTCAGTTATCACTTAACGGACGTGCTTCTTACCAGTCGGATGTTATTGAGTTGTCTTTTGATCAGGATATACCAGGAATGGAATTCCCGGGAATGCCTCATGATCAGTATAAACTATATTTGTCTCTCAATCAAAGCATATACGATGGAGGGATCGTCCGTGCCCGCGGGGTACTTGAAGATAACCAAACTGAAACAGCAATCCAGCAGGTGGAAATCAGTCTGTATGAGATAAAAAATCAACTGAACCATGTTTATTTCAATATATTGTTGTTACAAAAGAACAAACAGGTGATGCAGCTTACACTGGAAGAATTGAAGAAGAGGAGAAAAGCTGTATTATCGGGTGTGGAAAACGGAGTCTTATTACTTTCGGATCTCGATTTAATGGATGCCGAACGACTCAAATTAGAACAACAACTGGTAGAAGTGGAAACAGGGATTGAAAGTTTATATTCTGTATTGGCCGAGCTTACCGGCAGGGACATAGATACCACACGATATCTGGCATTACCCGATGAACCTGTGGATATTGAAAATGAGATAAGACGGCCGGAAATAAGACTTTATCAACTACAGAAAAAAACGATTGATGCCGGTCAGCGGGTTATAGATGCTTCTTACAGGCCCAAGATTTATGCTTTTGGAGAAACAGGCTATGGTAAACCAGGCCTTAATTATTTCAATGAGGAATTTAAATTATACTATATTGCCGGGCTCGGTTTGTCCTGGAATTTTATGAATTGGGGTGATCATAAGCGTCAGCAAAAAATTAATGATCTGCAAAAACAGTCTGTGGATGTTCAAATGGAAAATTTTACAAAAAATGTCAATATATCACTGGTAAAAGAAAGAGCAAAAATCGTACAATACAAAAAATCACTGGAAAAGGATCGGGAAATTGTCCGGCTGCGTTCAAAGATCAGGCAAAATGCCGCAGAACGAATGGATAAGGGGGTGATCACATCAACAGCCTATATTACAGAGTTGAATGCAGAACTTATAGCAAAGCTGAAACAGGAAATTCACCGAATTAAGATGATTGAAACAATGTACAATTGTTTGTTGATTGGTGGTATAAAAAACTGAATTTAAAAATTTTACAAAAGATCATAATTATGCAACGGTTAATATTTATTGTTTTAATACTAAGCTATAGCATTTTTGTATCCTCTTGCAGGAATGGTATAAGGGAATCTGATGCATACGGGAATTTCGAAACCAGGGAAGTAACTGTTTCCGCGCAGATTCAGGGCGAAATTCATTCACTGGATGTGGAAGAGGGCAGTACCATTGAAGAAGGCAGGATTGTGGGATATATTGATTCTTCATCATTAATATTAAACCGTCAGCAACTTGCTGCCCAAAAAAAAGTTATACTGGCCAACTGCCAAAATATACTGGACCAGATCGAAATCCAGAAAGAGCAGCGCAAAGTCGTGTTAAAAGAACGCAACCGTATTGTCCGGCTTGTAAATGATGAAGCGGCAACTGAACAACAGCTTGACGAAATGGAAGGAAAACTCCGGGTAATCGACAAGCAGATTAAGTCAATAAAAAGTAAATATACTGCTGCCAGGATGGAAACCGGTGTGCTCGATATCCGGATTTCTCAGGTTGAAGAACAGATACGGAAGACCCGGATCAGGAATCCTGTTACAGGAACCGTACTTGAACAATATGTTGAACCGGGCGAACTGGTTGTGCCGGGAAAAGCAATTTATAAAATTGCCAACCTTAAGGAGATGGATCTGAGGGTATACCTTTCGGGTGCCCAGTTGCCACAAGTTAAGATCGGACAGGAAGTAACTGTTGTTACTGATAAAAATTCAAAGGATAATCAGGAGCTTAAAGGAAAAATTATCTGGATTTCTTCAGATTTTGAATTTACACCTAAGATCATACAAACCAAAGAAGAGCGGGTCAATATGGTGTATCCTGCAAAAGTGCGGGTGATTAATGATGGCAGGTTGAAAATAGGCATGCCTGGTGAAATTAGATTTAAACAACAGGAGGATAAATAGTGTCTGTCCATAAAGTCCCATTTGCCGCGTTACGCTTGTCCGAAAATTGCTCATTTACGACTGGTAAACTCCGCGTTTCCGGACCGCGCGAGCCTTGCAAATGGAAACCCTCACCATTAAGAGAGTTTAAGATATGAGGTACAAAGACATAAGGACATGAATATTTTTATAAACAGGTTATTGGTGAGGGTTACTCATAATAATAATAATTCATATGGTATTGGCTTCGCCGAGCTCCACTTCGTTCCGGTTCGTGAGCTCCCTTCGGTCGGTTCACCGAGCACCTTATTAAATTATTAATTTGCGAGGTAACACATACCACCAACTTTGATTAAACGAAATAACAAATTAATTACTAATAACTTAATTAAAATATATTCGAATGGAACCTTCTGAACAGACACATGATCAGTTAAACATTTTGACTACTTTATAGACAGTCACTAAATAGTGATCTTCAATAAACCTGACAATATATTTAACTGAACAATATATTAATAATCAAAACAATCGAATGTTATAATAATTATCATATGCAAAGTAATTTTGACAATATTTTGCAATTACGCGGTGTAGTCAAGTCATTTGGTGAAGTCGCCGCCCTTAAAGGAATTGATCTTAATGTGCAAAAAGGCATTCTTTTCGGACTTATCGGTCCTGACGGGGCCGGTAAAACCACTTTGTTCAGGATCATTACTACATTACTGCTGCCTGACAGAGGAAAAATACAGGTAGAAGGTTATGATGTGGTCAAACAATACAGAAAAATCAGGAATTCCGTGGGCTATATGCCGGGGCGGTTTTCTCTTTACCAGGATCTGACGGTGGAAGAAAATCTGAATTTTTATGCTACGATCTTTGGTGCATCGGTGAAAATGAACTATCATCTGATCGCTGATATATTTATCCATCTTGAACCTTTCCGTAAACGTTTGGTAAAAAATTTATCAGGAGGAATGAAACAGAAGCTGGCGCTTGCCTGTGCCATCATCCATAATCCCGATCTGCTGGTGCTGGACGAACCCACAACAGGAGTTGATGCCGTTTCAAGAAAGGAATTCTGGGATAATTTAAGAAAACTTCAACAGGACGGAATGTCTGTTTTGGTTTCAACACCCTACATGGATGAAGCAGAAAAATGCGATCAGATAGCACTTATGCATAAAGGATTCATCATGGAGCATGATACACCATCAAATATTATTGCCGGTTACTCAGGAAACCTATATGCCATTCGCTCTTCATCAATGCAGTCCCTGCTTCATGACCTGAGAGCTTATGAATTTTGTGAAAGTGCTTATTTATTTGGTCAAACCATTCATTACCGGTTCACTGCTGATAATGAAGATATAAAAATCCTAAGGAATTACCTGTATGAAAAAGGCCATAACAATATAAAAACAAAAAAAATAAAGCCGGGTATTGAAGATTGTTTTATTCATTCGGCAAATTATGCTGAGGATTTAAATTAAGTTAGTCAATAAAAAGACAGACTCTAAAGAAATATAACAATATCGTATGACAAGGTATCCAATCATACAGGTTGAAAACCTGGTGAAGAAGTTCGGGGATTTCACTGCCAATGACCACCTTACTTTTGAGGTTTATAAAGGAGAAATATTTGGATTCCTTGGAGCCAATGGCGCCGGTAAAACAACGGCATTAAGGATCTTTTGCGGATTATCAAGGCCAACATCGGGGAATATACATGTTGCAGGATTTGATGTTTACTCACAGACTGAGGAGATAAAGAAAAACATCGGGTACATGAGTCAGAGGTTTTCTTTATACGAGGATCTTACCGTCAGAGAGAATATTCATTTTTATGCAGGCATATATGGTATCAAAAGAAAGGAAATTGCAGCACGCACGAAACAATTACTTGAAGAACTTGATATGGAGCCTATAGCCAATAAGCTGATCAGGGGGCTTCCCCTGGGGTGGAGACAAAAACTGGCTTTTTCGGTAGCCGTTTTTCATCAGCCCGGTATAGTTTTTCTGGACGAACCTACCGGGGGTGTTGACCCTGTTACGCGGCGGCGTTTCTGGGAGTTAATATATGATACTGCCGGTAGGGGAATAACTGTTTTTGTTACTACTCATTATATGGACGAGGCTGAATATTGCGACAGGGTATCAATAATGTCGGAAGGCCGGATCGAAGCATTGGACACACCGGACAAATTAAAAAGGAAATATAAAGCAGAAAATATTGATCAGGTTTTTTTAAAAATTGCTAGGAATAAATAAAGAATAATTATGAGAAGGTTTTACGGGTTTGTGATCAAAGAGTTTCTTCATATTTTACGTGATTCCCGGTCAATGGTACTGTTGTTCGGATTGCCCGTTGCACAAATTCTTATATTCGGTTATGTAGTAAGAAATGAGATACGTAATGTAAATATTGCAATACTGGATCATTCCAAAGATGTTGTTACCCGTGAGATTACACAAAAAATATTTTCCTCGGGCTATTTTCATCTAAAAAGAGAGCTGAACCATCCTGATCAGATCAAAAAAGCTTTTCAACGTGGGGAAGTACGGGAAGTAATTGTTTTTGAACCAGGGTTCGGAGAAAAACTGGAGAATGAAGGTACAGCACAGGTTCAACTTATTGCAGATGCCTCGGACCCCAATGCTGCCAGTCTGGTGGTAAATTATACAAGCGGGATCATTAATAATTATGTAAAAGATATGGTTGCAGGCAATTTAATCATGCTGAATCTGACACCTGATGTTCGTTTTTATTTTAATGAAAACCTGCAAAGTGTATTTATGTTTGTGCCCGGTACAATAGCACTGATCCTTATGCTGGTGTCAGCTATCATGACCTCAATATCAATTGCCCGTGAAAAGGAAACAGGAACAATGGAAGCATTGCTGGTATCGCCTTTAAAACCATTACAGATCATCCTGGGAAAAGTAACTCCCTATATATTCCTTTCGGTTATTAACGCGTTGGTTATCATTGCCCTGGGATATATTGTATTTGGCCTGCCGGTTCGCGGAAGCTTTTTGCTTTTGTTTTTGGTGAATGTATTGTTTATTCTGCTTGCTCTTTCACTGGGGATATTAATATCAACAATAAGCAATACACAGCAGGTAGCCATGTTTATTTCCATGTTCGCCCTAATGCTGCCTACCTTGTTATTGTCAGGGTTCATTTTTCCCATAGATAATATGCCACAGGTATTGCAGTGGTTGAGTAATATAATGCCGGCCCGTTGGTTTCTTATAATTATTAAAAATATTATGATAAAAGGGACAGGATTTCTTTACATATGGAAGGAAACCCTGATACTTGCAGGAATGACTGTTTTGTTTATAGCACTTAGTGTTAAGAATTTTCATTACCGGCTTGAATAATAATGTATTCAACATGAGAATAGTTTTTTTGATTATACAAAAGGAATTCAGGCAGATCTTCAGGAACAAAACCATGTTACCCATAATATTTATTGTTCCTGTCGTTCAGCTTTTTGTTTTTGTTTACACTGCAACACTGGAATTGAAAAATGTGGATGTATATATTGTAGATAAAGATGTTTCAAGTGTTTCACGACGGTTGATCAACAAATTTATTTACTCACCTTTTTTTACAGTGAGGCAGACAGGAAAGTCGGTAAAAGAAGGAGAAGCTCAAATGTTCAGGAACAAAGCAGCATTGGTGGTTAATATTCCGAATGGATTTGAGAAAGATCTGTTAAATGGAAATTCAGATGTACAGCTTTTGATCAATGGTATAAATAATCTTTCGGCAGGACTTATCAATGCATACTCATCCTCATTAATAAGGGATATGTATATTGATTTTTTCAGGGAACAGGGTATTATGACAGGTATAACGGGCCCTGAGAGCCCGATCAGTATCAGTACACGGTTTTGGTATAATAATGAGTTAAATTTTAAATTTTATATGGCACCTGGAATATTGGGTGTGCTTGTAACTATGGTCGGAATGTTCCTGACAGCACTTAACATTGTACGGGAAAAGGAGTCGGGGACGATTGAGCAGATAAATGTTACTCCTGTTGTGAGACTGCAGTTTATTTTAGGTAAATTATTTCCTTTATGGTCTATTGCACTTTTTGAACTCGGATTTGGATTAGTGATCATTAAATTTTTATATAATGTACCCATGGAGGGTAGTATTCTTTTGTTGTTCGGTTTTGTGGCGACTTATCTATTGCTTATTCTTGCATTTGGTCTTTTAATGTCAACCATGGCCGATAATCAACTACAGGTGATGTTCCTTGCTTATTTCTTTCTGGTGGTCTTTATTTTAATGAGTGGAATATTCACACCCGTGGAAAGTATGCCTGACTGGGCCCAAAAGGTAAATATTATGAATCCGATGTCATATTTCATCCGTGTAGTAAGGATGATTTTACTGAAGGGATCGGGGATAAGGGATATTTTGGCGGATTGGATTTCAGTGGCAGTATATGGCAGTATTATGCTTATGTTTGCTGTTCTGCGTTACAGGAAGGTGAGTTAAAAAGTTGAATACTATTTAGAGTATTACTTTTTTCAGGGTGATAATGTTCTTATCATCAGAAACGGCTTCAAGAACAAAATTAAAAGCATTAAGATCAAGGCAAAGACCAAAGTCTTCAGGTGGATTGTAATCTGCTTTTTTCGGATCAAAGAAGCGGCGTCCGCTGGTTTTCCTTATTGTCTCCACCATCGCTGAAAAATTACTCTTTTTACCCTCCAGACCGTTTCTTATATATTCTGCACAAAATGTGTCTTCCTCTATGGGAGTCGTACCTGCATATCCCATACCTACCAGGGATACATTTCGTGGTTGATAATGCTTAATGAATTTAATTACCGCCCCGGCGTTTACAAAGCTCCCTGTAATAATTTTCAGAGCCTTTTTTGCATTAACAATACCCTGAGTGCCTGCACTTGTTGTATGGATCACTGTTTTCCCTGAAAAATCCTGATTAAGTATTTCATAGGGTGAATTACCGAAACTAAAACCGGGAGGTTTTTTATTGTTACGTTCGCCAATCAAAATATAATCAGGATGCTGTTCTTTAAGCTTATATGCAAGTTCTATTTTGCCAACCGGTATGATTTTTTCTGCACCACGGTCAAAAAGATAACAGGCAAGTGAAGAAGCCCTGAAAACATCAATGATCACAGTTAATCCGTGTGCTTTCCGGGCACCTTCGATCAGATGAAGAATCTCAATATTCATGCAACATTATGATTTAGTGTCTGTCCATAAAGTCTCATTTGCCGCGTTACGCTTGTCCGAAAATTGCTCATTTACGACTGGTAAACTCCGCGTTTTCGGACCGCGCGAGCCTTGCAAATGGAACCTTCTGAACAGACACATGTACAATTAAACATTTTGACTACTTTATGGACAGACACTAATTAGAGTTTGTCTATAAAGTCCTGGTGTTTGTTCAGAATGTTCGAGATCAAGGCGCGTGAACATTTTAAACCGGAGAATACTAAAGTATTTGAGGATTTAAAATGTGAGCAGCAACGCGGATATCGGACATTATGGACAGACACTAATTATATCCTGCATTATTGGCTTTACCGGGTTAAAAAATCATAAAATGTATTCCCCTCGCTGCCTATAAAATGTATTCATTGATCTTTTCAAGCAGGGCATCCATATTAAAAGGTTTTACAAGTATATCAGAACATCCAGCTTTATAAGCCTTTTCATGCTCTTCGGGGGAGCGTGCTGCAGTTTGTGCAATGATTGGAATATCCGGATTTTTTTTATGTATTGTTCCGATAACTTTTGTTCCCGGAATATCCGGAAGTTGAAGATCCATCAGGATAAGATCAAGTTGGCTTGATGAGGTTGCCTTTTCAATTGCTTCTTTCCCGTTTTTTGCCCTGATAATGTTTCCACTTGTTAATTTAAAGATCTGCATTAAATACAGAAAACTCATTTCATCATCCTCAACAATGAGTATATTTTTGTTTTCAAGACTAAATGCAGGCATTTTCAGATAACTATTTTACAAATAATGTCGTAAATGTAAGGAAACAATGAAAATATACAAGAACAGTTGCGAAAAGTATTTAACATAAATAACTATTTTTATAAGATGAACCATATTTATTTGACATGCTAAAAAAAATCCGTAAATTTTTTGAGAAAGACATCTGGCATCTTTCTCTTGTTAAAAAGCCCAGAAGCCATAGAATCCTCTTTCGTCAGATAAGAATATTTTTGGTTGCTATAAGGGGATTTAATGAAGACAGGGTTCAGCTAAGGGCTTCGGCCCTGACTTATTTTACCTTATTATCCATTGTTCCCATATTTGCTATGGTATTTGGAATAGCAAAAGGACTGGGTTTTGACCAGGGGCTTGAAGGCTGGATCAAATCAAGGTTGTCAGCTCCGCGGGATGCCATACAATGGATAATTAACACTGCCGTTGGGTACCTGGAAAATATAAGCGGCGGATTTATTGCAGGTATAGGTCTGGTGGTGTTGATTTTTTCCGTAATGAAAGTCCTTGGAAATATTGAAAATGCCTTTAATGATATATGGCAGATCAAGAAATCCCGGGTATTTTCACGAAAATTCAGCGATTATATATCCCTGATTGTAATAGCTCCTGTTTTATTATTTCTCTCCAGCAGTCTGACAGGTTTTATATCCTCACAGATCAAAGACAGCGGTGGGGGACCCTTACTTGGATATATCGGGCCATTACTTACCGTATTGGTATCCGTGATACCTTTTTTATTGATCTGGATGGTATTTACACTGCTTTATATAATTATGCCTAATACAAAAGTAAAGTTTGGTTCTGCATTTATTGCAGGTATAATTGCAGGTACTATGTTTCAATTGTTACAATGGGGGTATTTTAATTTTCAGTCGTTGTTGTCAGGTTACCGTGCCATATATGGGAGCCTTGCCGCTTTGCCACTGTTCCTGATATGGCTTAATATCAGTTGGCTGATAGTGCTTTTTGGTGCAGAAATCTCTTTTTCCAATCAGAATATTGAACATTTTGAATCGGAATTCGAATCCTTTAATATCAGCATTTCATCGCGGAAGAAATTTGCACTGATTATTACTCATGCTGTTGTGAAAAATTTTGTAAACGGAGAAAATGCAATGACTGCCGGACAATTATCACATAATCTTGGAATTCCGGTCAGGGTTGTGCGGGAAATCATATACAACCTGATCGATGCAGGTATCCTGACAGAAACCGTAACACAGGATTCCAATGAAAGTGCTTATCAACCTGCAAGGGATAGCAGTGTCCTGACAGTAGGGTCGGTTATTGATGCAATAGAGAATACCGGAAATAATCAAATTGCGGTAGAATCAAACAGAGAAGTAAATGAGATTGATAAGGTACTTGATTCATTTGTTTCTGTTATTAAAAAATCACCTCAGAATAAACTGATAAGGGACATTTAATCCGGAGTTTGTTTTAAAGAATTATAATTAGGGCTTTATATATATATATTAATAATGAAGGGGGTGTTCAACTCTCATTGTGTGAAAAAGCATATAAGAGCCAAGTAATAATTTTTCTTGATTCATTTTGAAGTTTTGTGAAAAAATCACTAATTTTGCATGCAGGGTTAGAAAATATGAACATAATTAAAGCACATACCTATCATTATCATCATATATAGCTTGCTATAAAAAGGTGTGGTATGTACAAACAATATTAGGTTAAGGTTTGCAGGTGCTGCAAGCCTTTTTTTATGTTATTTTCTGCAAATTAAGGGTTTTATATAACTCTTAAATATTTGTTAGATAAAAAAAGTTGTAGTTGGACAATGTAATGATATGGAAAGATTAAAAATTGCAATACAGAAAACAGGGAGGCTGAGTGAGAGATCGCTTCAACTGATAGAAGAATGCGGAATAAAAACGACACGGGGTAAACGCAGGTTAGTTACTGTGGCCACCAATTTTCCTCTTGAGATCCTGTACCTGCGGGATGATGACATCCCGCAATATGTTGCTGATGCGGTTGCAGATATTGGTATTGTTGGTGAAAATGAAGTTATGGAAAAGGACAGGAATGTTGAATTAGTTGAAAGATTAGGCTTTTCAAAGTGCAGGTTGTCGCTTGCTATACCCCAATCAACGGATTATAAGGATAACAGCTGGTTCACCGGCAGGAAGATAGCAACATCTTACCCGGGTATTTTACGTAAATATCTTAAAGCACATAATATTAACGCGGAGATTCATGAAATAAGCGGTTCAGTTGAGATAGCTCCCGGAATTGGATTGGCTGATGCCATATTTGATATTGTAAGTTCAGGATCCACCTTAGTGAGTAACCGTTTGAAAGAAGTGGAGGTAATCGCCCGTTCAGAAGCTGTCATTATTGGCAATCCCGGTCTTTCAAAGGTGAAGCGGCCAATGCTTAATGATCTTTTGTTCCGGATTCAATCGGTACAGCGGTCAGGAAGCAATAAATATATTTTATTGAATGCCCCGAATGAAAAACTGGACAGGATCATTGAATTATTACCCGGCATTAAAAGCCCTACTATAATGCCCCTGCACGAACCTGGCTGGAGTTCATTGCATTCCGTTGTTAATGAAAATCAGTTTTGGGAAGTGATAGGTAGATTAAAAGATAACGGGGCCGAAGGAATCCTGGTTATTCCGATTGAGAAAATGATCATATAAGCTATGATGGACATTATAAAATATCCGAAAAAAGAAGATTGGGGCAGGTTATTAGATCGCCCGCTGCAGGATACAGGTACACTGGATAATATCGTGTTACCGGTCCTTGCTGATATCAAAATGAATGGTGATCCGGCAGTCAGAAAATATATCAGAAAATTTGAAGGTGCTTGTCCGGACAATTTAATGGTTACAGAAGATGAAATTAAGGAAGGTGTCAGAAATACATATCCTGAATTGAAGAATGCCATTGATCGGGCATACCGAAATATTGAGAGTTTTCACAGGGCCCAATATAAAGGTGTTAAAAGGATTACAACCGCCAAAGGTATTACCTGCTGGCAAAGGAGTATTGCAATAGAAAAAGTTGGTATATACGTTCCGGGAGGTTCAGCCCCTCTTTTTTCAACTGTATTGATGCTGGCAATACCTGCGAATATTGCCGAATGTAATGATATTATCATATGTTCGCCAGCAGGGCCCGATGGAAAGTTGCACCCGGCTATCCTTTATGCAGCATATATTAGCGGTGTAAGTAAGATATTTAAAATTGGAGGGGCCCAGGCTATTGCAGCAATGGCCTATGGCACTGAAACAGTGCCAAAAGTCTACAAGATATTCGGGCCTGGCAATCAATATATTATGGCTGCAAAGCAAATAGTGGCAATGCATGATGTAGCTATTGATATGCCGGCTGGTCCTTCTGAAGTGATGGTAATTGCCGACTCCGACACTCCTCCCGAGTTTGCTGCAGTTGATCTTCTTTCCCAAGCCGAACACGGGCCTGATAGCCAGGTAATGTTGTTAACAACACATCCGGAGATCATTAAGAGGGTGTCACGCGAAGTAAAGCGGCAACTGGAATTGCTACCACGTAGAGAGATAGCTTGTAAATCGCTGGAGAACAGCAAAATGATTGTATTGTCAGATGATGATCAAATAATGGAAATGGTAAACGAATATGCACCGGAGCATTTGATTATCGCGACAAAAAATGCTGAAGAGCTCGCTGAGAAAGTAATTAATGCAGGATCGGTTTTCATAGGTATATACACTCCGGAGAGTGCGGGAGATTATATATCAGGTACAAATCATACCCTGCCAACTAACGGCTATGCTAAATTCTATAATGGAGTAAATCTTGACAATTATGTTAAAAAAATAACATTTCAACAGATCACTGAGGAAGGAATATTAAATTCCGGTAACTCCATCATGATTATGGCAGAGGCCGAAAAACTTGATGCCCATAAAAATGCAGCCGGTCTGCGTCTGAAATATTTACGAAAGGAGAAGTAATGGATATTGATCAGCTTATACGTGAAAACATAAAGAATCTCAAACCCTATTCTTCCGCGAGAGATGAGTATAGCGGTGAAGAGGCAGTTTTTCTCGATGCCAATGAAAATCCTTTTAACGAGCCGGTCAACCGATATCCGGACCCACTCCAGCGTAAGCTGAAAGAAAGAATTGCAGAGATCAAAAGCACGGGTGTTGAAAATATTTTTCTCGGGAATGGCAGTGATGAAGCCATTGATTTGATAATAAGGGTTTTCTGTGAACCAAGGCAGGATGCTATTGTTATTGTCGAACCAACTTATGGGATGTATGAAGTTGCTGCTTCGGTCAATGATGTGGAAGTACAAAGGGTATCACTGTCAAAGGATTTTCAGTTGATTGCCGAAAACGTGATGGATGCAGTAAGAGAGAATACCAAGCTTTTGTTTTTGTGTTCACCCAATAACCCTACGGCTAATTCCTTCGGACAGGATGTAATTTTGGATATTATAAACCGGTTTAATGGAATTGTTATTATTGATGAAGCATATATTGATTTTTCACAAAAACCAGGATTCCTGGCCGTTTTGAAGAAATTTCCACAACTGGTCATTTTACAGACTTTCAGCAAAGCCTGGGGTCTGGCGGGCATAAGATTGGGCATGGCATTTGCACATCCAAAGATTATAGCTCAGTTGAATAAGATCAAATATCCATATAATGTGAATTTCCTTACCCAGGCAAAAGCACTGGAAGCATTGGATAAAACAGCTTATAAAGGAGAATGGGTAAAGGTTTTACTCGGAGAAAGAGATCGCGTGATGAAGCAGCTTTCTGCTTTTTCATTTTTTAAAAGGGTATACCCGTCGGATGCAAATTTCATACTGGTAAAAGCAGAAAAGCCACGGGAAATATATTTATATCTTGTAAAAAATAAGATCATTATTCGTGACCGGTCAACAATAAAGTTATGTGAAGGTTGTTTGCGGATTACCATTGGGACTAAAAAGGAGAACGACATATTACTTGAAGCACTGAAAAAATATGAGCAGGAACAATAAAAAAAGAGTTATTTTTCTTGACAGGGACGGTACCCTGATAGTGGAACCGCCAGGTGATTACCAGGTAGATTCCCTTGATAAACTTGAGTTTATACCCGGGGTTTTCAGGAATTTATACCAGATCAGAAAAAATCTGGATTTTAAGCTGGTCATGGTTACCAATCAGGACGGATTGGGTACACCTTCTTTCCCTGAAGAGAATTTTATACCATCACAGATCAAAATTTTAAAAGCTTTTGAAAATGAGGGGATCACTTTTGATGATATAAGAATTGATACTTCAGTACCTGAGGACCGTTCCCCGGCGCGTAAACCCGGAACGGGACTATTAAAAAAATTCCTGGGGCCTTCTTATGATATGCATAGTTCATATGTTATTGGTGACAGGATTACAGACCTTGAGCTGGCTAAAAATCTGGGTGCAAACGCGATCTGGTTTTCAGATAAAAGAAGCGCGAAGAAACTGAAGGATAAAGGTCTGGATAAAGTTTGTGTTTTGACAACCAATAATTGGGACAGGATATATGATTTTTTATCTGTAGAGGAACGCTCAGCCCGTGTAAAGAGGAAGACCGGTGAAACAGATGTTCTGGTTGAACTAAAACTTGATGGTTCGGGAAGATCGTCAGTATCTACCGGACTGGGGTTCTTTGATCATATGCTGGAACAAATTGGCAGACATTCGGGCTGTGATCTTAAGATCAGGGTCAAAGGCGACCTGGACGTAGATGAACATCATACTATTGAAGATACCGCCATTGCGTTGGGACAGGCATTTTATCAGGCACTGGGCTCAAAAAGAGGGATTGAACGTTACGGTTTTGCTCTGCCTATGGATGATAGCATGGCGCAGGTATTGATGGATTTTGGAGGACGCGGCTGGCTGGTTTGGGATGCTGAATTCAAACGGGAAAAAATCGGAGATATGCCAACTGAAATGTTTGTTCATTTTTTTAAATCATTTAGCGATGAAGCGAAATGCAACCTGAATATTATGGCCCGGGGAACAAATGAACATCATAAAATTGAAGCTATCTTTAAAGCTTTTGCCAGGGCAATAAAGATGGCTGTTAAACGTGATCCTGCAAGTAATGAGTTACCAAGTACCAAAGGAACAATGTAATTAGTGTCTGTCCATAAAGACCCGTTTGCTTCGTTACGCTTGTCCGAAAATTGCTCATTTACAACAAGTAAATTCCGCATTTACGGACCGCGCGAGCCTTGCTAATGGAACTTTCTGAACAGACACATGACCAGTTAAACATTTTTTTCACTTTGTAGACAGACTCTAATTATTATGGAAATGAACAGTAATAACCGGAAAAACACAGCGATACTACTGATGCATTGCACGGATCAGCAGGGTATTGTTGCTAAAGTTACCGAGTTCCTTGATAATAATAACGGAAATATAATTTATCTTGATCAGCATGTTGACAGGCAGGATAAAGTATTTTTTATGCGTATAGAATGGGAACTGGAAAATTTTCTGATACCCGGTAATAAGATCGGGGATTATTTTAATACACAGATCGCGGTAAAATATAATATGACCTGGCGGCTGTATTTTAATGATCAGATACCGAGAATGGCCATATTTGTATCAAGAATGTCGCATTGCATTTATGATATTCTTTCACGTGTTATTGCAGGTGAATGGCCGGTCGAGGTACCATTGATCATTAGTAATCACAAGGATCTGGAGCAGGTTGCCAAACAGTTTTCTGTTCCTTTTCGTTATTTTCCGGTTAACAGTGAAAATAAGGCTGAACAGGAAAAGAGCGAGTTGTCTGTTTTAAAGGAATTCAACATTGATTTTATTGTGCTTGCCCGTTACATGCAGGTATTATCCGATAAATTTGTTTCTGTATACCCCAATAAGATCATAAATATACATCATTCATTTTTGCCGGCTTTTCCCGGGGCAAAACCTTATCATTCAGCCTATGAAAGAGGGGTGAAAGTGATAGGTGCGACAAGCCATTATGTTACGGCTGAACTTGATGCAGGTCCCATTATTGAACAGGGTGTAACAAGGATAAGCCATAAAGATTCGGTTAAAAAACTTATTCGTAAAGGGCAGGATCTTGAAAAGATCGTTCTTTCAACTGCTGTTTTGTTGCATCTGCAAAGAAGAATCCTGATTTACAAAAACCGGACTGTAGTATTCGGGTAAGATAAGTAAAAAATAGTATATCATCAATAATTACAGGTTTGAATATAGCGATCATTAAATATAATGCAGGTAATATCATGTCGGTTGATTATGCTTTGCAGCGAATAGGGATCAATGCCATTGTTACCGGTGTGCCTGATGAAATTATATCGGCAGATAAGGTTATCTTTCCGGGAGTGGGGGAAGCAAGTACAACAATGAATTATTTAAAAGAGCATCAACTGGACAGATTAATTAAAGGATTAAAACAACCTGTATTGGGAATTTGTCTGGGAATGCAACTGATGTGCAGTCATTCTGAAGAAGGAGATATTGACTGCCTTGGTATTTTCAGTGAAAAGGTAAAACGGTTTATTTCCGGAAAAGGAAAGGAAAATACCACTAAAGTGCCACATATGGGATGGAATACATTGCATAATATGAAGTGTGAATTGCTGAACGGATGTTCCGAAGGTGATTATGTCTATTTTGTGCACAGTTATTATGCATCTGAAGGCAGCGATACAGTGGCAACAACCGAATACATTCATCCCTTCAGTGCAGTATTATCGAAAGACAACTTTTATGCAACCCAGTTCCATCCTGAAAAAAGCGGCAAAGTGGGAGCTGGGATACTGGAAAACTTTGTGAAATTATGATTATTATACCTGCAATAGATATCATTGACGGCAAATGCGTAAGGTTAACCAAAGGGGATTACAGTACGAAGAAGGTGTATAACGCCGATCCCCTGGATGTAGCCCTGAGGTTTGAAGAACACGGGATAAAAAGGTTGCATCTTGTTGATCTGGATGGTGCCAGGGAAAAGCATGTGATAAACTGGAAAGTTCTTGAAAAACTGGTGTCAAAAACAAGTTTAAAAATTGATTTTGGCGGGGGCATAAAAAATGATGAAGACATTCAGATTGTATTCAACAGCGGAGCTTATCAAGCTACAATAGGTTCAGTTGCCGTAAAAAACAAAACGCTCTTTGCATCATGGCTTGAAAAATATTCCAAAGATAAAATAATACTCGGTGCCGATGTGAAACAAAAAAAAATTGCCGTATCCGGCTGGCTTGAAAATACGGATATTGACATTGATTCATTTATCAGATCTTATCTTGAGCAGGGAATACAATATGTTTTGTGTACCGATATTAGCAAGGATGGCATGCTGGAAGGGACATCAATGGATCTGTACAGCGACCTGAATTGTAAGTTCAGTGATATTAAACTGATAGCCAGCGGGGGTATATCAGAAATGAAAGAAGTTGAAAAACTTGCTGAAATGAATATCTTTGGTGTGATAATAGGTAAAGCCATATATGAAGATAAAATTTCATTACAGGATATTGAAAAATTTGTTTTAAATTCTGCGCGATAAACATGTTGGCAAAGAGAATCATACCGTGTCTTGATATCAGGGATGGCAGGACAGTGAAAGGGGTAAATTTTGTTAATATTCGTGATGTAGGTGATCCTGTTGAACTTGGAACGATGTATGCCGAACAGGGAGCAGATGAACTGATTTTTCTTGATATCACTGCATCTCACGAAAAACGAAAAACATTTGTTAAGCTGGTGAAACGAATTGCCAGGAATTTGAACATACCATTCACAGTAGGAGGTGGGGTCAGTGAGATCGGGGATATCGGTGCATTGCTGGCTGCCGGAGCCGATAAGGTTTCCATTAATTCGGCGGCCCTGAAAAATCCCGGTCTGATTGATTTGATGGCAAAAAACTTCGGAAGTCAGTTTGTTGTTGTAGCTATTGACGCATTCGAGGAAAATGACTGCTGGACAACATATATCAATGGTGGCAGAATACCTGTGGATAAGGAGCTGTTTTCCTGGGCTAAGGAAGCTGAAAACAGGGGTGCAGGTGAGATCCTTTTTACATCCATGAAGCATGACGGTACAAAGAACGGGTTTGCCTGTAATGCCCTGGCCAGGATGGCGGACATGTTGTCAATACCTGTTATTGCTTCAGGTGGTGCCGGGAACATGGAACATTTCGCGGAAGTGTTTACAAAAGGAAAGGCCGATGCCGGCCTGGCTGCCAGTATTTTTCATTTCAGGGAAATAACCGTACCCCGGTTAAAGGAGTATTTGTTTGAGCGGAAAATTACGGTAAGAATATGAGAGAGAATATGGAAAGGAAAGTAGTAATGAATGGCAGGCAAGTTATTTATTATTAATTTAATAACAGATATATTATCGATGAAACCTGATTTTTCAAAACTTAACGGATTACTGCCTGCAGTGATCCAGGATGATATTACCAGCAAAGTGTTGATGGTTGGATTTATGAATAAGGAAGCTCTGAAAGAGACCAAAAAGACAGGATTGGTTACCTTTTACAGCCGGTCAAAAAACAGACTTTGGAAAATGGGAGAAGAAAGTGGAAACTATTTACATGTGGTGGATATCCTTTCGGACTACGATAGCGATAGCATGCTGATTAAGGTATATCCCGCCGGCCCTGTTGGAGAAGAAGGACATGATACATGTTTTAAAGAGAATAACCAGGACGAAAGAATACTCCGGTTTCTTATTGATCTTCAGGATTTGATAGATGACAGAAGAGAAAAAAGGCCCAAAGGTTCATATACGACAAAATTATTCAAAAAAGGAATAAATAAAATTGCAAAAAAGTTTGGTGAGGAAGCAATTGAACTGGTTATAGAAGCCAAGGATAAGAATGATATACTCTTGCTAAACGAAGCGGCAGACCTGATGTACCATCTGCAGGTGCTGCTCAGTTATCGCCAGCTCAGAATTGAAGATCTGGTCAGGGTTTTGAAGGAACGACATGAAGAGTAGGAATTACTATAGCTGATTAATGATGTTCTTGAATTTATCATTGGGGATATAGCCCAGTTTATCGGCGGATAATTCCGGTATAATGCGGTTTACAAAATACATATCTACCTTGCCAATGTTTTTAGCTTCAATTTTACCCCTGTAATCACAATCGAAGTAATCCTTAATATATTGGTAGGTAATACCTGATATGTTTACCATACCTGGCTGACCTGACTGTTCCATTCGACGCGCAATATTTACTGTCTCACCCCATATGTCGTACGCGAATTTCTTCCGGCCTACAACTCCCGCGACAACTTCCCCGGTATGGATACCTAATCGTAACTCCCATACTGATAAGTTTTTTATCACTTTAGCATCGTTCAGGCGGTTCATATAGTCCTGGATTTCCAATGAGGCCAGTACCGAGTTAACCGGATTACTTTTGTTACGCAGGGGTAATCCTCCGGCACACATGTATGAATCACCCATGGTTTTTATTTTTTCCAGGTAGTGATTACCTGTGATTTCATCGAATTTGGCAAAATAGGTATCCAGAATATTAACAAGGTCCTTTGGTTCAAGTTGTTTGCTGATGTTCGAAAAGCCCTTGAAATCAGTGAAAATAACAGAGACCAGCTTATAATGACGGGTACCTGCTCTTCCTTTGGATTTTAACTGTACTGCAATTTCAAAGGGTAGGATATTAAGTATCAACCGTTCTGATTTAGCCTGCTCTTTTTCAATTTTTACCTGCTGATTTTGTAGTTCATCACGTTGTTTCTCAAGAAGTTGATTGGCCTTTTCCAAATCTTTGGTGATGGCCATAATTTTTTTATTACGCTGATTAAGCTCTTCTTCTTTCTTTTTTAGCAGGGTAATATCATTCTCTACGGCAATGATCTTTTCAATATCTTGTTCATCATTGTATTTGGGTGAAAGTATGGTTTGGATCCATTTATCATTTGTCTTTTTATTTTCTACTTTCGATACAAAATTTACGGTCTTCTTATCACGTATACAGGAATTAAACAGTTCCACCATTTCCGAATCCCTGTAAAGGCTGAAAACTGTATTTCCATACCGGATTTTATAATCTTCCAGACTGGAACCATGCAATGTTTTAAAACCCTCATTTGCCCATTCCATTTCGCCATTGGTATTGATAAGTACAAATGAATTCAGCGCGTTATTGGAAAACAAAGCTTTTTGTTCCAGTTGATTGATCTCCTGCTGATGACTTTTTAATTCCTTCCGGATTGTTTCTATTGTTTCGCCAATGCTGAGTGTTTTCTTTACCCTTGACTGTAATTCGTTTACATCCAGTGGCTTTTTAATATAATCATATGCACCCAGCTCAAAAGCATATTTCAGATTCTCGGGGTTATCATAAGCAGTAATTATCAATACCGGTATGTTGGCGGTTTGCTTATTCTTTTTTAATTTTTTAAGTATTTCAAAACCCGATATATCAGGCAACATTATATCGAGTATTACCATATCAGGTAACTTTGAACCGGCAGCTGCTAATCCTTCTTTACCTGTTTCACATAAAAATATCTTATAATTCCCGGAAGAATTCTGAAGCACTTCGGCAATCAATTCCCTCGAGGAACTATGGTCATCGATTACCAGGATTTTTTGACTCATAAATCCGCTATATTCGTTTAATGCCCGGACCGTTATGCCGGATCGTTTATTTGAAATTCTTTTTATTCATACGCATTTAATGGCAATTGGTTGTGTATATATAATTATCTTTTTAATGAAGTAGAATATTCTTACTGACTACACATTAAAAAGCTCTTAAAAGTAAAACTTATATAATAAAAAAAACCTGGTGGGAAACCGGGTTTTTTTGCAAGAGTTTATTGAAAGACACTAATTAGAGTTTGTCAATAAACTCATAGTGTTTATCTATAAAGTTGGCATAATGTTTAACTTGTCATGCGTCTGTTCAGAAAGTTACATTTGCAAGGCTCGCGCGGTCCGGAAACGCGGAGTTTACTAGTCGTAAATGAGCAATATTCGGACAAGCGTAACGCGGCAAATTGGACTTTATGGACAGACACTAATTATATTCATTTACAGTTCTGAAAGTGTCTTTTTTATTATACCAATAGCTTCGGTTAGTTGTTCTTTTGTGATGACCAGCGGGGGAGCAAAGCGAATGATATGCTGATGTGTAGGTTTAGCCAGCAGCCCGTTTTCTTTCAATGAAAGACATACATCCCATGCGGTTTTTCCTTCAACAGGCTTTATAACAATAGCATTCAGAAGTCCTTTTCCACGAACCAGTTCAACACTTTCGTTTGTTTGTTCAAGCACTTTTAATTCGTCCCTGAAATATTGCCCGAGTTCGGTAGCTTTTTCAGCAAGTTTTTCCTTTTTCAGTACCTCAAGAGCAGCAATGGCAACTTTGGAAGCTATCGGATTACCCCCGTATGTTGATCCATGTTCACCCGGCTTGATACAAAGCATGATGTCATCATCTGCCAGCACGGCAGATACCGGGTAGACACCTCCTGATAATGCTTTCCCAAGTATAAGAATATCGGGACGTACACCCTCATGATCACATGCCAGCATTTTTCCCGTCCTGGCAAGTCCTGTCTGTACTTCATCGGCTATGAACAATACATTGTTCTTTTTACACAGATCAAAGGCAGCTTTTAAATATCCGTCATCAGGGACATATACACCTGCTTCACCCTGTATGGGTTCGACAAGAAAACCGGCTACATTCGGATCAGCCAGTTCTTTTTCAAGTTTTTTGATATCATTATATGGTACAATAACAAATCCGGGTGTATAGGGGCCATAGCCTTTATATGCATCAGGATCGGTCGACATGGATATTATAGTGATCGTACGTCCGTGAAAATTATTCTCACATACAACGATCTTTGCCTGATTTTCCGGTATGCCTTTTTTTTCATACGCCCATTTCCGGCAAAGTTTTAATGCGGTTTCATCACCTTCGGCCCCGGTATTCATTGGTAATACTTTATCATAACCAAAGAACCCGGTGATATACTCTTCAAATTCACCCAGGCAATCATTGAAGAAAGCCCTGGATGTTAATGTAAGCTTTTCTGACTGATCTTTTAATGCAGCCAGAATGTCGGGATGACAATGGCCTTGATTTACAGCCGAATAAGCTGAAAGAAAATCAAAATATTTTTTTCCTTCCACATCCCATACAAATACACCTTCTCCTTTTGATAATACAACAGGTAAAGGATGATAATTGTGGGCCCCGTGTTGGTGTTCCTTATCTATATAATCCTGACTGTTCATAAACGGTTATTTTAAAAGTTCTACAATTTGAATAAATATGCATATTTAATTAAAGATAAAATTACAATTATTTTTTTGAACTGAAAATGTTATTTGTCATGTTTTTGAAATACATCCCCCTTTTTATGGAGATAATTCAATTATTAGTAATAGCTGGACTGTTGATGATGATGTTTTTGAAGCTTATATATTATTTAATAAATATACGAGACATATGTATAAAATTTAAAAATATGCATACTTTGATATATTTCAGGATATGTTGAATATTTCCCCATCCGTATGTTTTACGGCATTAAAATTTAGCTGTTAGTCGTACATTGAAACGTCTGCCGGTAAGATTGTTAGGAACGGCAAAAACATTTGGCTGACCTGCCTGGTTATTGACTGTTCTGATCCAGTCAAAAGAAGCCCTGTTCTCCACACCAAAAAGATTAAGTATTTCCGCGCTGACCCAAAGGTCCTTAAACCTGCCAAGTACACCCGGGGGTGAATCGTTAGCGATATCTCTGTTTATCGCTTTTGAGAATCCAATGTCAACTCGTTTATACTGTCCCAGGGAATATATCTCGGATGGACGGTCATAATCAGGCGACTCGTATGGTAATCCAGAGCCAAACATTAGTGTAAGATGAACTTTATAATCAGGATTGTTGGGCAGGTAATCCTGAAAATATAAACTGAAATTGATCAACTGATCAGTCGGTCGCCTGTAATAACCTGGAACTACAACGGTTCCATCCCTCTTAATATAATAATCTTTATAAACATCTTCTTTTGTTCGCATTATTGAAAGGCTTGCCCATGATTCGATCCCCCTTACAAACTCACCGTTGATCTTGAACTCGATGCCCGTTGAATAGCCGCGTGCAAAAAAATCCGGCAAATACTGGATACGGACATTTTCTATTTTGTAAGGTATGAGATTATAGAGATATTTATAATACAATTCAGTGGTAAAAACAAAAGGCCTGTCCCATGCTTTAAAATTGTAATTGCTTCCGATTACATAATGGATTGATTTCTGGGCTTTTATATCATCATATATATTGCCTTCAGGATCCCTTAATTCTTTGTAGAATGGCGGCTGGTAATAATAACCCGTGGCAAAATGGAATGTAATGTCCGGAACCCAGTTCGGATTCAGGAATATTGTACCTCGCGGACTGATCAGGAGTTGTTTGTTATAATCCCAGTAATGTGAACGCAGGCCCAGTGTAAGAAACATGTCGGAACCATTCAGGCTGATATTGAATGTATTTTGGAAATATGCACTTATTCTTGATGATAACTGGTCATTTTCCGTATGCGATGAACTGTATAACAACAACTCGGAATTGGAATAGGGCAACGAATAATCAGCTGAATCCACGTAATCCCATTCATTAAGACGGTCAGATATTGTTTCCGCCTGGTATTTAATTCCCCATTTGAAGTTATTCTTTCCATAAAACCAGTTTCCTTTATGTGCAAGGGATAATATTCTTGCATCCAGTGTGTTTCGTGCATGTTCAAGATACGTGCCGACTCCTATATTGAGAATACTGTCGCCCTGTGTTTCAGATCCAATTGTATTATCAAGCTGGTTAAGCCAGTATTGACCCTGAATGTCATAACTTACATTTTCCATCGAACTAAAGGCCGATCCGATGAGTTTTAGTGAAAGGTTTTCGCGGGGATTATAATTAAAGGAAACTGCCCCCATATAATTGTCAAACTGATCAATTTCCTGGCCGTCATATTCTATTTCAAGGCTCAAAGCCTGTTGATAAGTTCCGAAGTCAGTTCTGCGAACTTCAGGGATCAGTTTGAATTTATTAAGGGAATAATTTCCAAGCAGGCTAATCTCGAATTCTTTTGTTATATCATATGTAAGAAAAGTCTGAATATCAAGGAAGGTTGGCTTATAGTCCCCTTCGGTATCAAGTGTACCGAGGAGATACTGATTGGTTTTATATCTTATACCTGAATTATGTGTAAATCGGTTGTTTTGAGAAATACCTTCTACATGTGCTGAAGCGCCGAGCAGACTCATAGTTGTTGTGGCACCAAATTCAGTTGGACGATGGTACTTGATATCCAGCACTGATGACATTTTATCACCATACTGTGCATCAAACCCACCGGCTGAAAACTGAATGGATGAGATCATATCGGAATTGATAAAACTTAAGCCTTCCTGCTGGCTTGCACGGACAAGGAAAGGCCTGTAGACCTCAATATCATTTACATATACAAGATTCTCATCGAAATTTCCACCGCGTACAGAATACTGGGAGCTTAGTTCATTTCCCGAAGAAACACCTGGAAGTGTTTTTAATACTGATTCAAATCCGCCTGAAGTGTTCGGGATATGATCAATTGATTTTATATCTATCCGGACAAGGGTGTTAGCCCTTTCACTTTGGCTATATACAACAACGTCGTCAATTTTCTCGGAATAAGGAGTAAGTTTCAGGTTTATTTCATATATCTCCCCGGGTTGCAAATTCAAAGGCAGGCGTTCTTCTTTGTATCCCAGGTATGAAAATACCACGGTAATACGTTTGCCTGCCGGTACCTGCAGTTCAAATGATCCCCTGTCGTCTGATACTGTTCCGACTGGTATTTGTTCCAAACCGATACTGGCTGAGAATAAAGGATTATTATTTTCATCCGTCAGTTTTCCTTTGATCAGTGCATGCTCCTGCGACTTAATCATACTGTGCTGAAGTATGAAAACAAAGAAGGATATAAGAAAAACCTTAATGCGCATATAAATGGGAAACAGTATTTTGTATAAATAACTTGATCAATGCGGTAAAATTGTTAAAATGGCATGAAAATTAATCACCGCCCTGTTTTTTTTGTTTAAAATCTCCTTTTTTTAATGCTTCAAAGAATTTAGCCCAGGCAAAGGCATTGAATAACTGGTAAGTTGGATACTGGCCCTGGGTGAAAGTCTGACGGTATTGTTCCTGCATAATGTAATTAAAATTTGCTCCCGGGTCGGGGGTGTTGTCCATGATTATCTGGGTTTTTATGAGTGCTATGTTTTTCCGGGCCGTTTCCATATCATCATCAGGGAACTTCAGATTTATAAATGCTTCCTTGAATTCTTCATATGATTTCCAAGGATAGATGCGTACTTCATCTATCATGAATGTATCCTGTTCAAGAATAATATCACGGGTAAAAAAGGGTTCTTTAAGAGTATCGGGAATTACAATTGTTCTTCGCCTGTATCCGACTGTCGAGAATAAAATCGAATCATTTTCTTCAACAACAAAAGAAAACTTTCCTTTTTCACCCGTTATAGTCCCGCGTAAACTGTTCAGAATTAATATATGCGCGTAGGGCAGGGGTTCGAGCAGTTCACTGTAAAGCCGCCCGGTAAACTGTATCAGCTTTTTTTCCTGAGATTGAACAAATAGAGGTATTGTTGTTAATAATATTATAATTGAGAATTTTTTCATCAGATTAACATGTGTTGTCGCAAAGAATGGTGATGTTTCAAAAATAATTAAAATTAATTGTAATCTTTGTCATTTAAGAATTTTTACAAACTTGCCTTATAATTGTTTTATTTTTATGTGATAATTTTATTGTACCATGATTCAGCAAAAAGAAATAACACTTAAAGGTTACAGGAGAGGTTTTCATCTTATCACCCATGAAATAAAGAATAGTTTTGATGAGTTACCCGAAACGGGATTGCTGCACATACTTATCAAGCATACATCGGCAGCAATAACATTGAATGAAAACGCGGATCCATCGGTTAGAGAAGATCTTCGGTCTTTTTCTGATAAGCTTATTCCTGAAAATCATCCGGTTTATACTCATACCCTGGAAGGGCCGGATGATATGCCGGCGCATATTAAATCATCTGTTTTCGGTCAGTCACTGACTATTCCGATAAGCGGTCACCGTTTAAACCTGGGAACATGGCAGGGGATTTATCTTTGTGAATTCCGTAATTCCGGGGGTAATAGAAATTTAGTACTAACCATTTATAGTTAACGAACCTTATTATGTTTACAGCGAACGATCTTAAACAACTCAGGGAAAAAGGTATTAGCCGGGAAAAGGTATATGACCAGATTAAACATTTCAAATCGGGTTTCCCGAAGTTGGAAATTAAGGATGCTGCTACTCCTGAAAATGGTATAATCAGACTGGATAAAGAAAAAACGAATTATTTCAACAGAATATACAATAACAAAAAAGATGTTGATCTTCTAAAATTTGTACCTGCCTCCGGTGCGGCATCCCGCATGTTTAAAGATCTTTTGGAGTTTTATACTGAAATCAGCCGGGAAGGTTCCGAACCCGTGAGCTCTATGAATAATAGTGTTCTGGAATTTTTTAATTCTATTTCACGTTTCGAATTTTATGATGATCTTGAAAAAGTCGCGGATAAACATGACACTTCGGTTAGTGACCTTATACATAAAGGCAAATATACAGAGATACTGGAATACCTCTTGTTTGATAAAGGCCTGAATTATGGCAGCCTTCCGAAAGGTTTGCTGAACTTTCACAGGTATTCCGATGGAACCCGCACTGCATTTGAAGAACATCTTGCCGAGGGCGCGCTTTATGCTAAAAATAGAAATAACACCGTGAAGATACACATGACGGTATCCCCTGAACACCTGGAGCTTTTTAAGTCATTGTATGATCGTGTTAAAGAAAAATATCAGGAAGAGTATGAAGTGCAATTCGAAATTTCGTTTTCAGTACAAAAGCCTTCTACTGATACTATTGCTGTTACTCCTGAAAATGAACTTTTCCACACAGAAGACGGCAGTTTATTATTCAGACCCGGGGGTCATGGCGCGTTACTGGATAACCTGTGTGATATGGATGCGGAAATTATTTTTATAAAGAACATTGATAATGTTGTCCCGGATAATTTAAAACCCACCACAATATTATATAAAAAGGTTTTGGCGGGTATACTTATGTTTTATAAGCAGGAGATTGATGCATTTTTGAAACAACTCAACATGTCAACTACTGACAGAGGAATACTGGATAAGATCAAATGGTTTTTGGAAAATGAATTATGTGTATTACCCGGGTCTAATTCTTTTAATAATGAAGATCAGCTTATTGAATATTTGAAAAGAAAACTGAACAGGCCCATTCGTGTATGCGGTATGGTTAAGAATGAGGGTGAACCTGGTGGGGGCCCGTTCTGGGCTGTGAATCCCGATGGAACTATATCATTGCAAATAGTGGAAACTACCCAGATAGACATGAACCGTACCGATCAAAAAGAAATACATGATAGTTCCACTCATTTTAACCCGGTGGATATTATTTGCAGTGTTTACGACTACAAGGGTGAAAAATTCGATTTGTTGCAATATCGTGACCCGGCCACAGGCTTTATTTCCAATAAATCCAAAGACGGCAGAGAATTAAAAGCCCTCGAATTGCCGGGTTTATGGAATGGAGCGATGTCGGACTGGAATACTATTTTTGTTGAAGTACCCATCGAAACATTTAACCCGGTGAAAACTGTAAACGACCTGCTTCGGCAGACTCATCAGGGATAAGAAGGGTCTACTGAAAAAGTTTGTAGTGTAGCCGACTGTATTCCTCATTCACCTTTTTTTTTTACATTTGTTCATACTTCGATTATTATGAGAATAGCAGTCAATACACGCTTGCTGCTCCCCGGCAGACTTGAAGGGATAGGATGGTTTACATATGAAACTTTGAAACGCATTGTTACCCGGCATAAGGAGCATGAATTTATCTTTTTATTTGATCGCGAATTTTCTGATGAGTTTATCTTTTCTGATAATATTAAACCTGTTGTGATACCTCCACAGGCAAGACATCCGGTATTATGGTATATTTATTTTGAATATAGCCTGGCGTTAGCTTTGCTAAAACACAAACCCGACCTGTTCTTATCTCCTGACGGATGGTTGTCTCTGAACACAAGGATAAATTCTCTACCCGTGATCCATGACCTGAATTTTTTCCACTATCCGGAATTCATACCCTGGCATGTTCGCAAATATTACAAGTATTTTTTCCCAAGGTTCATTAATAAAGCAACACGTATTGCTACTGTTTCGGAATATACAAAAAAAGACATTGTCAAAAGATTTGAATATGACCCTCAAAAGATTGATGTAGTTTATAATGGGGCTAATGAGATTTATCAGCCAATGGATAATAATGCCAGGGCTGATATTCAAAATCATTATTCACAGGGATGTCCGTATTTCTTGTTTGTCGGCTTGATACATCCCCGAAAAAACCTGGCAAATTTAATCAGGGCATTTGAAATGTTCAAACAATCACATAATTCAAATTTTAAGTTGTTGGTGGTCGGTTCAAAGAAATGGTGGACAAGTAATGTACAGGAGGCTTTGGAGAAGGCAAAAAATAGAAATGATATTATTTTTACAGGGAGATTGGAAATAGATGTTTTGAGAAAAATCACCGCTTCGGCATTTGCCCTGGCTTATCCCTCCTATTTCGAAGGTTTCGGTATCCCCTTGCTTGAAGCATTTTTCAGTGATGTGCCCGTTATTACATCAAAAACATCATCCATGCCCGAAGTAGCAGGTAATGCAGCATTGTATGTCAATCCACATTCACCCGAATCAATTTATAAGGCCATGACAAAATTGTTCCTTGATGGCGGATTGAGGAATGATCTGATAGAAAAAGGACGTATACAAAAAGCGAAATTCAGTTGGGATAAAACAGCTGATAAATTATGGGGCAGTATTTTAAAATGTATGGATCATTAAATAGTGTCAGTCCATAAACTATGGAGGTGTAATGTTTTAATGTTAAATTCTTAAAATAATGGACTATAGTCAATACAAGATATTGTTAGTTGATGATGAAAAGGATATACTTGAGTTTCTGTCTTATAATCTAAGAAATGCAGGATTTGAAGTTTACACATCTTTAAATGGCAAAGATGCATTGCGAAAAGCCGGGGAATTAAAACCTCATTTAATATTGCTGGATATTATGATGCCTGAAACTGATGGTATTGAGACCTGTGAACTGTTAAGAGAAATTCCGGGTATGGAACAAACTATGATTGCTTTTCTAACTGCAAGAGGTGAAGACTATTCACAAATTGCCGGATTTGAAGCCGGCGGTGATGATTATATTACCAAACCGGTAAAACCCAAAGTGTTGATCAGTCGCATTAAGGCATTGCTAAAACGTCAGAGTAAACAGATTACCGAATTAAAGGAAAAGATTGGATATGGTATGATAAAAACAGGTGACCTGGAGATTGACAGGGAAAAGTTTATGGTAACAAAAGCAGGAAAAATACTAATTCTGCCGAAGAAGGAGTTTGAGTTATTATTATTGCTTTCATCAAAACCGGGAAAAGTTTTTTCACGGGAAGAGATCTTTCATTATGTTTGGGGAGATGATATTATTGTCGGTGATCGTACAATTGATGTACATGTACGCAAACTGAGAGAAAAAATTGGAGGTGAGCTCATAATAACCATCAAAGGAGTAGGCTATAAGTTTAATCCGGCTAAATAGTGTCTGTCCATAATGTCC